>JBBSKN010000043.1:0-29963 GCA_038256265.1 Phormidesmidales cyanobacterium
AACCTACGGCGAGGTGGCAAACAACCCAGTTTTGCTGGAGAAGTCGATTACAGAGCCGGTGGTGGATGGGTTGGCGACGCTCTATGCCAGCTTTACGGCCCTGTCGTTGCAGTACCAAAAGCACCATTTTGTCGTAGAAGGTGCGGAGTACTATATGCTCCACAACTATTTTGAAGAGAGCTACGAAGCGGCTCAGGGCCACGCCCATGACGTGGGTGAACGGCTTCACGGGCTGGGGGGCATTCCGCCCCTGAGTTTTGGCAAGCTGGCCGAGTTGTGCTGCTTTGACATGGAAAACGACGACACCTACCGCTGCCGCATCATGATCGACCATGACCTCAAGGCCGAGCAGGCGCTGATCGAGCTGATTCGTCGGCTGGCGGCCCAGGCCGAGAGTTTGGGCGATCGCGCCACTCGCTACCTCTACGAGCAAATTTTGCTGAAAACCGAGGAGCGGGCCTATCATCTGGAGCACTTCCTCACTCCCGACAGCCTTAAAGTGGGCTGGTAGCTGTCCCCCTGCCCCCCTCAAAAAGGGGGGCAGGGGGGATCTCTGCTCAATCTGACTCATACTCACCCCCTACGCATCGAGATACACCTTCCGGATAATCCCGCTCGATAGCGCCACAAAAGCTACGATCACCAGTCAGTGGTCTAGCCGCTGGGGGGTAAACGCCTGACCACTCATCGCTTTGCATCCAGCCGCGCCAGAGCCTCGGCAGGGGTGGCCCGGTGCAGCATTTGGCCGTTGGGCACTCGTAAATTGGGGCCGTGCTTGCAGGCTTTCATGCAGCCAGTGGCTTTGACTGAGACATGGGCCAGCTCCGGGTCGCTGTCTACGGCCTCTTGCAGCTCGTTGTAAATCTGTTTGCCGCCCTGCTTAAAACACTTGCCCTTGCTACACACCTCAAAGCACAGGCGCTTGGGCTGGGCAGCGGCGATGACCGGGGCAACGTTACCCCACTGCTGTTGCAGGGTTTTTGCCTCGCAGTCGGGCAGAGGCAAAACGTTGACGGCGCGCCACCGATCATCTTCAAGATAGGCCCACACCTGCACAAAATCGCCTGGTGCCAGCTCTCGCACCAGCATAGGCCGCAGATACTTTGGCAGTTTGATGGCGTATTCTTCTGCGTCAGCCTGGAGCCTTAGACCTTTAATCTTGCCTTTGTCCGAGAGGTAGGCTCCGGCATATAAGCCCTTGAGCACCTGCCCGGTGGGCGCTGCCACATGTGCTATGGCGGATTCATAGAAAGTTTTCATCGCAGACTCCTTTGCTGCCAGCAGCGCTCAAGGTGATCGGTGAGAGCGAGCTTGGGGAGAGTCGCAGCCTGCAACACGCTCCAGACCAGCAGGGCATCGGCGGGGGTATTGATGACAACGGTGAGGGGTTGATTGCTGCCGCACTCACACACTACAGCCAGCTCCTGCAGGCGGCGATATACATTCCAGCGGTTGACCCGGTCTAGCTCAACCACGGTCACCGGTAGGGGACGGGACTGGGTGGTCTGCCCCGATTTTGAGCGGTCTAGCTTTACAACGTTCATATTAAATTGACTGACTCTCCATAGTGGCAGCCCCGAGGGGCTTGGGCTTAATGAAATCAACTCTAAAGTAGATACTGAGAGATAGCGGTTGCTAAAGGGCTAAGATCGCCCTAAGCTTTTACCAACCGCCATGACAGCGTCTTTAAAAATTCTTTGAGCTAGTTTGGCGGGGATGCTTAATGGCCATCGCTATTGACTATCACTTCTACTAAGATACCCAAGCTTCAAGATTATTGCAACATATTATCAATAAGAACTGGTTCATTCTCAGTAGGCTGGGCCAATCTTGGTATGCGGTGAACATTGTCGCTGGCTTAGACCGATACAATTTCATCAACGAGCAGTTTTCTGCGATCGCACCTCAATGCCTGCCTCTAAAAAAGCCTCAGCCCTGCGCGCCGACCTGGTGCAGTCCTACCAAGCTCTCCCAGACCTCAATCGGGAGCTAGTACAGCTATACGCCATCCTCTACATTCCGATCGGCAAAGTAAAGCTGATCGACTGTTTCAACCTCTACCAAGAGAGGATTGGCAAAGCGGGTGCCAGCCCAAAAACGCCCCCAAAGACGCCCCTAGATCTCAAGCGGCTAAATCCACTACTTACCCGTCTCACCGAGCAGCATATGCTGGTGACACACAGCAATTACGGCCCCCAGTGCCACCCCCTGCTGGTCGAAATCGCTACCCGCGATGCCGTCAGTCGGGGCACCTTTGAGCCCATGGCTAAGGTCGTGCAGACCCAGCTCCCCGTGCGCACCCACGGGTGGGATAAATCTCTCCGCCTGTTTCAGAGCGAAGACGAGTTTATTCGCGAGGTGCGCATCGGCCTCTACCGCCACGACTGGGACTACATCGAACAGCAGTTTGAGTCGTACTACAGCAACCCCTACGCCACCAGCCGCATTTCTATGGCCCAGGTGTTTGAGCTGGTATGCAACAACCCCTTCGACCGCGACTGGTTTCTCACCCTCAAGCAAGATCCCGACCTCTACGAAGCCGCCCTGGGCAGCCTCTGCGTTAATTCGCTGATGACTATGACCCCCGCCGCCGAGGCCTTTGCCCTGCTCCACGAAGAATGTACTGAGGCAGGGGCGACCATGTCTGACCGCCTCAAAGGCATTTGGATAGAACAGCTGATTGCCCGAGGCCGACTGGGGGAAGCGGACGCCGCCCTGCAAAACTTCGCCGAAGAAGACCCCATAGACCTGCTGCTGCACCAGAGCTGGGTCAGCTGCCTGCGGGGCGACTACGCCCAAACCCTGCAAGAGGGTGCAGTAGCGCTCAAACTGCTGAAAAAAGCCACCGGCAAGCGCAAAGTTTATTTCGACAATGCCCCCGGCATCTTCCTCTTGCTGGCGCTAATTAAAGAAGGCTCGCCGACTAGCCTCAAAGAGGCCGAAGGCTATGCCCATACCATCGCCGATCAGAACTACCGCCACTGGATGAGCGTGATCTATAGCTGCCTAGAAAAAGTCGCCCAGGTGCTCCAGGGCAATACGGCGGCCAAGCGCTACCTGACCAGCACCCCCGTCAGCAGCCTTGACAACGCCAGCAGCTTTGAGTCGCTGATCGACATGCTCTGCCTCTACTGGGTCGATATCGAAAATGCCCAAGAGCGTCTGCCCGATATCGTCAAAGACCTCTACAAAGACGCCACCGCTTCTGGCTACGACTGGTTTGCCCTTGAGGCCGCCGAGCTGCTGGCTCGTCTTAACCCCGACAGCGCCTACGGCCAAAAGGCCCCCACTCTGCGGGAAAAAACCGGCATTACTCCCCTGGTCACGCTAATTACCCCCAAGCAGGCCTGGGAGCTATCGCTGACGGCGCTGATTGGCCTCAACCCCACGGCCCCCGCCCCTGCCAGTAAACCCGCCACGACCGACTATCGCCTGGCCTGGTTTTTGACCTTCTATTCTGAAAACACCTGGCTGCTTCAGCCCAAGGAGCAAAAAATCAGCGTCAAAGGCGGCTGGAGTCGGGGCCGAGCGATCGCCCTGCGCCGCCTCAAAAACGAAGTCAAATCGTTCAGCTACCTCACCCCCCAAGACCTCGAGATCTGCGCCCACCTCACCCACGACCCCTACGCCTACGGCTACGACAACTACACCTTTCCCGACCGAGTGTTGGCGTCTTTAGTGGGGCACCCCCTGGTGTTTTGGGAAGACTCGCCCACCAGCCGCGTCGATGTCGTCAAGGGAGAACCCGCCCTGCTAGTGCGACAGGCGGGGGCAGGCAAGCTGGAGATTTCGCTGACCCCCGAGGTCGATACCAAAAAGGCGATCGCCCTGATTAAAGAGACCCCCACCCGGCTCAAGGTGATCGAGTTTGCCCCCAGCCACCACCGCATCGCCGAGGTGCTGGGGCCAAAAAACGCCCTCGAAGTGCCCGAAAGCGCCAAAGACCAGGTACTCGCTGCCATCAATGCCGTGGCGGGCCTGGTCACAGTGCACTCCGACATTGGCGGCGGCGTGGCCGATGCCGAAGAAGTCGAGGCGGCACCTCAGCCTCACCTGCACCTGCTGCCTGCCGGGGCAGGGCTAAAGGTCTCGCTGCTCACCCGGCCCTTTGGCGAAGACGGCCCCTACTACCGCCCCGGCACCGGCGGCGAAATGGTGATCGCCGAAATCGACGGCCGCCGCCTGCAAACCCACCGCAACTTAAAAGATGAGAAAAAGCTGGCCCGCGCCGTCGAAACCGCCTGCCCCACCCTGCAACGCCTCGACGACACCGAGGGTGAATGGCTGATCGATGACCCCGAAGCCTGTCTAGAGCTGCTGATGGAAATTCAGGATGTGGGCGATCAGGCGGTGGTGGAATGGCCCGAGGGCGAAAAAATGCGCATCGCCAACCGGGTCGGTCTCAGCAACTTTAAGATTCAGATTCAGCGCCAGCGCGACTGGTTTGCCGCCAGCGGCGAGCTGCAAATCAGCGATGACCAGGTGATGGATATGCAGCGACTGATGGAGCTGCTGGAGAAATCTCCGGGTCGGTTCATTCAGCTGGCCGACGGTCAATTTCTCGCCCTCACCCAGGAGTTTCGCAAGCGCCTCGACGACCTGCGGGCCTACTCCGAGAAAAGCGGCGACGGCGTACGTTTCCATCCCCTGGCGTCTTTAGCGATGGAAGACTGGATGGACGACGTCGGCCAGCTCCAGACCGACAAACACTGGAAAGACCACCTCAAGCGCCTCAAAGAGGCCCAAAACCTCAAGCCCGAGCTACCCTCCACCCTCCAGGCCGAGTTGCGCGATTACCAGCTAGACGGCTTCAACTGGCTGGCACGGCTGGCCCACTGGGGCGTGGGGGCCTGCCTGGCTGACGACATGGGCCTGGGCAAAACCCTGCAAGCCCTGGCGGTGATTCTCGCCCGCGCCCCCGAGGGACCAACGCTAATTGTCGCCCCCACCTCGGTGTGCATGAACTGGCTCAGCGAGGCCGAGAAGTTTGCCCCGACGCTGAACCCGACGCAGTTTGGCACGGGCGATCGCCAAAAGGTGCTCGACAACCTCCAGCCCTTTGATCTGCTGGTGTGCAGCTACGGCCTGCTGCAGCAGGATGAGGTGTCGGAAATGCTAGCGAAAGTCGAGTGGCAGACCATCGTGCTCGACGAGGCCCAGGCGATTAAAAACTCCGCCACTAAGCGCTCAAAGGCGGCAATGAAGCTCCAGGGCGGCTTCAAAATTCTCACCACCGGCACCCCCATCGAAAACCACCTGGGCGAGCTGTGGAACCTATTTCGCTTTATCAACCCCGGTCTCCTGGGGTCGCAGGATCAGTTCAGCCAGCGGTATGCCAATGCGATCGAGCGCAACCAAGACAAGGCAGCCCGCAACCGGCTGAAGAAGTTAATTCAGCCCTTTATTTTGCGGCGCACCAAAACCCAGGTGCTCGATGAACTGCCCGCCCGCACGGAGGTCACCCTCCAGGTCGAACTCAGCGCCCAGGAAATGGCCTTCTATGAGGCGCTGCGGCGAGAGGCGGTGGACAAACTCGCCGACCCCACCATCGAGTCGGGCACCAAACACCTGCAAGTGCTGGCCGAAATCATGAAGCTACGCCGCGCCTGCTGCAACACCCGCCTGGTCAAGGGCACCACCGCTCTGCCCAGCGCCAAGCTGGAAGCCTTTGGCGAAGTGCTCGAAGAACTGCTGGAGAATAACCACAAGGCCCTGGTGTTTAGCCAGTTTGTCGACCACCTGAGTATTCTGCGCGAGTTTCTCGACGGGCAAAACATCGCCTACCAGTACCTCGACGGCAGCACCCCCGCTAAAGATCGCAAAAAGCGGGTCGATGCTTTTCAGGCGGGTGAGGGCGATGTGTTTTTAATCAGCCTGAAGGCCGGGGGCACTGGATTAAACCTGACCGCAGCGGACTACGTGATCCACATGGACCCCTGGTGGAACCCGGCGGTGGAGGATCAGGCGAGCGATCGCGCCCACCGCATCGGCCAGCTGCGCCCCGTCACCATCTACCGCCTGGTAGCCAAAAACACCATCGAGGAAAAAATCGTTGACCTGCACAAGCAAAAGCGCGACCTGGCCGACAGCCTGCTCGAAGGCACCGACATGAGTGGAAAGATCTCTACCGAGCAGCTGCTGCAACTGATCAGCGAGGGATAAGGCAGCGGCCTTAAACCTAAAGCGACTTCTGGAATAAGTTTCCCCATGGTGGGGCAGTGCCCACCTTACAGCGGCTACAGTCGCTGGATTAAAGCTGGTATCTTCTTTCCTAGAAATCGCCTAAGCTACCCCCGCGAACAGCGCTTCGTAAGGCTGGGGGTTGGCATTTTCCTGTGCGACAATTTCCACAATTTTGTTGCGCGACTGGGGCAAGTACAGCGCCTCTACGCACACCTGGGCCACCTTGAGCCGGGGCACGCTGCCCTCAAACAGCGTATCGGCGGGGGCCATGATCAGGGCACGGTTATCGGTGTCGTCATACTTGAGGCCGCCGGGGCGGACGATGGTGTAAGTGAGACCGCTGGCTTGCAGGTAGGCCTCGGCCTGCTGCTTCCAGTAGAGAATCAAAAAGAATAGGTTGAGGGGGTGAAAAAATCGGGAGGTGCAGAGCGAAGACACCATGACAAAATGCTCGATGCCCGATTCTTTGGCCACATCTACCAGGTTTTTAGTGCCCTCGTAGTCAACCTGGTAGGGGCCGGTGGGGTCAAAGCCGGGGCGGGCACCAGTGGCCGAGAGCAGCACGGTACAGCCGGCCATCGCCCCGCGAATGCTCTCTTTATCGGTCACATTTCCCTCTACCAGCGTGACCTCAATAGGCAACTGGCCTCGGGCGACAGCGGCATCGCGCACAAAGGCCACCACCGGCACGCCGCGATCAACCAGCTGGGTGACAATTCTGGAACCCGTAGCTCCCGTAGCCCCGGCAACAAATGCTTTCACGGTGGCATTCTCCTGGTGTGATGGTTTTGTGTGGTTCTGCTGTAGTGGCCTGATCTTACGAAATCACCCGCTAAAAAGAAACTATCCCCAGGGCAGACTCGCTCAAACCGTGGCGGGTATGACAGTTCGGGAGGGCACACTTGAGATACTAAATCTTTACGATGGGTTAGGTTCTGACGTAACCTTTGGCAGCAATTACACTGTTTGATAATCAATCCTGAAAATTCAAAAATTCATCTGATGTTGTTTAAGCAAGTGGTTGCACAGTGACCCTGGAATCCATGCCCTCTGTCCAAAATATTGATGCATTGCCCTTGGCTCCTAGAAATCAGGGTGCTACGGAGAATGTCATGGTCAACGACTCCCCCTCAGAGGATATGGCTGAGAATATCGCGGGTGACGTGATCGCCCATACCTCAGCCAATGGGGGCCTGGTGCTAGAGGGCCACTACGCCGGCAAGATGGAGATGGCGGCCGACGTCGATACCGTGGGCCGCTACCTAAATAGCCACCAGGGTTGGTTTACCCGCTGCGCCCACCCCATGCACGTAGAGCCTATTGCTGACCACGGCTATGCGCTGGTGGTGGGGCATTTTGCCATGCTGGGCCACGAGGTGGAGCCAAAGGTAGGGCTTTACCTGTCGTCCATCGATCACCGGGTTTACCGCATCGACACTATGCCGATCCCTGGGTACGTGGCTCCGGGCTACGACGTCGATTTTCACTCGATGTTGCAGCTCAAAGAGGGGGCTGCGGTGCTCCCCCCTATGGCCCTGACCGAGGTGGATTGGGAACTGAGCCTGGCGGTCAAGATTCATATGCCTCGCCTGCTGAGTTCAGTGCCGCGATCGCTGCTCAAGTCTTCGGGCGATCGCTTGCTCAACCAGGTGGTGCGCCAGGTGTCTAAGCGCCTCACCCGCCGGGTGCAAGAAGACTTTCACACCAGCCACAACCTGCCCCTGCCCGAGAGCTACCGGGGCCACCACTTCTGGTCAAGCTGGGGCCGCAAACCAGAGGCCCAATAGCAGGTCAGTGTCTGGGGCTGGCTACGACTTAGGGTTCAGGGTTTGAGGTATACGGTTCACGGCTGACCTTGAACCTAAAACCGTGAACCGTATACCCTCCTACCTGCCAGCTTGAGCTTGATAGCCCCCTAATTTGAACATCTCAGCCAGGTCTTCTGCCGCAGACTCTAACCCCCCTCTAGAGTCTCTCTAGAATTTTTTGCACGATCTGCATGCCGGTAAGAGCCTGCCAGCCAAACAACCCTACCAGCACAATGTTGAGGGTGATATGGGTGAGCCGAGCCGTTTCACTGCCCTTTTGCATAAAGGGCACCAGTGCTGCTGAAGAGGCGATCAGCGTGGTCATGCCCAGACCCACCAGCAGGTGAGGCCCCACAAACAGCTTGCCCGACTCCAGGTAGGTGACCCCCATAGCGCCTACGGTGCTAATTACCATAAAGGCCAGCAGGGCCGAGCCAACCTTGTGGTGCTTGAGAGCAAATTTGCCTTTAATCAGCTCCTTGCGGGTTTCGGCATCGGCTAGGCGGGTTTTGCGGGCTTGCACCCCTAGGTAAAGCGCGTAGAGGGTGGTTGCCAGCAGCAGCCACATCACTACGGGGTGAACAAAATTGAGCCAGGGTTGAATGGTAGCTAAGGTCATGGGGCTCCGGGGTTACGGTTGCGTTGTTACATTTGGTTAACAAAATTATAGGAGCACAGATTCTGGCTTGGCAAAGCATTGTCAGAATGTAAATGTGCGGGGTGGGAACCTCGTTCAATTGATCGCGTCGTGCAGACATAGCGTTATGGACTGCCCCCAGCCGTCAGCGCCCAGAAATTTCAGCGCCCAGAAAGCGTAACCCCCTTTGTCATTCCAAAATCCATTAAAAAATAGGGAGATGTTATGGGGCGATTGCAGCGGTTTGTGACAGTGTTGCTGGCTAGTTTTTTGGGGGCGGTGCTGCTGAGTCAGGGCCTGAGCCATGCGCCAGGGTTTGCGGCAGAGCCTGCGGCGGTCGCCGAACAGGCTGCCCCGGTGCTGGCCAGTGGTGAGGAGGCGCTCCAGGTTGACCCAGCGGCGTTGCCAGAGAACGCGCTGCCCACCCCCTTTCCAGAGAAGCCCGAGGGCACCCTCAAGCTACCGTCCAAGCAGCCAGATATTCCGTCTATTGAGCCTGGGGGTGAGCCTGGGAGCAGTCGAGATGCCGCCGAGCTAGATGCCGATTCTCCTGTAGGCCGGGCGCTGCTGCTGGCGGGGCTTTCGCCTGAGGCGGCCAAGCGAAGCGAGCTGCTGATGCAGGCCGATCGCCTGTACCAGGAGGGCGATCGCGCCGATGCCGAGCTGCTCTACCGCGCCGCCAAAGACCCGGCGTGGCTAGCCGAAACTGCGCCAGAGCTAGCGATCGCCCCCCTCACCGACCCCGCCGATCTCCCCCCTGGGGGCCAGGTCTACTGGCGCGAGGCCCTGGCCGGGGCCGAGACTGAGTTTCCCAACCGGGTGCTGGTTCCCCTGGAGCTTTTGGTCAAAAACTATCCCGAGTTTTTGCCGGGGCAGTCTCTCTACGCCCGCTACCTGGTGCAGCAGGGCCGCGCCGACGAAGCCCAGGCGGTGCTTGAGGGGGCGATCGCCCGCTACCCCTACAACCCCGACTTGCTCCAGGCCCAGGCTGAGGTGCAGATGGCCCGCCAGCAGTGGATTGAAGCCGCCATTACCGCCAACCAGTTTGCCATTCTCAACCCCGAGCACCCCCAGGCCGAGGCGATGACCGGGCTGGCGCGGCAAAATCTAGATCGCTTTCGCGGCCAGATGAACCAAACCCTGACCCGCAACCTGGTGTCTAACATTGTCACCGGGGCCGCTGGGTACATTCTTACCGGGGGGCTGCTGGGGCCATTTAGCGCCCTCAACTCCGGCATTTTGATGATGCAGGGCGAAAGCGGCCTGGGTAATCGGGTGGCCGAGCAGGTCAAGCGCCAGCTGCCCATCGTCGATGACCCCGAAATTCGCGCCTACGTCAACGACATGGGCCAGCGGCTGGCGGGGCTGGCGGGGCGCGACGAGTTTGACTACAGCTTTGAGGTGATCATGGATGACAGCCTCAACGCCTTTGCCCTCCCCGGCGGCAAGATCTTTATCAACGCCGGAGCCATCACCCGCAGCCACTCTGAGGCCGAGCTGGCCGGTCTGGTGGGCCACGAGATCGCCCACGCGGTGCTCTCCCACAGCTTTCAAATGGTGACCCAGGGCAACCTCACCAGCAGTCTGGCCTCCTTTATTCCCATCCCTGAGGTGGCCAACATCGCGGCGGGTCTGATTGTGTCGGGCTACTCCCGCGACATGGAGCGCCAGTCGGACATCCTGGGCACCAAGCTGCTGGCCAACAACCACTACGCCGCCGACGGCCTCCACAACCTGATGATCACCCTCGAAGCAGAGTACGGCAACCGAGGGGTCAGCTGGTTTGCCTCGCATCCCAACCCGGGCGATCGCGCCAGCTACCTCAAGCAGCTGATCGACCAGGGCGGCTTCAACCGCTACGCCTATGAGGGGGCCGAGACCCACCTCAAAATGCGCCACAAAATGACCCAGCTGCTCAATGCCTACAAGCTAGAGCAGGGCGACGATGCCGACCCGCCGCGCCGCAGACGCTAGGAGACTGCGGCATAACGAATTGACAATGAATTATTCCGAAGAGCTAATTGAGAGAATCGGCCCGCAAGACCCTGGCTAGGCGTTAACTGTCGATAGGTTCTGGCGCAAGATTCTGGCACAAATTCCGGCGCAAATTCTGTTGCAAAACTTAAAGCGCCCCCGCCTGTCTTAAAAGCCCTGATACACTGACATTTAGCGGTTGATAGAAGTAGCTCAGTGCTTTTTGCTCTCAGGGTAGAAATATGCCTAGAATTAAAATGCACGTCTCTCTCAGCCGTCGCTCCACCGGAAGAATAGCCCGGTCAATGTTCACCGCGCCATCTAAGGACTCATGGTAGATTCCCTTAAAAAGCCTGAATTGCAAGAGATTCGCCCAGGGGTAAAGGCTCCCGCCAAAGATACCATTCTCACCCCTCGGTTTTACACCACCGACTTTGACGAGATGGCCGCCATGGACATCTCGACCAACGAAGAGGAGATGCTCGCCATTCTCGACGAGTTGCGGGCTGACTACAATCGCCACCACTTCGTCCGCAGCGAGGTCTTTGACCAGTCTTGGGACTGCGTCACTGGCGAAACCCGGCAGGTGTTTGTAGAGTTTCTGGAGCGCTCCTGCACCTCTGAGTTCTCTGGCTTTTTGCTCTACAAAGAACTGAGCCGCCGCCTCAAGGGCAAAAACCCCGTGCTGGCCGAGTGTTTTGACCTGATATCGCGCGACGAGGCCCGCCACGCAGGCTTCCTGAACAAGGCCATGGCTGACTTCAATATGCAGCTAGACCTGGGCTTTTTGACCAAGACCAAAGACTACACTTTCTTTAAGCCTAAATTCATCTTCTACGCCACCTACCTGTCGGAGAAGATTGGCTACTGGCGCTACATCACTATCTTCCGCCACCTCGAGTCTCACCCCGAGAACGAGATCTATCCGATCTTCCGGTTCTTTGAAAACTGGTGCCAGGACGAAAATCGTCACGGCGACTTTTTCTCGGCCCTGATGAAGTCTCAGCCCCAAATTCTCAACGACTGGAAGGCTAGGCTGTGGTGCCGCTTCTTTTTGCTGTCGGTGTTTGCCACTATGTACCTCAACGATCTCCGGGCTAAAGGCTTCTACGCCTCCCTGGGGTTGAATGTCCGTGAGTACGACATTGAAGTGATTGAAAACACCAACAAGACCGCCGGACGCGTGTTTCCGGTGACGCTAAATGTCGAGCACCCCAGCTTCTTTAAGCGACTGGATGCGGCGGCGGCAGCTAACGAGAAGCTGGCTAAGATTGCGACCTCCAACCAGCCCAAGCCCTTGCAGACCCTGAAAAAACTGCCCCACATTGCCACCATCGGTTGGCAGCTGGTGCAGCTCTACTTCCTCAAGCCCATCGATACCATGGCGACTCGCGGCCAGGTGCGCTAGGGGTTCTTACACCACGTCCAGTGCGAAATCCGTAGGCCTTTCCTAGGCACAACTCTACCTCTGGACTTGGATCGGGTTTAGTTATTTACCGGAACGCTATCCTCGTTTCCCCCAGCGGCCTTGCTCTTTGAGTCGGGTCGCTTTTTTTGTCGGTTCATCGCTGAGCTGCACCGCTGGGGGAAGAGGGTAAGATGCATAGGATATTGCATGAGCTGGGAGCCGCCGAGTAGTGTCATCAACAATCCAACTGCTGCGCCTGGGTGGATGTCTGGCGGTGCTGGGGCTGGGGCAAAATGCCCTGGCCTTGGAAACCTGGTCTAACCCTGTGGAAGCGGCTGTGCCCTCGGCGATCGCCCTCGAAGCCCCTGACCTTGAGCCTCCCCATACTCCAGCGGCGGCTAGCCTAGCCCTTTGCCCCCAAACGCTAGAACCTTGCGCGGTTTCCTTTGACACAGTTGTTCCGGCGGCTAGTCTCGCTTCAACCGTTGCCCCGCCCGAGACCATCGCCCTCGACCCTGAGGCCGTAGCGCCCAGCCTCGACCTCGACCCCGCCATTATTGACGGCAGCCCCACTCTCCAGCGCTGGCTAGAAGACATCCCCGATGTCGCCGACGAGATTCGCCACCGGCCTAGTTTTCGCACCCGGCTGCGGGCGGGCTACGCCCAGTTTCCCTCTAGCGGGCAGATTGGTGGCTTTGGGGCCGCCGTAGAAGATGTGTTTGTGGTGCCGGGCACGGGGCTGACCGCCAGCGCCGACTACAGCCGCAGCTGGAACGGCGATCGCGAGTCTTACGGGGGCGAAGCGCGCTACTACCTGCTGCCCCTGGGGGGCTACGTCAACATTGCCCCGACGGTGGGCTATCGGTCGCTCAGCACCCCGGCCTACCAAACCGACGGGCTAGATGTGGGCCTGCGCCTAATGCTGGTGCCGTCGCGGGGCGGTGGGGCTGACCTAGCCCTGAGCCAGCGGTGGGTAGCACCGGGCAGCGAGGGTGAAGTGGGTATTACCAGTCTGGCGATCGGCTATGCGGTGACTCCTCAACTGCGGCTGGGTACTGATTTTCAGCTGCAAAACTCCCGCTTTGGCCAAGACAGCCGCTTTGGGCTGTTGCTAGAGCTGCTGCTGTAAGGCCGATCGCGTCGGCCTCGGCATATAGGCGACGGCAAGACTCTCTCTGCCTGCCAACTAAAAAAAGGGAGATAGCGCGATCGCGCTATCTCCCTTTTAGCTAGCCAGAGCAAAGTCGTGGGCTAGAGGCCCGCTTAGTTAGAGCCAGGTTCAGAAAACTCGGCGTCGATCACGTCGTCGCCGCCAGCGCTGTCGCTGGGGGTGGCATCGGGGCCAGGGGCCTCGCCGCCGGTGGCATCGCCGCCCGCCTGCTGGTACAGGTTGGTGCTGATGCCGTAGAGGGTCTGTTGCAGCTCGCCCGTGAGGGTTTTGATGGTGTCAAAGTCCTCAGCTTCAATGGCGGTGCGCAGCGCTGTGATTTGGCCTTCGGCCTTCTCTTTGTCAGCGGCGGGCACTTTGTCACCCATGTCGGCCAGCTGCTTCTCAGCCTGATAGGTAAGCGAGTCGGCCTGGTTCTTGAGGTCGATGTGCTCGCGTCGCTCTTTGTCGGCGGCGGAGTTGGCTTCGGCATCTTTCACCATGCGCTCGACCTCGTTGTCGTCGAGGGTAGAGGCTCCCGAGATGGTGATGGTCTGCTCTTTGCCAGTGCCCTTGTCTTTGGCGGTGACATTGAGAATGCCGTTGGCATCAATGTCAAAGATCACCTCGACTTGGGGTACGCCACGGGGCGCGGGGGGAATGCCCGAGAGCTGGAAGTTACCCAGGCTCTTGTTGTCATTGGCCATCTCGCGCTCACCCTGGAGCACCTTGATCTCTACGTTGGTTTGGCCATCTTGGGCCGTAGAGAACACCTCCGACTTTTTGGTGGGGATGGTGGTGTTGCGAGTGATCAGCTTGGTCATGACGCCGCCCAGGGTTTCGACCCCCAGCGACAGCGGGGTGACATCCAGCAGCAAAATGTCTTTGACTTCACCGGCCAGCACACCGCCCTGAATGGCTGCGCCTACGGCAACGACTTCGTCGGGGTTGACGGTTTCGTTGGGTTCTTTGTCGAGGGTGCGCTTGACCACATCTTTGATGGCGGGAATGCGGGTGGAACCACCCACCAGCACTACTTCATCAATGGCGCTCTTCGCAATCTTGGCGTCTTTTAGCGCCTGCTCGACGGGGATGCGGCAGCGGTCAATCAGATCGGCGCACAGCTCTTCGAACTTGGCCCGAGTCAGGCTCATTTCTAGGTGCTTGGGGCCGTCTTGGGTAGCGGTGATGAACGGCAGGTTGATTTCTGACTGCGTGACGTTGGAAAGCTCAATTTTGGCTTTCTCAGCGGCTTCGGTCAGGCGCTGCAGGGCCTGCTTATCTTTGCGTAGGTCGATGCCTTCAAGCTTTTGAAACTCAGCGGCCAAGAAATCAACGATCTTTTTGTCGAAGTCGTCGCCGCCCAGGTGGGTGTCGCCGGAGGTGGCCAGCACCTCAAACACGCCGTCGCCCACTTCGAGAATGGAGACGTCGAAGGTACCGCCGCCCAGGTCAAACACCAGAATGGTTTCGTTGCTCTTGCGATCGAGGCCGTAGGCTAGCGAAGCCGCTGTCGGCTCGTTGATGATACGCAGCACCTCTAGACCCGCAATTTTGCCAGCGTCTTTGGTGGCCTGACGCTGGGAGTCGTTGAAGTAGGCGGGCACGGTGATGACGGCCTGGGTGACTTTTTCGCCCAGGTACTTACCGGCGTCGTCGGCCAGCTTGCGCAGAATCTGGGCCGAAATTTCTTCGGGCGAGAACTGCTGACCCGCTTGTGGGCAGTCAATTTTGACGTTGTTGCCCACGTTCATCACTTTGTAAGCGACTTCGGTTGACTCGGTGCCGACTTCGTCGTAGCGACGACCGATGAAGCGCTTGACTGAATAAAAGGTGTTCTCGGTGTTCATCACCGCTTGGCGCTTGGCGATCTGGCCTACGAGGCGATCGCCATTTTTGGCGTAGGCCACTACCGAGGGGGTGGTGCGAAAGCCCTCAGCGTTAGCGATAACGGTGGGCTTGCCCCCTTCCATGACGGCAACCACTGAGTTTGTGGTACCCAGGTCGATTCCAACTACTTTGCCCATATTTTCTTTGTTCCGGCTTGACAGCTATATCTATAGTGCTTGCTCAAGCCATTTCTCTGAAGGAGGGGATACCGAACCGTGGAAGGCGGGGTGGGGGTAGGCCGTGAGGTGCAAATGGACGATCGCTCGCCCGTACACCACAATCAGCCTTTGTTCTGCCAATTTCTCTAGCAGATGCTGGCGATCGCCCACCGAGACCCGCCGATGAATTTGGCTGGGGCCAATGCGGCCCCCCTGGCATGATCGCAGAATCAGCCGCTCGTCGGGGGTAACGGGCCACACCGACAGGTCGAGCTTGAGCAGGGTTTTGCCGGTGAGGGTGAGGCCAAACTGGGCGATATCTTCGTTGTAGATGAGATAGCCTTTGGCCTGAAGCTGCTGACAGGCCTTAATCCGCTGGCGCATAGAATGTCTTTTTTCGATAGGCAGCGCGGTTAGGGTGTCACAGGTGCCGCCAGCCGTCAGCAGCTGACCTAAGATAGCTAGCTCAAGGGCAGACAGCGCAGCCTGGGTGGTTGGGGAAACAGTCATCGGAGCTGAAAATGATTCGGTTGTCCTGAAACGATTGGCCTAGTGTGAAGTGTAATGGAAGAGGGCGGAGACGCAGGGTTCACGGTATACGGTTCAAGGCCTGCCGTAAACCGCACACCGTAAACCGTGAACCCCAGGCCCCCAGCGCCCATCACAACCAGCCCAACCAAGAACTAGTTCATAGCAACTAGTTTTATCATGTTGCCTGCATCTTACCCACCGTGACCACTGCTGTGTCTTTGAATTCTCAAACCTACCTGGGGCATAACCAGGAAGCCTACCAAGAGCTGCGCCTGGCCCTGCAGCTCAACCTGCGGCGGCAGCTGTTGCTGGCGATATGTGATGATGCGGCTCTGCAAGAGCAGCTGGCCCAGCGGCTAGAGGCCAACCTTAGCCCCCTGCCTGATACAGTGCCGGTTGCTCCAGATGTACGGGCGCGGCAGCTGACCCTAGTCACCCTACGGCTGAGCGGCGATCGGCCCGACCTGGTGCGCGAGGTGTTGCTGTGGCTCAAGCAGCAGCGCCGACTTCCAGGCAGCCTGCCGACCACGCCCGTGTTTCAAATTGTGGGTATTGACCAGCTTACTCGCCAGTCGCCCACCGTGCAGAATCGGTTTTTGGGCTCGTTGATCCGGGTCGATGCGCTGCTCACCCAGCTCGACTGTCGACTGGTGGTGTGGGTGCCGCGCCCCTGGCTGGGCAAAATTCGCCAGTCGGTGCCGGGATTCTGGCGATCGCGCAGCGGCCTGTTTGAGTTTGTGGGCGAACCCAGCTTCCCGTCTATCCCGCCGCCTAAGACCGATTCCCTCCCAGCTCAACGCGGCTCGACCGTCGCCGCCCCCGATCTCTGGCAGGTTCTGCGAGATGATCTCTCTACCTTTGAAAGGCCCGTCGCTCAAACCGCTGCCCCTGGGCCACCTCTACCCCCTACTCTAGAGAACACAGACCCAGAGAACACAGGTCCAGAGGAAACGGCTGCTCAACGGCCTCCGCTCAACCTGCCCACCCTACTAGGTCGAGATTTAACCGAAACTTCTAACAATTTAGGCCGTTTAGACAGTTCAGAAACCAGAGATCCCCAGGGTTACGCTGCTCTAGAGCAAAAGGTATTTTCAAGTGTGATTCCGCCGGTAGGGGCTACGGCTGCGGAGACTTTGGCGGCTCTGCAACAGGCCAAGCCAGCCCCAGCGGAGCCAAAACCCGATACCCCACCCAATATCTCCGCCGCTAGCCCCCCCGATCGCTCCTCGGTGCTGCGGCAGGGGAGTGCCCTCAAGCTGCCCCCCGACCTAGCCCAAGATGCTGAACTGGTGAACCTGTGGCGCTATGTTCAGGGCTTAGTTGACCAGCAGGCGGGGCCATTGACTCTGGCGCGGGCCTATCTGGCCCTGGGCCAGCTGGGGCGCGATCGCGTGGCAGGCGAGGCCGCTGACCCCAGCCTGCTCGAGTTTGCTACAGCAGTGTACGACCGGGCGATCGCCGGGTTGCCCGAGGGCAGCACCGACTGGTGCGATGCCCTCAACGACCTGGCCAGCCTCTACTGGCTCCAAGGCCAGCACCCCGCCACCGCCGACCCAGCCCCCTGGCTGCGCCGCAGCGTCAGCACCTACGAGCAAGCCCTCAAGGGTGGTCAGAGCACTATTCCCGCCGATACCCTGGGGCGAATCTACGGCAACCTGGGCACAGTTTACGGACTGCTGGCTGGCTTAGACGACCCCGCCTCCTGCCTAGCGCAGGCGGTAGAAGCCTACGAAAATGCGCTGAAGCACAGCCTGGCCGAGCGATCGCCCATCGACTACGCCAACCTGCAAAACAGCCTGGGGGCAATCCACTGGCGGCTGGCCCAGCACAACCAGCCCCAGCACAACCTAGCCCGGGCCATCACTGCCTATAGTGAGGCCCTAGCCCACCGCGAGGCCCAGGCCGCCCCGCTCGAGTACGCCATGATTCAAAACAACCTGGGCATTGCCTACTGGAGCCTGGCCCAGCACCAGCAGCCGGTGGTTTTGCTAGAGCAGGCGATCGCAGCCTACCAATCTGCTCTGCAATACCGCACCGTCGCTGTGGCCCCGGCGGGCTGTGCCGCCACCGCCAACAACCTGGGCACCGCCTACTGGGATCTGGCCCAGCAGTCCGCCGTAGCGGATGAACGTCGCCTGACTACGTTGGAACAGGCGATCGCCGCCTACGAAACCGCCCTCACCGCTGCCGAGGCCGCCCTGCAAGCGTCGCCGCCCCCAGCCCTGGGCTTTGACCTGTGGGCCACCTGCCACAGCACCGGGGTGGTGCACGACCAGCTGGCCCAGGCCCTGCCCGCTCACCAGAGCGAGGCCCGCCAGCGCCACCTAGACATGGCCCTCAATCACTACCTGCTGGCCTACCAGGGCTGGCACGACCAGCCCCAGCAGATGGAGGTGTTGACCACGGCCCTGGTATACAACGCCCATCTAAACTTTGAAATCTTTGGTATGGCTGGGCAGCAGACAGTGCTGTCAAAACTGCCAGGAGAGTTGCTGCCTCAGGTGTTGCGGCGGCTTTAGGCGAGAGATGTTGAGGCCTGGTTGCCCAAGGTAAGCGCCAGAAAAATGAGCTTTTAACCTGTTCTTTTAACCTGTTAAGGAATCACCCGGTCAAGACGTTACGGTGTAAGTAGGTAGCCCTAATTATCCACTGCTGTAGGGTGTGTTGTGGCAACAGCCCAACGCACCGCCGGGGTTAGCTTTGGTGCGTCACTACTATGATTGGAACGTAGGTATGAATCAAACATGAATGCCTCCCGTAGGGACAAAGCGGCCGTTTGCCCTTACCCAAATTCATGCCTCAATTCAGCAACACCCTCGCCCTCAAGCAGGCTGGCCATTCAACGACACCATTGCTGCCATATCCCCCGGCAGATCGATGATGGCCTGCATCAGGTTAGTTTGGCTGAGGTTAGCCCCCGACAGATCGGTGCCCAGCAGATTGGTACCCAGCAGGTTGGCTCCGTTGAGATCAGCATTGGCCAGGCAAGCGCCCCACAGGTCGGCATGCATCAGATTAGCGCCAGCTAAATTGGCCCCGCTCAAATCTACCCCGGTCAGCCGCGCGCCGCTGAGGTCAGCCCCCCACAGCGATGCCCCCGGAGCTAGGTGATGGAGCGTCTTAGGCAGCTTAAACCCCCGAGGAAATTGGGTGGCATCGGAGTAGAGTGCTCCGGTTAGGTTGGTCTCAGACAGGTCGCAGCCCCGCAGGTTAGCGCCAATCAGGTTAGCCTGGGTCACGTCAGCCCCACGCAGGTTGGCCCCGCGCAGATCGGCCAGCATCAGGGTAGCCCGGCGCAGATCGGCGTAGCGTAGATCGCTGTCGCCCAGCAGGGCACTGAGCAGGTTGGCGTTTCTAAACACAGCGCCAAACAGCTGGCTGTTGACCAGTAAGGCACCGCTGAGGTCAGCGCCGCTGAGGTCAGTGCCGCCGAGGTCGCGATCGCGCAAATCTTTAGTCGCCAGGGCAGCGCCGGGTGCTAAATGCCACATGCGCGCCTGCTCAGGGCTAAACCCTTGGGGAAAGCAGGTCTGAGCATTGTAGAGTGCCCCTTCGAGGCGGGCATCGCTGAGATCAGCCTCGCTCAGCGATGCGTCTCGCAGATCGGCCCAGCGCAGGTCAGCCCCAGCCAGGGTGGCATCTTTGAATTGGGCTTCTTTCAGGTTGGCCCGCCGAAAGTTGGCCTGGGCCAGATTGGCACGGCTAAAGTCAGCCCCCCAAAAGTCAACCTTGGCCAAACTCCAGTGGTTGAGATCGGCTCCGACCAGGCTAATGCCGGTAAAGTCTCGTTCCCCCGCTACAAAGGCCGTCCAAAGATTTTCTAGCGTTTTCACATTCATGCCTAAGTTACTGCTCAAGTTTACCTATGTCTTTTGCCTGCGACTTTTTGCTCGTGATTTTTTTGCCTGTGACTATAGTTGACTACTACCCCGCTCTTGCCTATTGGGCCGACACCCCTAATCGCTGGCTACCGGGGCGGTCCAGGGGGTAGCCTGGACCGCCCCGGTAGGCCGATGTACCCACACCACGTAGCCGCTGTCATCCCAGGTGGCGATCGCCTGCTGGCCTCGGCGCTGTAGGTATTGCACCAGCGATCGCGCCTTATCTAGATTGGGGCGACTGCGGTAATAGCTGTAGTACTCTCCCTCTACGGCCAGGGCCAGGCAACTGTTCTGGTCGCTCCCCTCAAGGTGGTACAGCGATTGTTGGTCAATGGGGATAGTCAGCATTTCTCCTGCCTCTGGCTCTGACTCTTCGGAAACAGAAGGCACCCGCAACAAACTCGCCCAGTCGAGCGCAACATCAGTCTCTACACCGCCCAGGCAATGGGGTGGCGATGGCTCTGTACCCGATGCAGACAGCCTATCTAGGCTAGAGGCATCGGCCAAGGGGTGCTCTTGGTCTGCCTCGGCCAAGACCTTGTCTAGTAGCCCCTGGCGACGCTGCACTCGCCTCTGATGCGATCGCATCGCCTCAGCCGTGCCAATGCCAATCGCCACGCTCGATAAAATCGCAAAGCCAATGTAGCGAATCGAAAATTCTTTATGCTGATACGTCATCAGCGCTGAGTCAGCCCAGCGGCCCAGCGGGTCGGGCAGTCGTTCAGATAGCCGAGCGGCGCGATCAGATGCCAGGGGCCAGGTGAGCCCAGCAAAGCCAACGCCAGCGGCCAGCAAAGCCGGCAGCACAATACGACGAAACGGCGAGTCATCCATAACCGAGAACACACTGAAGGGAAGAGAACGCCCCCTCGGGGGACTCCTTCAGAATACGCAACAGACCTGGAAGAATCTGCGAATTCACCAACAACTCTCTGTAATATTTTGATAAATCCTTTTAGCTATCTCCGTATATATACGGAGATAGTCAGCGCCAATTACAACTCTTTACAAAAACCGCGTCAGCTCCACCGCAACTTGATAGCAATAGTCCTGATACTGGGTTCCAATCTTGAGTAGCTAACTCAGACAGTCTCTGATCAGCAACTAGGGTAAACCTATGCGGTGGAATATTTTCGTGAGTCTACTGGTGCTCCTAGCCGCCATCACCCCCACAACTCTACGGGTAGCGCGTGGGCAGCTAGCCAACTCCCAGTCAACCGAGGCCACCACCACCCTGACCACAGCCCCATCGGCAACGCCTGTTTCTGACCGTCGCTGTCAGCAGTGTGATCTGGCCGCCGCCGACCTCAGCGGCCAAGACCACAGCCGCAAAAACTTTCGAGAGGCCAACCTCAGCGAGGCCAATCTCACTCGTACCCAGCTGATCAACGCGGTTCTACACCAGGCCAACCTCACCCAGGCAACCCTGCACCAGGCCAACCTCCAGGGAGCCGATCTGTCAGAAGCCGTGCTAATCCAGGCTGACCTCAGCCAGGCGCAGATGCTTCATGTCAGCTTAGTCAAGGCCGACCTCACCAGCGCATCTCTAACCCAGGCCGAGCTGCGCGATGCCGCCCTGTGCTCCGCTCAGCTGCAACAGGCCGATCTCTCAGAGGCCAGCCTCTACGGAGCCATTTTGCGCCAGGCCAACCTGTCAAACGCCGACCTCCGTGGGACCGACCTACGCTACGCCGATCTCTACAAAGCCGACCTCTCCAACGCCAACCTCACCGGAGCACGTCTAGAGTTTGCCACCATGCCCGACGGTAGCACCTATAACCAGGGCTATGTCCAACCCATCAACCCCTCCCAGGGCTGTGATCCCGCTGACGACGGCGCGGTGATTGAGCAGCCCGCATCTTAAAATCTCGGGCGGATCGCATCAGAGGTGAAACCCACCGACATTGGCATCTCTAGCATCTAGGTGTTACCGGTATGACGTTAGAGAGCCGAGGCTAACGTCACTGGAAATTGACAATGCGGGCAAAGCTGTCTGCCTCTAGGCTGGCACCACCTACCAGAGCACCGTCAATCTCCGGCTGGGCCATCAGTTCATCGACATTTCCCGGTTTGACCGAGCCGCCGTACTGGATGGTAACGTCAGGATTTTTCAGCAGCTTGCGGATGCCCCCAATCACCTGGTTGGCATCAGCGGCTTCACAGGTGTCGCCGGTGCCGATCGCCCAAATCGGTTCGTAGGCAATGATGAGGTTGTTTTGATCGACATCGACCAGACCCTTTTCAATCTGGGTGGCAATTATCGACTGAGTTTCGCCAGCATCGCGCTGGTTTTTAGTTTCGCCCACGCACAGTATCGGAGTCAGGCCACACTGCTGGGCTGCCTGAAGTCGCAGATTCACGGTTTCGTCGGTGTCGGCAAAGTACTGGCGGCGCTCGCTGTGTCCCACAATCACATAGCGCACTCCTAGCTCTCGCAGCATATCCCCAGAAATCTCCCCGGTAAAGGCTCCTTCAGGCATCCAGTGAATGTTTTGCGCCCCCACCTTAATTCTGGCTCCGTGCAGGCTCTTAGATAACGCCCCCAGGGCCGTAAACGGCGCACACAGAACTATTTCGCGCCCGTCGGGGGTCTCGGTCAGTTGCCCCAGGAAATGCCGCAAAAAATCCAGGGTTTCCCCCTGGGTCTTGTACATTTTCCAGTTGCCAGCAATAACAATTTTTCGCACGGTGTTTTGAGGTTAGAGGCTAGGTATACAGACTTGTATCCCTGCATCGTACTAAGAAAAGAACCCCCGAATCAAATGTTGTCGTGGGCAACGTTCGATTCGGGGGGCAAAGGGGATGATGGAGAAGATAGGGGGATGGGGAAGCATGGGGGGATAGAGAAGTCAAGAGAGATTGAGGAAGCATCATTGCCTCAATTCCTCCCACTCCTCACCTCCTTATCTTTCCCACCTTCCTCCGCGCGCTACTTCCCTAACGTAGCGCCGCTGCCTCGCGGGCCGCTGATGCCTCATCAGGGTGAATGTTGAGGCGGGTGAGGTTGATACGACCGCGGCCGTCAATCTCACGTACTTTAACGATCACCTCATCATCCACGTTGACCTCATCTTCGACCTTGGCCACTCGGTAGTCGGCCAGCTGCGAGATGTGAACCATGCCTTCCTGGCCAGGCATAAACTCCACAAAGGCCCCAATGGGGATAACGCGGGTGACCTTGCCTACAAACACGTCGCCAGCGGCGGGCTTAAAGACAATCGACTCGATCAGAGCTTTGGCCTGGAGGGCTTTTTCGCCTTCGATCGCCGATACGGTGACGGTGCCGTCGTCGTTGATATCGACCTTGGCGCCGGTTTGCTCGGTGATCGCCTTGATCTTCTTGCCGCCGGGGCCAATGACCATGCCGATCATTTCAGGGTCGATCTTGAAGCTGATCAGGCGCGGGGCGTAGGGCGACAGCTCGGTTCTGGGGGTGTCGATGGTGGCCAGCATTTTCTCTAGAATATGCAAGCGGGCAGGCTTGGCCTGGTTAATGGCGTCGGCAATCACCGTCATGGGCAGGCCGGTGATTTTCATGTCCATTTGCAGGGCGGTAATGCCGGTGTCAGTACCGGCCACCTTAAAGTCCATGTCGCCCAAGAAGTCTTCGATGCCCTGAATATCGGTGAGAATGCGCACTTCGTCGCCTTCTTTAATCAGACCCATAGCGGCACCGCTAACGGGCTTGGTGATCGGCACACCGGCATCCATCAGCGACAGGGTAGAGCCGCACACCGACCCCATAGAGGTAGAGCCGTTGGAAGACAGCACCTCTGACACCACCCGAATCACGTAGGGAAACTCTTCTTTAGAGGGCAGCACCGGCACCATGGCCCGCTCGGCCAGCGCGCCGTGGCCAATCTCGCGGCGACCGGGCGATCGCATCGGTCGAGTTTCGCCCACCGAGTAGGGGGGGAAGTTGTAGTGGTGCAGGTAGCGCTTCTCTTCGTCAGGATGCAGGTCATCCATCATCTGGGCATCGCCGGGGGTGCCCAGGGTAGCCACCGACATCACCTGGGTCAGACCGCGCTGAAACAGCCCAGTGCCGTGAACCCGCTTGGGCAGCAGACCCACCCGACAGGAGATCGGCCGTACCTCGTCGAGTTGGCGACCATCCACCCGTACCTTATCTTCCACAATTTGCTGACGCATCAGCTTTTTCGTGACGGCCTTGTAGGTGTTACCCAGGGCTTTGCCATTGGCCGCCACCGCCACTTTCACAGAGTTGTCATCGGCTAGGGCCTCAATGGCGGCGGCTAGTTCGTCTTTGATGGCGTCGAGCTTGATGTCGCGATCAGGCTTAGACAGCTCAAACTGCTTCAGCACCTCTTTAACCCCAGCGGTGCTTTGCTCGGCCACAAAGGTTTCGAGGGTCGGGTCGGTCTCTGGCTCGGCCTCGGTAACCACCTCAATGCCCAGCTCTTTGATCAGCTCTAGCTGGGCCTTGATCAGGTCTTGCACCACCTCATAGCCAAAGTCGATGGCCTCGATCACATCGGCCTCGGGCAGCTGGTTTGCCCCGGCTTCTACCATGATCACGCCGTCGGGAGACCCGGCTACCACTAGGTCTAGATCGCCGGTTTCAATTTCTTTGTAGGTGGGGTTGATCACAAAATCATCGCCCACTAGGCCCACCCGCACGGCCGCCATCGGGCCAGAGAAGGGGATTTTGGCCAGCAGCACTGCGATCGAAGCGCCGGTCGCCGCCAGCACATCGGGGGGCACCTGCTCATCCATAGCTAGGGTAGTGGCGACAATTTGAATGTCGTCGCGCAGCCACTGGGGAAACAGAGGCCGCATGGGACGGTCGATCAGGCGACAGATCAGGGTAGCTCGTTCTGGGGGCCGCCCCTCTCGCCTTAAAAACCCGCCGGGAATGCGCCCAGCCGCGTAGAGGCGTTCTTCATAGTCAACCAACAGGGGCAAAAAATCGATGCCCTGACGGCCAGTCGAGCGGGTTGCGGTCACCAGAACCGCTGTTTCTCCCGACTGCACCAGCACGGAGCCCCCAGCCTGGGGAGCCAACAGCCCACCTCTCAGGTGAATATCGCGACCACCAAAAGATATTGTTTTTTCAAATTCTTGCATGTACGCCTACGTCCTTTCTCTTTGCCATTCTTTGTGCTACTTTTGCTTGATCCTAGCACCGATGGCGGCAATGGCTTCCTGCTGGCACCGCCTCAGGCAAAATTAGGCGAAAGACTTAAGGTTTTAAAGATTTTTTGGGCATAATGTTGGAATTGGTCTAATCAGATATTGGGGTAACACGAAGAAACGGCCATCGCAGTACTGGTTACCAAAGTAGCGGCGTTTGTGGGCTATTTTGTCACTCAACGGCTGTTAGACAAAGGCGTTGAGGTTTACGGCATTGACAACCTCAACGCCTACTATGATGTAGCGCTAAAGCGTGATCGCCTGGCCCAGCTGAAGACCCACAATGCCTTGGCCAATGAGCTAATGGCCCACGCCTACAGCAGTCTGTACAGCCGGGAGATGTGACCGCCACCTACGCCGACGTGAGCGATCTGATGGCTGACGTCGGCTTCGCCCCAGCACCCCCATTGAAGAGGGCATCGGGAAGCTTGTGGACTGGTATCGGCAGCCTAAGCCCCCCTGAAGCTAGGTTTTGGCTTAGTACGCCAGAGTCTCCAGGGTTTCGCGCAGATAGCGGCGCACTAGCTGATCTAGGGGTGCAGTCTCTGCCTCTGTTTCAGGCAGCTCGCCTTTCCAGCTTTTGAAGCCGGAACTGCCGGCGATCGCGTTTTTGAGGCTGTACCAAATGCGGGCGTGGTCCGAAAGCTGGGTGGAATTTGCAGAGCGAGTTACGGCCATAGCTGCCTCAAAGAAATCTTAGGTAAAGGCTAAATCCTGTGTCATTCCAAGAATCAGGTCTGCTTGAGCGCCACAAAGCTAAGAGAACATCCTGGAGCAGTGAATGACTACCACTACAAACATAGCGCAATCACCCCGGTCATAATTGTGACAAAGGCCACAGTCAGCCATTGTAAATTCAACAATTCTAGGGCATTGTAAATTCAACAATTCCGGGGGGCTGTACCAAGTCCAGCTCGGGATCTAAAGCCTCCACCGGCACCGGAGGTAAGGTCGCCATCGAGACATCAACAGTCAAGGCCTCGCTCCTAGGGGTTTTATCCACCTCGGGATGCCCCATCTGTAGGTGAGACGGCCCAGGGCTATCCGCTACTACTGCATCCATCGCATGCTCGGCAGCGGGAACGACCTCAGCTGTTACCGGCTCCCCTATAGTCTCAGCTTCGGCTGGGGCTTCGGCTGCCTCAGCCAGGGGCAGGTGAGCGAAAGCCTCCTTCGACAGCGGTTCGCGGCTGGCCTCGGTCTGGTTCACATTCTCTGGGAATTCTTCCAAGAGGTTTTCTGGGAACGCTTTGGATTCGTCAGAATCTGAAACACTGGACTCTGCAAGCGCCAGGGTGGGCAGAATTTTGCCTATCGCTAGCCCGAACCAGGTAAAGTCGGCGGCGATTGTGTCCACTGAGTAAGGCACCACCGTCTGCATACGGCGGTCTGGGGTAGCCAGCACCTGAAGCACCGCCACCGGCACCTGAAGAAACAGGTTGGCGAAAAAGAAGCCGAGGGCTGCGATCACGACTCCGCCCAGCCGCCCCCAGTCGCCAAAGGGGGTGATCTCGCGGGCCAAAAACGCCAGCGGATAGAGCTTCACCAGCCCCCACACCAGCGGCAGGGGCACCAGCAGCGCCCCTAGGCGCACTCGCCAGCGCCGAAACTGAGTCAGCAGGCGGCGCTGATCGTCCTGTAGAGCGGTGGGTCGCAGGGCCAGCCCTGGCAGGCTAAAGATATAGAAGGGCTGCCGAAGCTGCATGACCAGCACCGGCAGCACCCCCAACACAATTATTCCCGCCAGTTCTAACCCCGGCAGGGTAGGGTTCCCTACCGCCAGCCCTAACAGACACAGGTCGATCCACAAAGGCACCGTGGCCAGACCGGCCAAATGTACCCACAGGTAGGGATCGCAGCGCCAGGGTTGCATGGTTGACTCCGTTGCTTGCTACACAGTTGCCCGTAGAATTTCCCCGGAGGATTATTCCTCCGGGGAGTTCTTCTAGGCCATCGCCAGGGTGCGGCGCTTCGTGACCATCTTGAAGGCGTCGATGATGTCGCCTTCTTTCCAGTCGCTGAAGTTGTCGATGCCGATACCACACTCAAACCCGGCGGCCACATCCTTGGCGTCTTCCTTCATGCGCTTGAGGGAGTCGAGCTTGCCGGTGTACACCGCCTCGCCACCGCGAACAACCCGCAGGTTGCAGTTGCGAGTTACCTTGCCCGAGAGCACATAGCAGCCTGCCACAGCCCCCTTGCGCACCGGGAACACTGCCCGCACTTCCACCTGACCCAGGGGCTCTTCCACCATTTCGGGGTCGAGGAGACCCTCCATAGCGCCCTGAATGTCGTCGAGCAGGTTGTAGATCACCTCGTAGTCGCGCACATCGACTCCCTGACGGTCGGCAGACTGCCGCGCCCCCGGAGCCAGTGTGGTGTTGAAGCCGATGATCACCGCGCCACTGGCCGCCGCCAAATCGACGTCGGTTTCGCTGATCTCACCGGGGGCAGCGAGCAGCACCCGCGTCTGCACCTCATTCTGGGGCAGCTGCTGAAGAGCCGCCAGAATCGCTTCAATTGACCCCTGCACATCGGCCTTGAGCAACAGGTTGAGATCCTTAAGCTCGCCTTCCTCCGCCTGAGCAGAAATGGTGTTTAGGGTCACCCGGCGAGAGGCCATAGACTGCTGTAGGCGCGACTGGCGCTGGTCGAGCATGCGGCGATCAGCCACAGCCCGAGCGGTTTTTTCGTCGGGGTAGACCTCAAACTCGTCCCCGGCAGCGGGCACATCGTTGAGACCCAGCACCTCAACGGCGAAGGAGGGGCTAGCCACCTTGACCCGCCGCAGGCGATCGTCGAGCATAGCCTTGACTTTGCCCAAGATCGGGCCAGCCACGATGGAATCGCCCACCCGCAGAGTGCCGTTTTGCACCAGCAGGGTGGCCACCGGCCCGCGAGCCTTGTCGAGGTTGGCCTCGATCACAGTGCCTCGGGCCAGGCGATCAGGGTTGGCCTGGAGATCACCCACCTCAGCCACTAGAACAATCATTTCCAGCAGGCTGTCGAGATTGTCACCGGATAGAGCACTCACCGGCACCATGATGGTGTCGCCGCCCCATTCTTCGGGCACTAGGCCGTGCTCCATCAGCTCTTGCTTGACGCGATCAGGGTTGGCGGTCTCTTTGTCAACCTTGTTGATGGCGACAATCAACGGCACTTCCGCCGCCTTGGCGTGGCTGATGGCCTCAATCGTCTGGGGCCGCACGCCGTCGTCTGCCGCCACCACCAGAATGGCAATGTCGGTCACCCGAGTACCCCGCGCCCGCATAGCGGTAAAGGCTTCGTGCCCCGGGGTGTCGAGGAAGACGATTTGGTGCTCAACCCCGTCGTGCTCCACGTCAACGTGGTAGGCACCAATGTGCTGGGTAATGCCCCCAGCCTCACCCTGGGCCACTTTAGTTTTGCGAATGGAGTCGAGCAGGGTGGTTTTACCGTGGTCAACGTGGCCCATGATAGTGACCACCGGAGGTCGCCGCTGCAGGCTGTCGAGGTCGGCGGCGTCGAGCATTTCCGTGACCTTTTTGGCCTCTGACTCGATCTCACTGGTCTCGACCATCACCTCAAACTCTTCGGCCACCATCTTCGCCGTTTCGATGTCGAGGGTCTGGTTGATGTTAGCCGCAATGCCCTTAAAGAACAGCGACTTGATCAGCTCAGTCTCGGGTACTAGAATCTGCTCGGCCAGCTCGTGCACCGTCAACCCTTCAGAGAGCACGATGAACTCAGGCCGCTCTTGGGTCGGCTGGGCCTCGCCGCGACGACCACGGCGACCGCGACCGCCCCCGCTGCTGCTGCTGTCGCGGTGCTGGGGCTTGTGGCTCTTCACATTGGGAGAGGGCTTGGTGCCACCGCCTGGGCCCTTGGGCTTGGGCGGGCGAGCCAAGGAGATACTGAGCTGCGCCTCCTCAGAGGGCTGCTCGTCCCCCCCTTCTAGATCGCCTACTAGCGCGTCGATGTCTTCGTCATCTTCGCCCAGTACGCCCTGGCCACGGCGCTTGGTCTTGCCGACCTTGCTGGCCTTTTCGCGCATCTTTTGATCGTCGTCCTCGTCTTCGCGCTCGTCACGCCTGTGGCGGGGCGGGGAAGGCCGACGCAGGTGGGTTTCCTCGGGACCACCGGCTCCAATTACAGAAATGGAGTCAGTGCCTGCCGCTGCTTTCTCGGTGCGCTCAGATTCAGTTCTGGCCGTATCGGCGTCGGTGGTAGGGCGGCGCAGCCTGGGCTTGGGCTTGAGTCGAGTCACGTCTTCGTCGGCATCGATTTCGCGAATGGGAATGTTAGGACGCGGTGCCCCATCGCTATCTGCAGAGCGCCCCTCAGTGGCCCGATCTTCTCGCGAGCGGCTTTCAGGTCGCCGAATGACGGGGCGAGGCGGACGAGCGACCTCAACCGATGATTCGTCAATGTCGTTGGTTTCGATGCGATCGCGAGATACTGGCCCCACCAGCTCGGGGCGCACCTTAACCGGGGTATCGGCCACCGGAGCCTCCGTCAGCGGTTCAGGAGCAATCTCTGTTGCCTCCGGTGCCTCCGGTGGCTCAGCACTTGGGCGATTTAAAGAAACGGGAGGACGAGGCCTGAGGTCGCCCGGGCCGTCCCCTGTGGTAGCGGCAGGACGACTGGGGGGCCTAGACAGGTCTCCGCTGCTAGGACTGCTAGGGCGCACAGGCGCTGCGCTTGGGGACGCCGGGGCTGTCGCGGGCGCAGGGGCTGGGGAATCAGCCACCTGGTCGGCCTTGGGGGTGACGCGGTGACGCCGAATTTCTAAAATCTGCTGCTTGCGCTCAGGCCGAGCTACGGTTTTAACCGGAGCCGGGGGCCGCGGGCGATCAGGCCGATTGAGGCCGCCGCTGCTGCGCGACTGGCGAGCGGCGGCCCGAATTTGCTCAGCTTCTGACTCAGCGATGGTGCTGCTGTGACTCTTCGCGGCAATGTCAAGGCGACTGGCGATCGCCAGGATGTCCTTGTTATCCAAACTCAATTCCTTTGATAACTCGTAAATTCTCACTTTGCCGTTCATCCACATCTCCCTACGCTAGTCAAGCTTGTTACATAAACCAACCTGCTTCGTCCAACAAAACGACATCAAACCATTCTGACGGATACGACGTTAGCCCTAACATGGCATTGTAAACCAAGGCCAGGTGTCCATGGGGCCTCAGAGGCTTTAGACAGGTCAACCGACGGCT
>JBBSKN010000044.1:0-29708 GCA_038256265.1 Phormidesmidales cyanobacterium
ATCAAGGAGATGTACACAAACTCAGACGAGAGCCAAGCCGGCAATGCAACTAACAACTTGCTTGTAACACAATAGCATAAGGCGATTGCGGGCTTCGAGTCAAAGCTCATACCGGGTTGCCCGACAGGTTGCCTAGTCTTCTGGCAGCACCCATTTGGGGGGCTGCGACGCCCGTTCTAGCATTTTGCGGCGGACAGCATCGTCGGCCATGGCTAGCAGGTCGTCTAGAGACTTCTCGGCAATAAATTTTGAGGCTTCTGCGGTGTACTTTAGGTTGGGGCAATCGTTGCCCAGTACACAGCCGTCTTTGCAATCTACCGCGCAGTTAACCGCCATAGTCTTTACTTGCTCCCTAGAGTTCAGCATGAGGGCATGGGGTGCTTAAGAATTTCTCAAAGAATGCCCTTAAAAATTGTAACAACCTCCGCCTATGGCTTTGGCAGAGAAATTTGTTCAGGTGCCCACCCAAGCTCGACGTAGAGTAGGCAAAATGGTGGTTGTCGCTGAGCGGAGGAAATCTAGTATGAGTCAGTCTTCTCGGCCCCGCTGGCCTCTAGGGCTGCTGGGCGCGACGCTGCTGCTGCTGTTAGGGCTGGTCTACCTCTACCTGAGAGATCCGGCTTTGCTCGATTTGTTGGCCCGAGCCGGAGGGTAGGCCGTGGCGGGCGACCTGGTAGAAGCCACGAAGGAACGGGGACGGGCGCGGCGCAGCAGCCCTGGGGATGGCTAGAGGGGAGAGGGGTGGATGCGTAGGAGCAGACCGATGGGGCTGTCCTAAGAAATTTTGAGTTGCAAGATTGAAAGGCGTCCGCAGGGGTGGAGATCGCTAGACTTTAAGAGCAAGAGCACTGGGAGCCTTATTCTGCGGTGTCCTTAGCATTCACATTAGCTGCCCCTACCTGCGACACCTGTGACCTATTCTTCCACTAAGCCGCTTCGAGTCCGTCGTCTGCTGCCCTGGTTGGTAGCCATCACGCTGCTGCTGGTATTTTCTGGCGGTCTGGTGCACCTGCTGACCGAGGCGTGGTGGTTTGAGTCGGTGGGCTATGGGCCAGTGTTTTGGCTGCGCATGAGGTGGCAGCTGGGGCTGGGGCTGGGGGTGTTTGCCCTCTACACTGGGGTTCTGTGGGCTAACTATGCCTTTGCCCAGCGGCAAACGCGCGATCGCCCCTACCGTTTTCTCAGTCGCTACAGCGACCTAACCCAGCGAGAGCATCTGGGGAAATTTTTCCATCTGGGGGTGTTGGGGCTGATCTTCATTCTCTCTTTGGGGGTGGCTTTGGGGGCCTCGACTGGCTGGCAGACGGTGTTGCAATTTCTTAACCCCACCGCCTTTGGCACTGTTGACCCCATCTTTGGCCGCGACATCGGTTTCTATATGTTTCAGCTGCCGCTGTGGCAGGGGCTACAGGCCAACCTGCTGGGGCTACTGGTGTGGGCGCTGATGATTGCGGCGTCGGTCTATGCTCTCAAAGGGGAAGTGCGCCCTGAGCGGGGCTGGAAGTACTTTCTCACGGGAGAGGCTAAGGCTCATGTATGTCTGCTGCTGGCGGTGATCGCAATCCTCCTAGCGCTGGGCTTTTGGCTAGATCGCTATGGGCTGCTCTACTCCGACAGCGGGGTGATTTTTGGGGCGGGCTACACCGATGTGCACGCCCGACTTCAGTCTTACTGGCTGATGGGTTTTGTCACCCTGGCGGTGGGGGCACTGTTTCTAATTGCCCTGGGGCGCAGCGGCTTTTCGCTGCCGATCTTCGGCATTGTGATCTACCTGGGGGTGCTGATTCTCGTCAATGGTCTATATCCCTGGTTTCAGCAAAACTTTATTGTTGAGCCCAACGAACTCACCATTGAGCGGCCCTACATTGAGCACAACATTGCCTTTACCCGTGAGGCTTACAACCTCACCAGCGTGACCTCAGAGCCCTTCCCCGGCGAAAATAACCTCAGCCGCGCTGTGATTGAAGCTAATGGCCCCACCGTCGGCAACATTCGCCTGTGGGACTACGCCCCGCTGCTGAGCACTTACAAACAGCTGCAAGAGATTCGCCTTTACTACAACTTTGAAGATGTAGACATTGACCGCTACACCCTCAACGGCGACTACCGCCAGGTGACGCTCTCGGCCCGCGAACTGCCGGTCGAGCAGCTGCCCCCCGAAGCTCAAAACTGGATCAATCGCCAGCTCAAATTTACCCATGGTTTTGGGGTGGTGATGAGCCCGGTCAACCAGGTGACCTCTAACGGCCTGCCCGATTTCTTTATTCGCAATGTGCCCCCGGTTTCAACGGTGGATGTGCCGTTGGATCAGCCCCGCATCTACTACGGCGAAAGCACTGGCAACTACATATTTACCGGGGCAAACACCGACGAATTTGACTATCCCGAGGGCGACAGCAACGCCGCCTATCGCTATACGGGGGAAGGGGGCGTACCCCTAAATTCTCTCCTGCGACGGCTGGCCTACGCCTACGACCTGGGCAATGTGCGACTGCTGATTTCTAACTACTTCAGCTCTGAGACGCGCCTTCACTATCACCGGGTGATTACTGATCGCGTTCGTCAGGTGGCTCCATTTCTCACCTTCGATGGCGACCCCTACCCCGCCCTGATCGAGGGCCGCATCAAGTGGATTTTGGATGGGTATACGAGCAGTGATCGCTACCCCTACTCAGAACCGCTCAACCGCCGCACCGATCTGGTTTCCTTGGTCGATAGCACCAACCCGCTGATGCGCAACGGCGTCAACTACATTCGCGATGCGGTCAAGGTCTTTGTCGATGCCTATGACGGCAGCCTAGAGTTTTATGCCCGCGACGGCGAAGACCCGCTGCTGGCCACCTACAGCAGCATCTTTCCCGGTGTCTTTAAGCCCATGGGCGAGATGCCTACGGGCTACCGTGAACACCTGCGCTATCCCCAGGATATTTTCACCGTCCAGGCCCAAATGTACCGGGCTTACCACATGGAAAACCCAGAGGTCTTTTACAACCGCGAAGACCTCTGGCGGTTCCCGGAGCAGACGAAAGATGGCGTAGCCGAGACTATGGAGCCTTACTACATCATCATGAAGCTGCCCCAGCTTGAGGGGGAAGAGTTTATGCAGATTCTGCCCTTTACCCCTGCCAACCGCGACAATATGATTGCCTGGATGGCGGGCGGCTCTGACGGCGACAACTACGGTCGGCTGCTGCTCTACGAGTTTCCTAAGCAGGAGCTGGTGTTTGGCCCCACCCAGATTGAGGCCCGCATTAGCCAGACTCCCGAAATTTCTGAGCAGCTTACCCTCTGGAGCCAGCAGGGGTCTGGGGTGATTCGCGGCACGCTGCTGGTGATTCCGGTGGAGCAGTCGCTGCTATATGTGCAGCCGATCTACCTGCGCGCCGACGAGGGCGAGCTGCCCGAGCTACGGCGAGTGATCGTGGCCTATAGCGATCGCGTAGTCATGCGCGAGACCCTCGACCAAAGCCTAGATGCTATCTTTGGAGAAGCGAGGGCGCCCGAGTCTTCCCCGGCTGACCCAGACACGCCTTTACCTACCAATCTGACTGATTTGATTCAGGCCGCCCTAGAATCACACGAAAACGGTCAGCAGGCCCTGCAGCAGGGCGACTGGCAGCGCTACGGCGAAGCCCAGCAGCAGCTAGAGAGCGTTCTTAGGCAGCTCGATCAACAAAATCCGTAACATTTGGGACGACATTACACCAACTTTACGGGCTGTCTGAGGTTGGTTGTGTCAATATCAGCCACCACGGGCATACTATAGGGAATTCTCCGGCCTGTGAGCTGAATTCATCGAATTCAATAGACCCCTATGTCTAATCCGTCTCCCAATGCTTTGCAAATGGCCCGTCAGGGCAACCCAGATGCGATCGCAGCGTTGATGAATCGCCATCTGGCAGCCCAGGGCATCACCGCCCATGTGGCCCAGCAAGACAGCACCCTAAAGGTGAGTCTAGAATCTGCCCACGTGCCCAACCAGGCTGACCTGGTGGCCTACGTAAAAAAAGGAATTACTGGGCTAGAACTAGCCGCTGTCTACCACCTCATCGTGAGTGCCAAGCAGCCAGGCAGCGACGCCAGCGCCTGGAGCGAAGACCTGGTGCTGCAAGACCCTCCTCTAGATTTTGGAACTGAGGATCTTGGGGTTGGAGAGATGGGTGATGAGGCCGATGCCGAGCTAGACCTAGAGTTTGAGCTTGACGGTAGCAATGCAGAGCTAGGCGGTCTAGACGATTTCGACGCTTTGCTGGCCGGAGACCCCGGCGATGGTGATTTGGACTTGGCCGACAGCGGCCTGGGTTTAGATACCCCCATTGACTTTGACTCAGCCTTTGCCGATGCCAGCGCTGACTCTGACGCAGCCGCTGACTTCGATCTCGACTTTGGCCTTGCCGACGCACCCTCAGATAGCTCTACCGCCGATCTGGAGTTTGATTTGGGCCTGGCTGACGACTCGGCCATGCCCGCCGCCGAGCTAGACTTTGGCGCAGCTGATGCTGACTCAGCCGATGACTTTGACCTTGACCTGGCCCCAGACGATGCCGCTGCTCTCGCCGCTGCCAATCTAGAGCTAGATTTTGCCGAGGCCTCAGCAGCGGCATCCGGCCCTGAAGCCGACCTCAACGACTTTGACCTGGGCACGTTCGATGAATCTGGGGATATCACCTCTGTGGGCGATCTCGACTTTGATCTAGGCGAAGCTTCTGAATCGTCAGCCTCCGTGAACGGCGCAGACTTTGATCTAGATTTGGATGCACCCGTCGAGGCAACCTTCGACAGTGATCTGGATTTTGACCTGGATATGACTGACGATGAGTCCTCAGCTAGTGATCTGGATTTTGATCTGGGTACGACGGAAGATATTGAGGAGTCGACAGCAGAGGGCGATTTAGGGCTGGGCTTGGGCGATGGAGGCGAAGCCTCATCAATGAGCGACCTAGACTTTGATTTAGGTGTGGACGATGAGCCTGCTGTTGGTGACCTTGATCTAAATCTGGGGGATGAATCGGCAGCTAATTCTGCTACGGATAATTTTGATTTAGACCTAGAGGATACTTCTAGGGAAGCAACCTCGGCGGCTGACCTCGACTTTGATCTTGATTTTGCGGAGGAAACGCCTGCGGTTGCGGCTGAGGAGAGCTTTGACTTCGACTTTGCTGAGACTGAAGTCGGTGCCCAGGCCGATTTAGATTTTGGCCTCGATCTCGATGGGGGCGACGCTGGCCTTGATGCCGGGGAGTCTGACCCTGGTGCAGAACTAGACCTAGGCTTTGACCTCGACTCTGAACTGGCGTTGACAGAGGACACCAGCACGGCTGAACTAGGGGAATGGGATGACCCGACCGCGATCGCCGAGGCCAATGCCTTCGATATGCCTGACGTTGCCTCGGTTCCACCGACTGCACCCGACACTAGCGGCGACCTTAATGACCTCTGGGGTGACGCTAGCCCCGCTGTTGACCTGGCCGATAGCACCTGGGATGCTGAGGCCGATTTGCCCGACGATAGGGCTGCTTTTGAGGATTTTGAGAATATAGATCTGAGTGCTACCGTCGATGACACAGTGGACCTGGGAACAGAGGATTTTGGTGCCGCCGACTTGGGTGCCGCCGACTTGGGCTTCGATCCTCTGGCCGTTGAGAGTGTTGAGAGTGAGGGGTTTGAGACCGAAGCGTTTGATCTTGAGGATTTGACCGCTGATGCGATCGCCCCAGATGACGGCGCCTTTCCTGACCTTGAGCTAGCAACCGATGCCCCTGCCGGAGACTCAGATGCCGAGTTGGACAATCTACCTTTAGATCTCCTACCCCCAGAGGAGCTCGCCCCAGAGGACATTGGCTTTGAAGATTTAGGGGCTGCCGCTGACCTTGACCTAGGTGTCCCTGCTGCCTTTGCCCCAGAGGGCTGGGCCGCCGAGGATGAAGACGACTGGGTCGCAGACTCTGAGCTATCTGTTGCGGCAGAGCCCGACGACTTAGAAAGCTACACCAGCACCGGTATAGATTCAGCGCTAACCGACCCCCCTAATATTACCGCTGCCGCTCCCCAGCCTTGGGAAGACGCCGAGGGTGGTTTCGACCCTGACCTAGCGTTTGACGCTGACTTTGACGCCGATTTTGACCCTAACCTTGTCGATCAGCCTGGGTTTGATCCCGACCTAACTTTTACCTCCCAGGAGGGGGGAGACTTCGCGACTCCTAACCCCTTTGCAGCTGAGGCATTTCCCTTAGATGATGACGCCGCTCCCTCTGACTTTGAGGCCGATATGTCCTTGTCGACTATGGAGCTAGATCAAACTGTCGAAGGCGACCTAGTGCTCTCGGACGATCTTGCCCTAGACAGCAGCCTGGCCGAACCCGATGACTATGGCCTCAGTGACTATGGTGACATCACCCTAGACCAGCCCGACCTCTACGGTACATCTGACCTAGACTTAGCCTCCGTAGGGTTTGTGGACGATGCGGCCGAAGACCTAGACTTTGAATCGGTTAAGCTTGCCCCTGACGACCTAAATGCCCCAGGTTTGGATGACGGCGACTTTGCAGCTGATAGCTTTGATGGCCCCGATTTTGGCGACCCTAATTTCACCGATCCCGACTTTGCCGACGAAGACATTGCCATACAACAGTTTGGCGACCCTGGCTTTAGTGATCCGGCCTTTGACGACCCTAATTTCAATGAGCCGGGTTTTGGCGATGATGGGTTTGGTGTAGACGGGGTTGACGATAGCCCTGAAGCGGCCAACGGCTTTCTCCAAAACGGGGCAGCGCTGGTTGATGACGAACCTGACGCCACCGACGACTTTATTCAAGAATTTGGCTCAGACCCCTCAAGCCACGTTTCTCTTACGCCCGATCAGTTCAACGAAACTGGCAGCGGGCGCCGCTCTGGCGGGTCTGGTTTACCGATGAAGCTGCTCTTAGGTCTGGGTCTAGGGGCTTTGATCTTGGCTCTAGCCTGGCTGCTACTTAACGGGATAGGTCGCCTGCGACAGCCCAGCCCTGGGGGTGACCCTGCGGTAACAGAGCCTGCGCCGCTTGAAGAGGCTCCCCCGGTAGAACCGCCCGTTGACCCCGCTGCGGTGGAAGATGCCGACCGGTTTAGACAGGCGGTTAATGCGGCCCAAACCGCGGCCAACCAGGCCCAAAGCGCCAACAGCGCAGCCGAGTGGCAGGCCGTAGCCGACTCCTGGGCTAGTGCGATCGCCCTGATGCAGCAGGTGCCCGAGTCAGACCCCAACTACGCCCTAGCTCAGCAGAAGGCAGTGGAGTATCAGCCCAACCTGGCCTACGCCCAGCAAAATGTGCAGCGGTTTCCCTAGGTATGGGGACCGGAGTATTGCTCCAGAATATTGGGCTGAATGGCGCTATCAATCCACTACTGGGCTGCCATGGTGGTGGGTCATGTACCACTGTCTGGCCATGCGCTCAAAGCCATTGGTGGCCATAGAGCGGGCCTCTAGGCGACGATCACCGCCGCTAATTTGCAGCACATTCTCAATCAGCACCACATAGGCCAGGTCGCCGCTGATCTCAACGGTGAGAATGTCGGTGTCAATTTCTAAATAGCTGGTGTTTTCGAAGATCCGCTCCCAAGCGTCGCGAATGTCGGCCCAGCCCTTGAGGGCATCGCGACCGGGGTGAATGCAGAGGCAGCCCATGCCCTTTGACCAGACCGCTTCCATAGCTTCTAAGTCTTTCTTCTCAAAGGATCGGTAGAAGGCTTTATTGGCGGCCAAGACCAGTTCGCGATCGCTAGTCATAGGGTCCTCACTGATAAGATACAGGGGCGTTTCCCTGCCTCCTGTCTTGAGCATAGCTAACGGTAGGGGGAGGCAACCACCTCCGGCTCTAAAGTTGCAGACCTGCATGCTAAAACTTGAAAATTTGTCGAAGCGCTACGGGTCGAAGTCGGTACTGCAAGATCTTAGTCTCACTCTACAGCCAGGGGAAATTTACGGTTTACTCGGCCCCAATGGAGCGGGCAAGACTACGACCATCAACATTATCTGCGGGTTGCTTAAGGCCGACAGTGGCCGGGTCACCATCGGCGATCGCCCGGCGGGCGCAGCCACCAAAGCCTGGGTGGGGGTGATGCCCCAGAACAACCTGCTCTACGGCAGCCTGACCTGTGGCGACAACCTGGCCTTTTTGGGCCGCCTCTACGGCCTCTCTCTCGCCGACTGCCAGCGGCGGGTCGACATCTGCCTAGAATCGGTCAACCTGCTCGATCAAAAACACAGCCCCGTCGAGCGCCTCAGCGGCGGCATGCAGCGGCGGCTGAGCATGGCGGCGGCGATCTTGCACCGACCCAAGTTGGTAATTCTTGATGAACCCACCACCGGGCTAGACGTAGAGGCCCGCCAAGAGCTGTGGCAGCTAATTCGGCAGTTTAAATCGATGGGGGTGACGGTGCTGCTCACCTCTCACCTGCTCGACGAGGTCGAGCGGTTGTGCCAGCGCATCGGCATTTTGCGCCAGGGCCAGCTGCTGGCGGAGGGCCCGCTGGCGGAGCTGCGATCGCGCATTCCTGCCCAAGAGATTGTCACCGTCGAAACCCCCGACCCGGAGGGAGCGATCGCCCGCGCCCAACAGTTGGGCTACCCCCACCGCACCTACGGCGGTGACCTCGCCTTCTGGGTGCCTGACCAGCTCGAACTCAAGGATCTCGTCACCCGCTTCGAGGGCATCCCCCTCGACTCGATCGCGCGATCGCCGGTCAAGCTAGAGCACATTTACCTCGAAGTCACGCGGCAGCCTGAGAGAGTGGTAAACGGTGCAGGGTTTACGGTTTGAGGTCCACGGCTTGCCTTAAACCGTAAACCCTAGGTCACAGACCCCTGTCATAGTCAGCTTGGCTAAGTACTAGCTCTTCGACCACCATCGCCACCAGCTTAGCCGAGGCCCCCGCTGCCCCCCGCGCCGATCGCAGTGCTTGCCGCATGGTTTCTAGCTCGTCGGGGTTGGCCAGATAGCTCACCACCTTTTCAGCCACCACCTGGGGCTTGAGCGGGCCGATCAGCTCGGGCACGACCTCGCGTTTGGCCCAGATATTGGGCCAGGCAAACAGTCGGCCCTCTTTATATATCTGTCGCAATATTAGGGTGTTGATCGCCTTGGCAAAGCTGTCGCCCACCACCGGCAGGTTGGCCAGCAGGCCTGGGATGCCATCCCAGGCTTTCATCGCCTCTAGTTTTTGGGTGGGCAGCAGCACCACCATGGGCACGGCCAGAGAACCCAGCTCGGCGGTGTTGGCCCCCACGGTGGTGAGGCAAAACCGCATTTGCCCCATCACGTCGTAGGCGGGGTGGGGCGGCCACAGCAGCACCTCTAGCCCGCTGGGGGTGCGTAGCCGGGGGAGGGCTGTCTCTGCCCCCACCAGTGCCGCCGTAGTTGCCCCCTCAATCAGGCGAATGTCGGCATTTTGGTCGGCGTCGACAAACTGGGCCAGCGCCTCTAGGGTCAGCATCGGCGCCACCGGAATCACAAACTGGGTCTGGGGGCGCAGTCGGTGAATTGCCTCGGCAATGCCCAGGGCAAAGGGCAGACCGACGCTGAGCTTGTTTTTCTTAGACCCCGGCATGATACCGATCAGGTCGTGGTCGGGGAGCAGGTGGAGGCGATCGCGCAGCGCCGCCTGGGCCAACCCATCGGTCTGCACATCGGCCATCAGGTCGCCGATCACCTCGCACTTGTGGCGATGCTTAGCCGGGGCCGCCTCAACAATCGCCGGGGTCATGCAGCCAAAGCGATTGACCCAGCGGTGCCAGCGGGCATCCCACTCGGCGTAGATCACGGTGCGATAGCCCAGGCGCTTGGCGATCGCCACTGGGTACACCTGGTCACCACCGAGAAACAGCACCACCCCCTGGGGCCGCCAGTCCCACCCCTCAACCGTCTTGCCCGTCAGCAAAAAGGGAAAGAAAAACTCTGGCCCCTGAACGCGATCGACCTCCGGCAGGCGGCGGGCCATCTCGGTCTCGCGCCCGGAGGCGTTGGTGCAGGGCGATAGCATCACCGAGATGCGGGCTGAGGCGGGCAGGCGCGATCGCAGCTCTCGCACCACAGGCCGTACCCAGGTAGCAATTTCCCCCGGCCCGTTGGAGAGAATCAAAATATCGCCGGGGGGCAATGTCGGATCAATTGCGGCGGTCATGGGGTCAGCTTCCACCAGATAAGTTGTCGTTGTATGTGTTCTTTACATATAACGACAGATTTTTATAACAATGGATTTTGGCCAGGGCGCAGCTCTGCAGCCTTGCCTATAGCGAATTGCCCCTTAGGCCACCCTGAGAACACCATCATACGAACTTCGGGTGCCTCTATCTCTTTAAGACAGTGGGTGCGAGACACCCAAGCAGGCCTCTAATTTATTTCTCGTAACACAGCGATACGTAACTTAGGCTACATAGCCTTCTTCTCAGGTTCAGGTTCCCACTTTCGACCGCTCTCATAGGCTCTTATGAATTCCTGGGTTCTTTGCCCATGGGGAATTCTACGTGGGCTATAAAAAATGGCCCGAGGAAAATCAAAGTTATCCCATAGCCTCTTTCTGAGAATCTTGATAAGCACTGTTACAATCGACCGACTTCATTCAGGATCATTGTCGGTGCCTGATCCCGGTGTTAATGTCTGAGTCAATGGATCGAATGGTCTTTCGCTAAGGAGAGCTAAAACCATGAACCAGGTATATCGATTCAGCGTTTAGGTCGGGTAAGGCGCTTTGCCCTTGCCTCGGTCAAATCTGTAAACTCTCTAGCCTATCTTCTCTAGCCCTCTTTCCAGGCAACTCCCGCTAGAGTTGCAGATTCTAATCGACTGGCCCGCCCTCGCCCCCAGGGCCAGCGAGAGCACACGCACCGATTCTGCCTTCGTTTCCGAGCTATTTCTCAACTCATGTTTGATCACGCTGACTGTGCATCGCAGACTCAGCAGGAGGTTTCTATGAATTTTTATGGAAAGACCGCTCTGGTGACCGGAGCGTCGCGCGGCATTGGTCGCGCCATTGCCCACACCCTCGCCCGCCAGGGCATGCAGCGCATTTTGCTGGTGGCCCGCAACGCCCAGCGGCTTGAGATTGTCGCCGATGAGGTGCGGCAGCTCGGGGCCGAGGCCGTGGTACTACCGGTCGATCTGACCGACCCGATTCAGGCCAATGTGGTGATTGCACGGGCTTGGCAGCACCACGGCCCCGTGCACCTGCTGGTCAACTGTGCCGGGGTAGCGCACCAGTCGCCGTTTTTGCAGGCCAAGCTGCCCCAGGTGCAGTCAGAGATCTCGACCAACTTGATTGGTCTCTACACCGTCACCCGCCTAGTGGCCCGCCGCATGGCCGTGCGCCAGGAGGGCTGCATTGTCAATGTCTCTAGCCTAATGGGCAAGGTGGCGGCCCCGACCATGGCCACCTACTCGGCGACTAAGTTTGCGATCGTGGGCTTTACCCAGGCCCTGCGCAGCGAGCTGGCCCCCCACCGGGTGAAGGTGGTGGCGCTGCTGCCCTCGCTGACCGACACCGATATGGTGAAGGGGTTTGACTGGTTTCGCGGGGTGCAGCCCTCAACCCCTGAGCAGGTGGCTGAGGCGCTGGTGCGGGGCCTCAACCGAGGACATTCTGAAATCTTGGTGGGTTGGCAGAGCCACGCGGCAGTGTGGACGCAGCGGTTGGCCCCCTGGCTGATCGAGCCGATGATTCATCTGCTAGCTCCGGCTAAGCCAGTCCAACGGCGACCAGCGCGATCAACCTGAGCGGTTACCGCTCAACGCTAAACTGCACAAATTTGGTAGGGGCATTGCTGGCAATGCCCCTACTTTGCGGGGGCGATAGTGCCAAAGAAATCGATGCGGTAGTCGGTGATGGTGACCCCGGTGCGGGCTTCGATCTGCTCAATCAGGTCGGGGGGCAGGGTCACTTGAATGTCGATGATTTCGTCGGTGTCGAGGCAGTTGACGTGGCTGTGGGAGTCGCTGAGGTGTCCGTAGAGGCGACCGTCGGCGCGTTCGACGCACTCAATAATGCCCTGCTCTGAGAGGGCGTCGAGGTTTTGGTAGACCGAGGTGTGGCCAATCTCGCGGCCCTGCTGGCTGAGGCGGTTGTAAATTTCGCGGGCAGAGAGGTGCTCGTGGCTTTGCCAGAGCAATTCTAAAATGTAGCGCCGCTGCCGACTTAGCCGCATGCCCAGCCCCTGGCAGCGCTCCAGGGCATCTTCTAGGGAAGTAATTGGCTTTTGGAGTCTGGCTTGGTCATCCATGGTGCTGCACAGTAAATCATACTCAGTACCACTTTAACTTGTTTGCAAGAATCGTGTCTATGAATACACCCAGCCCATCGCTGGCAGGTGCCGCGCCTCAGCCTACTCGGCAAATATTTCGGCTAGGGTTTTTAGCGCCAGGCTTTGCTCGGCTGGGCTGATTTACCCCAAAGCAGCCCGGTCTCTGTCTGGCAAAGCGCTTTAGATTCGGCTATCCCTCCAATCGGCTGCCCTCTTGGGGAACACAACTCGCTAGAATCAGGTAAACCAGTACAAAAGTGGCTTATCACGATGATCCCAACCGTTATTGAGCAATCCGGGCGTGGCGAGCGCGCGTTTGATATTTATTCTCGGCTTTTGCGAGAGCGCATTATCTTTCTTGGCCAAGAAGTCACTGCCGACTCGGCCAACCTGATTGTGGCCCAAATGCTGTTTCTCGAAGCCGAAGACCCTGATAAAGACATTTACCTGTACATCAATTCCCCTGGTGGATCGGTGTCGGCTGGGCTGGGCATTTACGACACGATGAACCACATTCGGCCTCAGATCTGCACCATTTGCCTGGGCCTGGCGGCCAGCATGGGGGCATTTTTGCTGACGGCGGGCGAAAAGGGCAAGCGCATGAGCCTGCCCAACTCTCGCATCATGATTCACCAGCCGCTGGGCGGTGCCCAGGGACAGGCCACTGATATTGAAATTCAGGCTAAAGAAATTCTCTACCTGAAGAAGCAGCTCAATGATGCGATCGCCCACAACACCGGCCAGCCCATTGAAAAAATCGCCGAAGATACCGAACGCGACTTCTTTATGAGCCCACACGAAGCGGTAGAGTACGGCCTGATCGACCAAGTGATTGACCGCACATCCGTCGGTGCTCACCCGCTGACGGTGATGTAGCCTGCGCCTATGGCTGCATTTTGAATCCCTTGCCCCCCAAATTCTAGGGATGTTGGGGGGCTTTTGCGTTGAGGCTTGGCGGCTAGGGGGCGCTGGGGGGCGACTGGGTTTCTAGATAGAGCAAAAACTCCAGCAGTTCTTCGTCGGTGAGGTCGTGGCGCGATCGCTTGCCGTAGGTTTTCTCTAAAAACTCGCGGCCCTGGTTTACATCCCAGCTCAGGCGCTGAAGCTCGACATCGGTCTGGGCGATTATATCTGACAGGTCAATGGAGGCAACTGGCCCCGCGCCAATATTTCTCAAGTCGTTGTGGAAATCGTTGGGCACATTTGGCAAGTTGGGCACATCTGGCAGATTGTCTGGCGAGGCGGGGGGAGCAATCGGGGGCGATGTGGCCAGCGCTATCGGTGGTAGTTCAAGGTCTGGCAAGCTCGGCGCATACTCTAGATCTGGTGGTGTGGCCTTTGCTGGCTTGATCAGGACGGGAGGTGCATCTGCTACAGCCTGGATCTGGTCGGAGGCCTGCTGGTCGGGAACTAGGGCAAGGGGCGGGGGGGTAGCAGTCGCCGGGGACTGAGCCTCAACTATTGCCCCTAGGGTTGCTACCCTAGGCGACTCTGAAGTCGTTAGGCCCAGCCGTTCTAAAGCACGGGTCGTGGCTAAATCTTCGGCTTGCTCTAGGGTTGTCTGAGCGCTCAGGCCGCAGGTTAGGGTCACCCCCTCGGCCCCGGCGCAGACCCGCACCAGGTACAACCCATCGTGAATAGTCAGCAGATCTGAGGTGAGATTGCCCTGAGGGTAGCGATGGCGAAATTGGGTCAGCAGCGAACTCAGCACGCCAAAAGTCTCCCCAGCACGTGGATGGTAACCGTACTATTCTAAGGAAGTGGGGCACGTTAGACTGAAACCATTGTGCCGCAGCCGCTAATTCAGAGAGACCTGGGCAGACAGAGATGTCTCTCAAATGGTCTGCGTCCATGGCTTGCAACGATGGGCTGGGCCACACGCTTTTACCCTAAACCCTTACGATGGCTGCCGCAGGTAGCTGAACCGAGCTAATGCTAGATCGACTGCTGGATATTTCTGCCAACTTTGGGGTTGATACCCTGCTGCTGCTGCCAGTGCTGATTGCCCTGGAGGCGGTGCTGTCAGCAGATAATGCGATTGCTTTGGCGGCGATCGCCCAGGGTCTAGACAGTGAAGCTATGCAGCGCCGCGCCCTAAACTATGGCTTACTGATCGCGTTTATTTTGCGGGTAGCTCTGATTTTGACGGCGGGCTGGGTGCTTCAGTTTTGGCAGTTTGAGGTGATGGGGGCGGCCTACCTGCTGTGGCTGGTATTTAAGCACTTCACCGCTCCATCAGATGACGACGCTGAGCACCACGAACCGCGGTTCGCTACCGTCCTACAGGCGATTCCGGTGATTGCTTTTACCGATTTAGCGTTTTCCCTCGACAGCGTGACCACCGCCTTGGCCCTTTCGAAGGATGTGGTGGTGATTTTGCTGGGGGGCACTATCGGTATCATCACCTTGCGGTTTATGGCGGGGCTGTTTATCCGCTGGCTCGAAGAGTTTGAGCATTTAGAAGACGCGGGCTTTGTCACGGTGGCCTTTGTGGGCATTCGGCTGCTGGTGAGGGTGATCGACTCCACCCTGGTGCCGCCAGAATGGGTGATGGTGGCCGTGATTGCCGCTGTGTTTGCCTGGGGCTTCTCGAAACGCACTGAAGTTGCTGACGTTGAGGCAACGGGCGAAACCGTTCGCCTTGGCAAAGTGCCTACGGTGGCTGAGCTAGAGGCTCAGGACAGCACCGCTGTCGAGATATCCACCGATCAAACAGATCCGACAGCGGCGATGCCGCTTCAGCAGGACTAGGAGAATCGGGATTCGCGGTGCAAGATTTACGATTCATAGGGCAAACCCTGCACGGTGAACCTTGTGCCGTAAATCTTGATTTCTAAAGGTAAGAACACCAGTCGCTCCAGCCCCCGGTATAGAGCTTGGCCATGGGCCGACCGGCCAGGGTTTGGGCCAGCAGGTTGACGCAGGCGGTGACCCCCGAGCCGCAGTAGACGATCACCTCATCGGCGGCATTCAACCCGGCCCAGTGGTGGGCCAAGTCGGCGGAAGATTTCATCTGGCCGTTTTCAGCTGAAACATTTTGCCAAAAGTAATTCACTGCACCGGGGATGCTGCCCGCAACGGGGTCGATGGGTTCGACGTCGCCTCGGTAGCGTTCGGGCGATCGCGAGTCGACTAGCACTGTCCCATCCGGGCGGTGGCGCACCCCCTCAATGTCCACCAGCCAATCGTGTCGGGGCGCAGCGGTGAACTTGCCTGACCCTGGTGCAGGAATTTCTGTACTGGTAGGGTAGCCCCCATCGCACCAGCCTCCCCAGCCGCCGTCTAGCACGGCCACCTGGTCGTGGCCCAGGTAGCGCAGCAGCCACCAGAGGCGGGCGGCAAAGGCAAAACGCGAGTCGTCGTAGGCCACTATTAAAGTAGGGGGTATCCCCTCAGACACTACGCCCATGGCCGCGAGAGTTTTGCTAAAGGCCTCTAGCTCAGGCAAGGGATGGCGGCCGCCGTGGGTTTGCACCGGGCTAGACAGATCCTGGTTGAGATCGAGGTAGTGGGCACCGAGAATATGGCCGTCGGCATATTCTCGGTGCCCCTGATGGGGGTCGCCTAGGGCAAAGCGGCAGTCGACTATCACCACCCTGGGGTCATTGAGGTGGCGAGCCAGCCATGCAGCGGTTACCAGGTTTTGGGGATAGGTCATAGCGCAGAGCTAGGGGTTTGTAAGGGTAAGGGGTCGCGGTGGACGGTAGCTGTAAGAAAAATCAGGGGCACTCAGCTATGCCCTTCTGGGGATAGCACTGCCCGACAAAATTGGGGTATAAGGTGGCTGAAATGGTGACATTAAACCTCATCTAAGTCCAGAAATGGAGTTCTGCCTGGAGAAAACCTATAGAACTAGAACACCGAATTTGGTGTAGCCATAGTCAGAATGGTTAGGAGATGACCTATACCTCTGTAGGGATGGCCATCGCCATCGCTACAGAGCAGTTGTGCAGCTCGGTCAGTGGGCCGCCCAGCTGCTGTAGAGGTATTGGTCTACAACCAATTTACGCTCAATTTTTTTAATCGACAAACCATCATCATTAAGGTGCAGGTCATGGCTATGGAACTGCCATCTGGTCAGCCATCGGACGCTGATATCAAAGCGGAAACGAGTTGGGTAATCGCCCTCAGTCTGGGGTTGATGCTGTTGGGCGTCTTGGCAATTTTAATATCCAATATTGCCCTGGCTTTCTTTACCTCGGGACTGGGATGGTTAGTGCTGACTAGCGGAATTTTGCAGGTTATTCAGTCGTTTCAATCGAGGCCGGTTAAGGGCACATGCCTCAGCCGGGGGGGCGGTGCCCTCTACGCCATTGCCGGGCTGTATATTTTGATCAACCCGGTCAAGTCAACGGTGGTATTTGCCTTTGCCCTGGGTCTGTTGTTCATTGCCGAGGGCGTTTTTACTATCGCGATGGCGTTTGGCTATCGGGCGGGGCGCTCCCTGTCGTGGTTTGTGGCGGTTAACGGCATCGTTACGCTGATTTTAGGCATTCTTACGATCAACGGTTGGCCCTTTCGGTCGATACGGCTAATAGGTGCTTACCTGGGTATTAGCCTACTGCTAAGTGGGGCTTCGCTGCTGAGTGCGGCCCGGGCAGCTCGTAAAGAACTAGCCTAAGAGTATTCCAGCTAACTACTTATCCTCCTACATCACCATCCTTAGCTCAAAACCGCCAGCTCAAACCCCATGTCTGAGACCTACATTCTCTTTGCTCAGCACGGCTGGGCCGATACCAACCAGTCAATGATGACCCTAGCTAAGCGGCTAGCGGGGGAAAACGCACAGATTGTTGCTCCCTGCCTCAACTACGCGATGACCTGGCTGTGGATGGCTCCATTGGTTGATCAGGTAGATGCTCTAGCTACGGCTGCCCTGGCCCGGCAGCCGAGCCTGCCGCTGCGCATTGTGGGGCACTCCATGGGGGGGCTGATTTGGCTAGAGGTGCTCCACCGCCATCCAGATTGGTGGCAGCGAGTAGAGTTTCTCGTGCTGGTCGGGTCGCCGGTGGGCGGGGCCGACCTGGGCCGCATTCTCGACCCGCTGCAGATGGGGTTGGGGGTGGCTGCCGATCTGGGGCGCGATCGCCGCCCCCTCGCCACCCGCCTCGCCGCAGCCATCAACACCCTATCCATCGCTGGAGATATCGATGGGGGCAGTGACGGCACCATCACGCTAGAAAGCACGCGGGTGCCCAATGCCCAGTTTGTCTGCTTGCCGGGGCTAAAACATGCTGCCCTACGCTGCCATCCCCAGGTGGTTGTGCAAATTCAAGCCTTTTGGGCGGGGATACAGCTGAGCGCACCGCTGGTGCTGCCTCCTTTGGTAGAACGGCTGCGCCAGATTCCGGGTATGACCGATGCCCACCGGCGCGACTTTGCCTGCGCTACTCCCTGGCACACCTTTGCCGATGGCACTGACCTGCGCCTGTGGTGCAGCCCCTTTGGCCTTGACCATGTGTTTCTCGTGTCGGCCCAGGGTGACTGTCTCTATTCGGGCTACGTGGGGCTGCTCCACCAGCAAGAGCTGTGGAGCGGGCTAGAGGCGCTGCGAGCCGAGCCGATCTCAACCTAAGTCAGCATCGTCGGGGGGGCTGGCCATCGGCGGGCGAGTAGACGTCCAGCCACTGGAAACCGAGAGACCGTCGCTGCTGAGTAGGCCCGTGGTGATATCCACGGTGCCCTCGCGCTGATCGCGATCACGGCGGTATTGCTCAACGGCGGTGTTGACCTGAGTGGCTCCCAGGTATATCACTTCCCACGTTGCCGTTGTAGCCTCGGGGGGTGATCAGCCAGGGGCCGTGGCGCTGGGTGCTCTGGTTGCCGATCAGCACCACCGTCAGCATGTCGATGGGGGCTTTGAGCATGTCCCCTAGAGTAGTGCGATGAATGGTTTCGTCAGGGCGATAGACCGATTTCACCACCGCCACCGGGGTCTCTGGCGAGCGGTGGGCCATGAAAATGCCGTGGGCCGTGGCAATCTGCTCGGTGCGGGTTTTTGACTTGGGGTTGTAGAGGGCCACCACAAAGTCGGCGGCGGCGGCAGCCTCCAACCGCTTGAGAATCACCTCCCAGGGGGTGAGCAGGTCGCTGAGGCTGATGGCGCAGAAGTCGTGCATCAGCGGTGCCCCCACCCGCGCCGCCGCCGCCTGGAGGGCAGAAATACCGGGGAAGACTTCTATCGAGGGGGTTTCGCCATCCCACCCGGTGCCCTGGAGCTGCTCTAGCACCAGCCCAGCCATGCCGTAGATGCCGCAGTCGCCCGACGAGACTACCGCGACGCTCAGGCCCCAGCGGGCCAGGTCAATGGCCCGATTGGCCCGCTGGCGCTCTTGAGTGATGGGCCAGGGTTCCACAATTTGGCCGGGGCGGCAGAGGGGACGAATCTGGTCGATGTAGAGGCCATAGCCGATCACCACATCGGCCTGGGAAATTGCCGCCTTAGCCGCCGGGGTGATCTGATTCAGGTCGCCAGGCCCAGTGCCTACCAGGGCCAGGTGGCCGGGGTGGGGAATGTATTCGCGCTCGGCTTGGGCGATCGCCACCGTTACCGCCCCCGGCTGCCCCTCAACTCGCACTACCTGCTTAACCACCCGCAGCTCACCTTGGGCAGCAAGAATCGCCGCCGCCTCCGCTACGCTGGGGGTCTGCACCACCTGTTCCACCACTGGGGACGGGTTGGGTACAGGGATGGTTTTTAGGTCTTCAGCGGTGAAGCAGCGCAGAGGCCAGTCGCGTTCTGCGCACAGGGCAACTAGGCCCACCTCATCGGCCTTGAGATCGAGGCTGGCCAGTCCGGCGATCGCCCCTTCGGCAAAGTGCCCCGCCCGGCACACCCGCGTGATCGCTGCTTCGATCACCCCCTGGTGCGTGCCCCGCTCGCAGCCGACCCCCACCCAAAGCACCCTGGGGTGCCACTGGGCCTTGGCCAGGTTGCTATCTGGGTTAAACTGCCGCTGGATGGGGCTAATCCACAGTCGTGCCGCCGGGGAAGTCGCCGATCCAAAAATAAAGGGGTGCGGCTCGGGTAGGTTGTCTTGCCAGAGGGTGGTGCCTGCATCCTGCAAGACTTCTACGGGTTTGCCGTGGGCGATGGCAGCACTTACTCCCGTCCAGTCACCGCTGCCTTTGCTCCAACCAAAAGGCAGTCCCAGCACATCCACCCCCGGTAGATTCTGCCCCTGGGACGACCCGGTAATCACTGGCTCTGTGCCCAACAAGTGAGCGATTTGGCGAGTTAGCTGGTCTGCGCCGCCTTGGTGACCGCCGCAGAGGCTAATTACCTGTTTTCCAGTCTCACCGACCACCACCACCGCCGGATCGGTAGCCTTATCGGCCAACAGAGGAGCAATTAGCCGCACTACCGCCCCAGTGGCCAGGGCAAAGATCAGGCCGTCGTGGGTGGCCCACAGGTCAATCACGATGTCTTTGAGGGGTCGATCATAGACCCAAACTGTTACCCCCAGTGCCTCTGCATCGGCAACAAGACTGGGGGGAACCCACAGATCGGCGGGGAGGCCTGAACCTAGGGGTAATAGACAGTTAAACCCGGTAGGGGTGACAGCGATCGCAGCAAAAGATGACAACAACAAACCTCCAAAAGCACCGAGTCTTCTATCTTAGAAGGCATCGCTACCCAAAGCACTGGTTAGGTTATGCCCCCCATTTTTTGCCTCAAATTTCATACCAAAGGTATTGCTAATCGCAGGCTCATCAGTGCTCCTGACTGGCAACCCGACTAATAATAGGTGCCAACCTTGCGGTGGTGAATGGCGGTCTGGCCGTCGGGGTCAGACACCTTGCCGTCGTGCACCGTGCAGTAGACAATCCAGTGGTCGCTGACTTCCATGCGGCTAGTGACTTCGCACTCGACGTAGGCCAGGGCGTCGCCCAGCAGGGGCGAGCCATTGCTGGCGGGGCGGGTGCGCACTCCGGCAAAGCGATCAGCACCGGGGGCAAACCGCTTGAGAAAATGCTTCATCAAGCCCAGGTGTTTGCCCTCTTCTAGAATGTTGAGCACAAAGCTGTCGCCCACCTGCATCAGCGACTCAATAGCGCGGTCTTTGGCCACCGCCACCGTAAAGCCCAGGGGCTGAAAGCTGGCCTGGGCTACCCAAGAGGCCAGCATAGCGCTGGAGAGTTCGCCTTTTTTGGCGGTAATGATGTAAAGCCCGCTGCTGATGCGGCCTAAGGCTTTTTCTAGGTCGGCATCGAGAGACTTGAGCTTTTTCAGCTTGCCCGCCTGGGCCAAGCCCTGGCCTAGGTCAGTGCCCGCCTCTTCGCAGGACTGGTAAAGCCCCCCGGTGGGGGTGTCTTTAATTCGCAGGGGCGCAAAGGCCGAAATTAACCCCAGGTCTTGGAACTTGTTGGCTAGAGGATCGATCGGCTCATCGTTGCCCCCATAGCACTCGTAGAGGCCAATGGTTTGTTTGCCATGTACGGCTGCTAGCACCGTACCCAGGGTGGTTTGGGTTTCTTGCGCCCCAGAGCCAGAGGCGGGGGGCATGCCGACTACGAGGCCCTTAGCGCGGGCCACCAGCTCCGTTACCTCTTGAGGGTCGGCTGATCGCATGTCCATCATTTCGACCGCGACGCCGGTTTTGGTGATGCCGCGCGCGATGGACTGGGAGATGCGATCGCTAAAGCCGTAGTCCGACACGTAGAACACCGCCACCAGATCTTCGGCCTTGCTCTTTTCCTGGCTCCAGCGCCGGTAGCGCCCGGTGAGCTCGCCTACGTTGTAGCGCAGTAAGGGGCCGTGGCCAGTGGCGACCAGGTTCACCGGGGGGAGGGCATCCGTGCGCTTCATCGCGCCCAGCACCGATCGCGCATTGGGGGCCATCAGGCACTCGTAGTAAAAGCGAAAGTCGGGAGAAATCGCCTCTAAATCTTCATCGTAGGGGGCTTCGCTGCAATAGTGCAGGCCAAAGGCGTCGCAGGTAAACAGCACACCGGTTTTGTGGTCGTAGGTAAAGATCGTGTCGGGCCAGTGCAGGTTGGGGGCGCTGACAAACTCCAGGGTGTGGCCGTTGCCCAGATCCAGGGTGTCGCCGTTTTTCACCACTAGCCGCTCAAAGGGGCGGTGTACCAGGTCTTCGAGAAAGGCGATCGCCACCTTAGCCCCCACCACCACCGCCTGGGGAGCCAGCTCTAGCACGTCGCGCACCAGACCGCTGTGGTCGGGTTCGGTGTGGCTAATCACCAGGTAGTCAATGGTTTTGGGGTCGATCTCGCCGGTCAGGGTCTTGAGATACAGATCGCGAAACTTGGCGTGGGAGGTGTCTACCAGGGCCACTTTTTCGCCCCGTATGATGAAGGAGTTGTAGGTGGTGCCGTTTTGCAGGCCAAACTCAATGTCGAAGCGATCGCGATCCCAATCCAAGGAGCGAATAGTAGTGGTGTCGTCAGCCACCCCCTCGACCTGAATGGTGAGGCGTTTTTGCGCTGGTGCCGCTACAACCATGGAGAACCTCCTGCCAACTTTTAGGTGCTGCTAACGTAGTTACTGCCTCCCCAGGCCATCGGCCTACCGCCGGGGTTTAGCAATCAAAACGTTGCTTAATAGTTGTATTCTCGCTTTAAACTCGAGAGCCGGGGGTCAAAATCTCTTATTGCTCTAATTGCAATTGGTAACCCCTGGCAATGAATGCCACAGGTGCAGATGAGCACCGCTGGTCGGGTACTCTGATTTGGTAAGCCCTAGACACTGGCTTTGTGATCGAGACAGCCACGGGCGCCAGTACAGCGCTGGGCACTCTGACCCGGCAAATGGTATCCCCAGGCTGCTGACGCAGCCCTAGCCCTAATCCCAAAGTCGCCCCGATACAAGCGGTGGCGACCCCTACCCCAAAAATAACCCTTCCTTCGGTAGGCTGAAGACGGCTGAAGGTTCTGTCCATTGCCCGGTTGTTGCCATTTTCAGGTTGTTGCTGTGTCTTACCGAAATTCTCTACCGCCCCGAGTGCTAGTGGTTGACGACCACGCCCCCAGCCGCATGACCGCCGTCGCGCTGCTATCTGTAGAGGGCTACCAAGTAGAGCAAGCCCAGTGCGGGCAAAGCGCCCTCAGCCGCGTATCTCAGCACCAGCCCGACCTGATTTTGCTGGATGTGATGCTGCCTGGTCTAGACGGCTATGAGGTCTGTCGCCAGCTCAAAGAAAATGACGACACCCGACTGATCCCGGTGGTATTTATTACCGCCCTGGGCGATCGCGAGGCCAGGCTGCGGGGCATCGAGGCTGGCGGCGACGATTTTTTGACCAAGCCCTTTGACCAGCTCGAACTCTCGGCTCGAGTCAAGTCGCTGATTCACCAAAAGCGCCTCAACGAAGACCTCGATCACGCCGAGAAGGTGCTGTTTTCTATCGCCCGCACCATTGAAAGCCGCGATCCCAATACCGGCGATCACTGCGATCGCCTCGTCAGCCTAGGGCAAGCCTTTGGTGAATACCTGGGGTTGTCCCCCACCCATATCCGAGACATCACCTGGGCTGGCTACCTCCATGACATTGGCAAGGTCGGCATTCCCGATGCGGTACTGCTTAAAACCGGGCCTTTCACCGCAGCAGAACGCACGATTATGGAGCAGCATGTCGCCATTGGCGAAGACATCTGCCGTCCCCTACGCACCATGCAGGGAGTGCTGCCCATCATTCGCCACCACCACGAGCGCTGGGACGGCAGCGGCTACCCCGATGGGCTAGTCGGTACCGCAATCCCTCGCCTGGCCCAGGTTTTTCAGCTCATAGACATTTTCGATGCCCTCACCCACGAGCGCCCCTACAAGTCAGCCTTCTCGATTGAAGAATCGCTCCAGATCATGCGCCATGAGGTTGAAAAGGGCTGGCGCGACCCAGCTCTGGTGGCCCAGTTTGAAGCGTTTGTGGTCAGCTATCACCCTGGTACTGGGGGGGAGAGGGCGATCGCTCCCTACACACCTGAGCCACCCCAACCCGCCAACCGGCAGTATGCCTGACCACCCAAGCCCAATGGCCTAGCCCATCTCTGGCACAGCTAAAATCTGAAGTTATGGGCAGCCAAAATGAGCGTTTTTTAAATATGTAGCGCGCTTATCTTTTTTAGAAGACGAAGCAAAACTACATTTGTATAGATATTCCTGATTACGCCACCTGAATCGCGCTTAGGGTAGCCTCTCTCCAGACGGTCATACCAGGCCTAGGCGCAGCGCAACCCATAATCCATTTTTGCCAGCCCATGAGTTAGCTAGATAACCTAGGCCGATGTCATGGATAGCGCGGCTGCCCAAGTCATGCGCAGATCCGCTTTGGCAGAGGAGCTTTAGAGTTGGCTGAGTGTCGCAGGCGCGAGGCAACTTGAGCAGGAAGGTCGACCTAAAGCTTTGCTCAGATTACACCTTTGCTCAGATACACATTTAGGGGATTGTTGACATCGTGGATGCACCGCAGAAGCTAGCTTTTATTGTTCAATCCAACCGCCTACAGGGGCTAATGTGGCAGGCCCTTCTAAAATCTCAAAAGCTGGCTGTTATTTTAGAGCCAGTCAACGGTGATCTCGCCGACTGCCTTAGCCAAATCGCCACCGCCGGGCTGACCCTCCCCGATGTGATTGTGCTAGATGCCGAGGCCTCAGCCCTAAATCCCTACGAGTTTTGTCGCTGGTGCCGAGAAAACTTCCCCAAAATGCAGATCTTCTTAACCCGCTGCCGCCAGCTGCACATTTCAGACACCGAGCGGCGGTGGGCCAAGCAGCAGGGAGCAACCGACTTTCTCAACGGCTTTGACCGCGACACCCTCATGAGTAGCGCCACCGAAAACGTGAAGCGCATTCTCACCAGCCTCGACTACCCCTTCCTCAACGAGAAGGCTCTGCTCACGGTACTGCTAAACATTCGTCGTCAGCTCAACACAACCCAGGCATCAAATTTCCCAGGTCAGAATGCCACAGGGCAGAGCGCTCAGCCAGACAGCGCCAAGGGTAAGGGGCTAGCCTTAGCAAGGGCTAAACCAGCAGCTAACACTGCCGATCAGCCCGATCCCCTCAACGATATCGATTGGGTAACCTCAGGGCTAAGCGCTTTGGGTAATGGCCTAGCCAGAAAGGCCGCTAAAGAAATCTTTATGCCGCCCCCGCCAGCGGTTAAGTCTAGCGCCCTACCCAAGCCCTCAGACGACCCTGAAGAAAAGCTGGCAGATGGTGCCACAGTGCGCCGCTACCGTGGGGTTGTTTACTAGTTCAGCCAGCTCTGGCTGAGGCTGGGGCGAAATAGGTTCCCAAAAATCAAAAGGCTCCAGCTGGAGCCTTTTGATTTGTCTATTTATCAACTGCTGCCTCTAGGCATCGGCATCGGCAGCAGGGTCGGTGGTCTTCTTAGATGCCGACTTGCGGGTTGTGGTCTTGGTGGTTTTGGCCGCCGTCGACCGAGTGGTTTTTTTTGCCCCGGTGGCAGACTTATTAGATGATTTGGCCGCCGTGGCCTTAGTTGTTTTTTGGGTGCCGTTGGCTTTGCTGGCCGCTGCTGTCTTGGTGGTGCGAGAAGTAGTTGACTTGCTTTTGCCGCCCTTGGTCTTTTTCGTGCCAGCTTTAGCGTTAATCCAGCTGAGGGCTTCCTCTAGGGTCACCGCATCGACTTCAACGCCTTCGGGTACTGAGGCATTGACCTTGCCATGTTTAACGTAGAGACCGTAGGGGCCGTTAAACACCGCCACAGGCTCGTTGTCATCGGGGTGAGCGCCCAGCTCCTTGAGCGGGTCAACTTTCTTGCGTCCGCGCCCGGCCTTGGGCTGGGCCAGCATTTCTAGGGCGCGCTCTAGGGTAATCGTCAGCACATCGTCGTCGCCCTTGATAGAGCGATAGTCGCGGCCTTCTTTGCCCTGATCGTGGACAATGTAGGGGCCAAACCGCCCCTGTCCAGCCTTGATAGACTTGCCCGTTTCTGGGTGGGCACCTAGGGTACGGGGTAGCCGCAGCAGTCCCACGGCCATTTCTAGGGTGACGGCCTCAGGCTGGGTGCCCTTAGGCAGGGAGGCCCGCTTGGGGTTGGGGTTGTCGTCGGTGGGTTCGCCGAGCTGCACGTAGGGGCCGTAGGGGCCAATGCGCATAAAAATGGGTTCCCCGGTGTCGGGGTGCAGGCCCACCTTGTCGGGGCCTTCGACCTTTTGCTTGATAATGCGATCAATTTGGTCACTATCGAGGTCGGCGGGGGGCACATCGGCAGGAATCGAGGCTTTGACCGACTCTTCGCCGTCACCAATTTCCACGTAGGGGCCATAGCGCCCAATGCGAATTTTGGCCTCCAGATCGTCGAGCAGCACTGTGCGGGCGGTAGTGGGGTCGATCTGGGTTTCTCGTTCCTGCACCATGGTCTCTAGACCCTGATCGCCAGAATAAAACGCTTTCAGGTAGGGCAGCCACTCGACTTCCCCCGTAGAAATATCGTCGAGGGTTTGCTCCATGCGGGCGGTGAAGTGCAGATCGACCAGGTCGGGGAAGTTTTGCTCAAGCAGCTCGGTGACCGCAAAGGCCGTAAAGGTAGGGATCAAACTGTTGTTGACCAGGTTGACGTAGCCCCGATCAATGATGGTGCTGATCACGGTGGCGTAGGTGCTAGGGCGACCAATGCCCTCGCTCTCTAGGGTTTTGACCAGGGTGGCCTCGGTGTAGCGGGCGGGGGGCTGGGTTTCGTGGCCAATGGCGTCTAGCTCGGTGCAGCTCAGGGCATCGCCCGTCGCCAGGGCGGGCAGCAGCACCTCTTGGTCTTCGATCGCCGCATCGGGGTCATCAGAGCCTTCGACGTAGGCCCGAAAGAAGCCGGGGAAGTCGATGCGCTTGCCGGTGGCGCGAAAGATGGCGTTTTCAACTTCAATGGAGGCGGTGACGTTGGTCTGGCGGGCCTCGGCCATTTGGCTGGCAACGGTGCGCTTCCAGATCAGGTCGTAGAGGGAGGCTTCGCGCCCGGTCAGCCCGGTTTCTTTGGGGGTTCTAAAGGTGCTGCCGGCGGGGCGAATGGCCTCGTGGGCCTCTTGGGCACCCTTGGATTTAGTGGCGTACTGGCGCGGTTTGGGGCTGAGGTAGTCGGTGCCGTACTTGGTGGTCACACAGGCTCGGGCGGCGGAAATCGCCTGCTCCGACAGGTGCACTGAGTCGGTACGCATGTAGGTGATATAGCCCTGCTCGTAGAGGTTTTGGGCCACCCGCATGGTGTCGCGGGCCGAGAGCCGCAGTTTGCGGTTGGCCTCCTGCTGGAGGGTAGAGGTGGTAAAGGGGGGCGAGGGCTTACGGTTGTTGGGCCGCTCTTCTAGATTGCTGACGGTCCATACCCCGGCTTGCAGGCGGGCTTGTAGGTCGTGGGCCTGCGTCTCGTCGAGTAGCACCACATTGCGGCCCTCGGCAACGCGACCCGTAGCTTCGTCAAAGTCGCTGCCGTTGGCCAGGCGGGTGCCGCCCAGGGAGTAGAGCTTGGCCTCAAAGGCATTCTTGTCTTTGAGCAGGCTGGCTTTGAGATCCCAGTAGGAGCCTCGGCGGAAGGCGCGGCGCTCTTGCTCACGCTTGACCACCACTTTCACAGCCACCGACTGCACCCGTCCCGCCGAGAGACCCCCGGCGATTTTCTTCCACAGCAGCGGCGACAGGGTATAGCCCACCAGGCGGTCTAAGATGCGGCGGGTCTCTTGGGCATGGACGAGCTGGCTGTCGATATCGCGGCAGTTATCGAGGGAGGCCTGGATGGCCTCTTGGGTGATTTCGTGGAACACCATGCGCCGGGTCGGCACCTTGGGATTGAGCACCTGGAGTAGGTGCCAGCTGATGCTCTCGCCTTCGCGGTCTTCGTCAGTGGCTAGCAGCAGCTCGTCGGCGTTTTTAAGGGCGTCTTTGAGGGTTTTGACGACCTTTTTTTTGTCGCCGGGCACGATGTAGAGCGGCGCAAAGTCATCGTCTGGGTTAACCCCGAGCTGTGCCCACTTTTCACCCTTGACGCTGGCGGGAATTTCGCTGGCTGATCGCGGCAGATCGCGCACGTGGCCCATGGACGCCTCGACCCGATACCCCGCTGGTAGGTAGTTGCGAATCGTTTTGGCCTTGGTAGGAGACTCGACAATGACAAGGGTTGACATAGGGATGCTGGCGCTCGGGGATAATCGTTAGCAATCGCGGCTAGGCTCTTCTTAACCTACAGGATTAATCTATAGCAGGGTCTGAGAGCTGATCTATAAAAAATCCATCTATATATATCTCGTAGGTTGTATGGTCAGATGATCAACACTGTACTGCACACCTATCGAGCTGATGGGATCAACCACCCTGAAAACTTAGGTGATTTCTAGATAAGAACATACCCTCGTAGGATGGGCAAAGCTTGCGTGCCCATCGGAACGAATGCCGAGCGATGGGCACGGGCAATGCCCTTTGCCCATCCTACGCAAAGGTAACTCTTTCCTGGAAATGTCCTTAAGCATCGGTGATGGCGACCCTAGGTTAACCATAAATCGGGTGACGGGCGGCTGACGGGATCCTAGACTACATAGATAGATCATTCTGACGGCAATCGTCCAGCCCTGCCGAGCCGAGGGCAAAGCGGCAGCTGTCTGAGCCAGGGCTGCGATCGCACTTCCCTAACGCAGTTCCTTGCCCCTCAAATCCTCTCCCAATCTTCCCTGTGCTCAGCTAATATGAGGCGGCGGTTGCTATGACCTAGAGCTGACATTAAGCCTTAGCCCCTGGTCACCACACGGTCAAACTGGTACGGTTAAACATAATCTTGCGGAAGGAAACCCATGGATCTCGTCAACCTCGGGGCACAGCTCAACGCTAGTACTATCTGGCCAGAGGCCGTTCTGCTGGTCACGATCTTGGTGATTTTGGTGGGCGACCTGATCCAGGGGCGCTCGTCATCGGCCTGGACACCCTATGCCGCGATCGCTGGCGGACTGGGGGCGGTAGTGGCCCTAGTGTTGCAGTGGTCAATGGCCAACCCCATTGGCTTCATTGGAGCCTTTAATGCCGACGACCTGAGCATTGTGTTTCGCGGCATTATCGCCCTCTCGGCGGTGGTGACGGTGCCCATGTCAATTCGCTACGTGGAGCAGTCGGGCACCTCGCTGGCAGAATTTTTAGTGATTTTGCTGACGGCTACCCTGGGGGGCATGTTTCTCTCGGGGGCCAGCGAGCTGGTGATGATTTTTGTCGCCCTAGAGACCCTGAGTATTTCGTCGTACCTGCTGACGGGCTACATGAAGCGCGACCCCCGTTCCAACGAGGCGGCGCTGAAGTATTTGCTGATTGGCGCGGCCAGTTCAGCCATCTTTCTCTACGGTTCATCGCTGCTGTACGGGCTGTCGGGGGGCGAGACTCGGCTGGCGGCGATCGCCGCCAACATCGTCAGCGACGGCACCGAGGCCCCCATTGGTCTGGTGGTCGCCCTGGTGTTTGTGATTGCCGGTATCGCCTTTAAGATTGCCGCCGTGCCCTTCCACCAGTGGACTCCCGACGTGTACGAGGGGTCGCCGACGCCTGTGGTGGCATTTTTGTCGGTGGGGTCTAAGACCGCAGGCTTTGCCCTAGCCATTCGCCTGCTGGTGACGGCCTTTCCGCTGGTGTCGGAGCAGTGGCACTTTGTGTTTACCGCCCTGGCGATTCTCAGTATGGTGCTGGGCAACGTGGTGGCTCTGGCCCAGACCAGCATGAAGCGTCTGCTGGCCTATTCTTCTATCGGTCAGGCCGGGTTCTTAATGATTGGCCTGGTGGTGAACAGCGACGCGGGCTACGCCAGCATGCTGTACTACCTCTTCATCTACCTGTTTATGAACCTGGGCGGCTTTACCTGCGTGATTTTGTTCTCGCTGCGCACCGGCACCGACCAGATCAGCGAGTATGCTGGCCTCTACCAAAAAGACCCACTGCTGACTCTGGGCCTCAGCATTTGCCTGCTGTCGCTGGGGGGCATCCCGCCCATGGCCGGGTTCTTTGGCAAAATCTATATCTTCTGGGCGGGCTGGCAGGCCGGAGCCTACGGCCTAGTTCTAGTGGGCTTGGTTACCAGCGTGATCTCCATCTATTACTACATTCGTGTCATCAAGATGATGGTGGTCAAAGAACCCCAGGACATGTCCGATGTGGTCAAAAATTACCCCGCCATCCGCTGGGATTTGCCCGGTCTGCGCCCCATGCAGGTGAGCCTAATTTTGGCGGTAGTGGCTACCTCCCTAGCGGGCATCTTATCGAACCCGCTATTTACCATTGCCAACAACGCCGTCATCCAGACCCCAATGCTGCAACCACCGGTGGCCCAGGTGGCGGTTACTCCGGCGGCGGCGCAAAACTAGTGTTTAGTCAATTATTTATTGACGGGTAAAGGTGTTGCAGTTTCACCCTGGCATCAGCCGTTGTAAATCGCCAATCAATCCAGGTTTCCTCATGATTGCGATTGTCTTGCCACGCGGTCACCTCTCGCCTGAGCGTG
>JBBSKN010000045.1:0-28189 GCA_038256265.1 Phormidesmidales cyanobacterium
GTCAGGGTGAAAATGCTGTAGACCACCTCTTTGAGCTCATGGCCTCTTCGGGTTGCTCGCCCCCTGCTTGTTTGCCTGGATAATCCTGGGTCTCTGGAGGCTTTCTCATTAAGCCTCTCTTATTGCTGTGACTAATTACGTAAATTCAAGAAACTGAACCTGATCATACGGAAAATTTCGGCCGCAGTCAGGGTTGATACAGGAAATTTGCTTTGATGTTCTTAAAAAATCCTCAATTAAACTATTGAAGTCGAACGGCCTAGAAATTAGATATTTTCTATATTCGGTTCCTTTGGGGTAACCCCATCTTAAGCTGTGCTTGATGCACAATCCATAATTCAAGCAATATACGGATTGTTTTCCTCCGTCCCTTCCGCTCATTTCATTGTACTTGCTTAAAAAGAAATTCAGCTCCAAGGTCTTTAGAAATTGCTCATGAATTGGATTAAAAATAAAATGACTCACATACGGATTCGTTCTAACAACATCATAAATATTTCCTGACAGCTCATTAACCCTTATTCTGCGCTGAACATTTTTCAACTCATCCACAAAAATGAGAAGTAGTTCCCTAAGTTGAAGTATGGATATTTTTTCTTCGAACGACTTAAGAGAGTAGGTTGTATTATGGAAGAATGGCTCAATTGTTGACTCGTAATACCTTTCGGCCGCATCTTCCAAAGACGATTTATTAATAGGGTTTCCGTAAGCAACTTTACTCTCATAACAGTAGTAAAGAACGTAGCCAATTATTCTTGGCACATTCATTGAAATTTGAAACACTAACTCGTAGTATTCTTGAACAGACTCCTTTCTGGTATCAAAGAAGTGCTCAACATTCCGGCCAGTAGAATATTGCACTCGTCTTTCAATGAGTCTCTTTGTAAAATCTATAGACTTTTCCTCCATCACGCTTTTATTGACTTTAGTGGAGTAAAGATCGTAAAAATCAAGATTTATTTTATCGATCTTTCCTTGATCAATTTTTCCAAAATAAACTCTATTAGGATACGCTGCCACTTTAAACTTTATAAAATCTTCCGACCAATTGTTTAATGGAGCCAAAATAACATCCACAAAGACTCTCATTGAATGATCGGGAATTTCTGAAAAGTCATCTAGAAGAATCACGAGGCTGCGAATCTTCATTAACGAGAGGATGTCCTTAAGTTTGTTTATAAAATCTTTAACTTGGAAAACTTTAAGGAATATATCGGAAAACTGCTCTTCTATCTCGGATGAATCTTTTCTGGAATCCTTAATAGACTGACCGGCAGAGGTTGTTGCGTCAACTCCTAAATCCTTCGGGGATAATTTCCCTGAAAGCTTGTCATCTTTGCTTGAATTTAATTCATTTGCTTCTTCTGTTGAACGGCTTTTTCGAATTGATATTTGTTGAAGGGATGGAATTTCAATTAGCTTAAGATGGTCATTATTATCAATAATTTTATTCAGTTCTTCTAGCTTTTCCTTGACAATTTGAGTACCACTTAATCCGAAAACTTGCTTTACTTTTTCTAGAAAGTTCCCTGATTTTTCTTGAATCTCTTTTACCAATGACTTAAGGATGCTTTGAATAAAACTTCTTTCGAGAATGTATTTGTTTAACGCATCACCTGATATAATTCCATTCAAATGTTCTAAAGAAAGGAACTCTGCTTGGGAAGACTCAAACACTGTTTTTGCATCAATATAACAGGAGAGTATGCTCCCCTTCTTTCTGTACTCTCTCTGAAGTTTTAAGAAGATTGTTGACTTACCAGTCCCTTTTCTGCCTATTAAAAAAGTTGTGTTATCTGTAAGGCATGCTTTTAGCACTTGCTCGTTTGGGAGTAAGTCAGTGTAAAGAGTGTCAACTAAATCCTTCCCTGCTTCATCAGTAATTTCAGCTCTTCGATATTTTTTTAGAGAGTCCACTGCTGCAAAAAACTGTCTTTATCATCCTGAGAGTAAGACATGGTTGCTTATTGTTTACTCGTGAGCATTGATAAAGTTATAGCACTATTGTGGAATGTCATCTATGGGCTGATAGAAGACATGTATACGAGTTAATACTTTTCAAAGATCTGAAGCTTTGACCTATCTTTCCTCAAGGGTTGACGGGGACTGATCACACCAGTCACTTACTCGTTAAGTCGTTCAATTGAACGGTGGCCACACAGAATTCGAAAATCCTAGCGCTGTCTGTCGGCGTGTCAGCACCGACAGACAGCTAACCCCGCAAATCTAACGCGCAGATTGCGAGGCTAGGCTCATCGTACCCTAGCCCCCTCAGTTTGCACTTCAACTGTGGGTGGCTAGGGTTTTCGCGTTCTGTTTTCTTCCCCTAACCACAAAGGAAACAGAACCGATGTTTGAATATCTCGAACCCGACCCCAGCGATAACCCAGGGGGCGACCCACTGCCGCCGCCCCCCAGATCTGAGGCCAACAACCCCGGCACCCGGCCCCTCACCCCCGAGAAAGTGCGCCACCTGCTCTACGGCAGCCTCGCCGCCCTAGACCGCACTATCAAAATCCTCCATGCCCTTGGCTACGCCGACCCCAACGATTGGAGCGACCCCATCCCTGTGCCCCCCAGCGCCGAAGGCGTACCCACCACCGCCGCCCAGTGGATGGTGATCATGACCAAAACCGTACTGCTAGAGTAGCGAAGCCGCTAAAAAGCGCCCCAAAAGCGCTCCGACCGGGGCGCTTTTGGGGTTGGGTAAGCCTCAAAGGGGCTGGCGCGCCCCCGGTGGCTGAGCCGCCCGCTGCATCGCACTCAACCCTACCTCAGCCAGCAGCGCCAGCAGCGCCACCGGCACCGCCCCCACCAGTAAAATCGCCGGGTCGTAGACAGCAAACCCCAGCACAATAAACACCCCCAGCCCCCCAGCCCCCACAAAGGCGGCGAGCGTAGCGCTGGCGATCACCTCCACCGCAGCGGTTTTGATGCCCGCAATCACCACCGGCAGCGCCAGCGGAATTTCTACCCTTTTGAGAATGTCGCTGGGGGGCATGCCCATGCCCGTCGCCGCCTCGCGAATCGCCGGGCTGATATTGCGAAAGGCCACGTCGGTACTAATTAAAATCGGCGGCATCACCAGCAGCGTCAGCGCCAGCACCGCCGACCAAAAGCTGAGGCCGAGAAACGGCACCGCCAAAAACAGCACCGCCAAACTGGGGATCACCCGCAGAGCGTTGAAGCCATTGAGCATCACTGTGGAAACTAGGCGCGATCGCGCGCTCCACCACCCCAGCGGCAGCCCGACCAGCAGCCCAATTGCCAGGGGCACTGCCACCAGCAGCAGGTGCTGTTGCAGAGCAGTGAAGATGCGATCGCTATTCTCCAGCGCATACTGATAGGCGTTTTGCATCGTTGGCAGCATTGGATAAATATTAGAAAATTCATTTAATCCCCAAAAGGATTAATCAACATTAAGGTCTCAATTTTCAGAAAATCTGTCGTATTGCGAGTGACCAGCTGTAAGGAATATTCCAAAGCGGTTGCAGCAATAATAGCGTCGGGAACTTTGATTCTAAAATGTTTTCGGAGATAGATTGTTCTATCAGCGACTTCTGCCGTCAAAGGTATCTCAACCAGTTTGGATAAAATCTGTTGAGCTTGTATATCAGCAGACTCATCTTGTTGAAAGCCTAATAGCTCGAGCTTCGAGATAATGGAGTATGCTCCTTGACCTGAAAGCCCCTTCTTTAAGAGGCTTTTTCCAGAAGGAGGAAGCTGGTTGTTCAGGTGGTAGATGAAGAAATTAGTATCAAAAAGCAGCTGCACTGGCTTTGCTCCTATTCGCCCCAGCTAAATACCCTTTGTCGGGTCATCTCTGCATCAATTTCTTCAACAGTAGAATTTCCCCAGCTTCCGCTAGTTTCTTCCAACAGCCTATCGACATCAAGAGCTTCATTTGGGTCTTGATGAATTAGGTTTTGTTGCTTAAACAGGTTCGCTTTTGCCTGGAGCTGACTTACCAGATAACTTAGTAACGTCCACTGTTCATCGGAGCTAAGCTGCTTTAGCTCACCTATTACCCGCTGCAATGTTGGGCTCATAGCTAGACTTCTTTAAGAGAGCAAAGTTTCTACCTCAGATTCTAAGCCCATACTCCCTATGCTGTAAGCCGCTGCTCGGTTTCGCCGTCGAACCAGTGGATCGACTCCGGCGGCAGCGCCAGCTTTAGATTCTCCTTGCTCCAAGCGGCATCGGCAGGAATCAGGGCGCGCAGCGTTAGGCTGGGGTCGCCCTGCACCTTGAGGCTCACCAGATCGTGCATGCCCAGATTCTCAACCAAAAACACGTCGCCGCTAACAATTAGGGCATCGCCCTCCTGGGGCAGCCGCAGGTGCTCGGGGCGAATGCCCAGAATCACTGAGGAGGCCTTCACCCTACCGGGTAGCGGCAGGCGAAAATCGCCCAGGGCTACGTCATTGCCGCTGCGGCTGAGGGGGAACAGGTTCATCTGAGGGCTGCCGATAAAGCTGGCCACAAAGCGGTTGGCCGGGGTTTTGTAGATGTCGTGGGGGTGGCCCAGCTGTTGCAGATGGCCCTCACTGAGCACTGCCACCTTGGTCGAGAGGGTCATGGCTTCGGTTTGGTCGTGGGTGACGTAGACAATGGGCGATTTTTGGTCGGCAAAGATCTGCTTGAGGTCGGCCCGCACCTGCTCGCGCAGCAGGGCATCGAGGTTGCTGAGGGGTTCGTCGAGCAAGAATACGTCGGGGTTGCGCACCAGGGCGCGGGCCAGGGCCACCCGCTGCCGCTGGCCACCCGAGAGCTTGGCGGGCTTGCGGTCGAGCAGGGGGTCTAGACCCAGCACCCCAGAGGCCTCCTGCACTCGCTTTTGAATGTCGCCCGCAGGCAGATGGCGCATCTTTAGCCCCGAGGCGACGTTCTCGCGCACGGTCATGTGGGGGTAGAGGGCGTAGCTCTGGAACACCATGGCAATGTTGCGATCGCCCGGTGCTAGGGAGCTAACATCGCGATCGCCGATCATCACCCGACCCTCTGTGGGCTGGTCTAGTCCCGCAATCAGCCTGAGGATAGTGGATTTACCGCAGCCCGACGGCCCCACCAGGGTCAAAAATTCGTTGTCTTCAACCGCCAGATTGAGCTTTTTGACCGGCACAATATCGCGGCTGTAGGCTTTGGTGAGGTTTTGCAGTTCGAGTTTAGCCATGGCTTTTAAATTTTGGGTTTTGAGTTTTAAAATTCAACATTCAAAATCTGCTGATTAGCCTTTCACCGACCCCGACGTCAGCCCCTGCACAATTCGCCGCTGGAAGAACAGCACCAGCAGCACCAGGGGCAGGGTGCCGACTACCGTTGCCGCCGCCAGGGGGCCGTAGGGCACATCAAACAGGGTGGTGCCGCCGAGCTGGGCCGCGGCCACCGGGATGGTTTTCATGCCCTCGCGGGTCATGAAGGTGAGGGCAAACAGGTATTCGTTCCAGGCGAAGATAAAGGCGAGAATGCCGGTGGTGACCAGGGCGGGCAGGGTCATGGGCAGCACAATTCGCCCGAGCATCTGCACGGTGTTGTAGCCATCGACTCGGGCCGAGTCTTCTAGATCGCGGGGCAGCTGCTGAAAGAAGCTGCGCATCACCAGAATGGTCAGCGGCAGGTTAATGGCGGTGTAGGGAATAATCAGCGCCAGGTAGTTGTTGGCCAGCCCAAAAGCCCGCACCACCTCCAGCAACCCCAAGAACAGCAGAATGTAGGGAAACAGCGTCACCACCAGCACAACGGCAAGAATAATCTGCTCGCCGGGAATCCGCAGGCGAGCCAGGGCGTAGGCCGCCGGAGACCCCAGCGCCAGGCACAGCACCGTTGACACAATGGCTACCAGAGCGCTGTTAAACATGTAAATGTGAAACTGGTTGAGCCGAAACAGATCGAGGTAGTGGCTAAAGGTGAGCTGGTTTAACCCCGGCAAATACACCACCGGGGTCTGGGTGATGGCGGCGTTGGTTTTAAACGAGGTCAGCACCTGCCACACCACCGGGGCCAGGCTAAAGATGACGGTAAAGGCGATCGCTATCCAGAGCAGCACCCGCATCCAGGGAAAGCTGCGATCGGTGGTTTGGGGGGGAGCGGCTGTGGTCATGGGAATTGGGCTCTGAGAATTTTGGGGTTGGCATCCCCTCCTGGAAGGGGCAGAGGTGGGTTTTAGAGATTTTGGCTTAGGAAGTCTCGGCTCTAAAATCCCCAATTAAGCTACTCAGTCTTGGCGCGCAGGCGAGACAGGTAGAGCCAGGTCAGGCCCACGATCGCCACCAGCACCACAAACGTCACCGTCACCAGGGCTGCACCATAGCCAAAGTCGAGGTAGCGCATAACGGCAGCGTAAATATAGATCGACACCATCTCGGTGGCACCGCCGGGGCCGCCGCCGGTCATCACCGCAATCAGGTCAAAAATGCCAAAGGATTGGGCAAAGCGAAACAGCATGGCAATCACAATTTGCGGCGCAATCAGCGGCAGCGTAATTTGCCTAAAGCTCTGCCAGGGGCTGGCCCCGTCCAGGGCGTGGGCCTCGTATAAATCTTGAGAAATCGACTGTAGCCCCGCCAGCAGCAAAATCGCCACAAAAGAGGTCGTCTTCCACGCGTCGGCGGCGATCACCGCCACCATGGCCCAAAACGGCTCCCCCAGCCAGTTCACCGGGCTGTCAATCAGCTGTAGCCGCAGCAAAATATCATTCCAAACGCCAAACTCGGTGTTAAAAATCCAGCGCCAGGCCAGAGCAATCAGGGCCGTGGGCAAGGCCCAGGGCAAAATGGCTGCCGTGCGCACCAAGCCCCGGCCCCGAAAGGCCTGATCGAGGGAGAGGGCAATAATCAACCCCAGTCCCAGCTCAATGATCAGCGTAAATACGGTGAAAACCGCCGTATTCCGCATGCTCTGCCAAAAGCGGCCATCCTGCACCATCTGGGCGTAGTTGTCTAATCCGCTAAACACTGGCTGTAGATTGGTGCTGAGGTTTTCGGTAAAAAAGCTCAGCCAAAAGGCCCGCAAAATCGGAAAGGCATAGACCAGCAGCAGCACCACCAGAGCCGGTGCCACCAGCAGCCAGCCGGTGCGTTGTTGTCGTTCTCGGATGTAGTCTCGGGTCATGGGAAGTGGGGAAGTGGGGGGATGGGGAAGTGGGGGAGTGGGGGAGTGGGGGAGTGGGGGAGTGGGGAAGTGGGGAAGTGGCGATAGGGAAATATAGGATTGTCACCTCATTACCCCATCACCCCATCGCCTCATCGCCTCATCATCCATCCACGCCCAAAACCCGGCGGCTCTCGCCAGCGGCGCGCTCCATGGCCACTTCTGGGGTCATTTGGTTAGAGATAGTGGCGCTCAGGTAGCGTTGCAGAATGTCAGAGACCTGAGCGTACTGCCCTACGGGAGGGCGCGGTATGGCCGTTTCTGCCACCTCTAGCAGCTGTTCAAAGTGGGGAAACTCTGCCAGCACGTCGGGGTCGGTGAACAGAGCCCGACGGCTGGGCACGTAGGCAAACTCGGTGACAAACTCTTTCATCGGCCCATAGCTGGTGAAAAACTCCACCACCCGCCAGGCTTCCTCGGGGTGCGGAGTGGTAGCAGAAATGCCGAAACCCCAGCCGCCCAGGCAGGCGGCGGGCTGCTGGCCCTCGGCGTGCACCATCGGCTTGAGGGCAATATTCCCGGCTACCGGAGAGCCTTCGCGGTTGGCTTCGGCCCAGACGTAGGGCCAGTTGCGCAGAAAGGCCACATTGCCGTTCTCAAACTGGCGCAGGGAGTCTTCTTCGACGTAGTTAGTCACGCCGGGGGGGGTAATGCCGTCGGCAATCACCGTCTTCATAAACTCAGCGGCCTGAATCCCGGCGGGCTGATCGAGGCCCACCTCTAGAGTGTCTGGGTCAATCCAAAAACCGCCGTAGCCCGCGATTAGCTCCACAAAGTTGGTGACAATGCCTTCGTACTGCAAACCCTGCCACACAAACCCCCAGTTCACGTCGGTTTGCGCTTGGATCGCCTCTGAGGCGGCAATCAGGTCGCTAAAGGTTTCGGGTGGTTCTAGGCCCACCTCTTCTAGCAGATCGGTGCGGTAGTAGAGCATGCCCATGTCTGAGCGAAAGGGCATGCGGTAGAGGCCGCCTTGGTAGAGGCCTGCGGTCACATCGGCCTCTAAAAAGTCATCGAGTTCGGCTTCGCTGACTCGATCAGATAAATCTAGCAGCCACCCAGCGGCGGCAAATTTTGGAATCCAGACGACGTCTGAGAAGAGGATGTCGTAGGGTGAGTCGCCCAGCAAAAAAGAAGTGGTGTAGAGGTTTTCGACCGCATCGGCGGCGTTGGGGCCGCGCACCATCTCAATGCGAATATCGGGGTTTTCGGCCATGAACTGCTCGGCCAAGCCCTGCATTTGGTCGGCCTCTACGGCGCGTAGCAAAAATGAAATCGTCACGGGCTGCTGTGCCCGAACGCTGACCCCAACTAGCAGCGCTCCAACCGTAACCGCCAGAGCCAAGAGGATCAGGCTGAGCCTTTTCCAACCCCGGCTGAAAAATCTCGAAAACGTTCTGCCAAAAAAGTTGTTAAGCAAAATTAAGCCTGGAAATCTGACTCCCAGGCTTGCCACCACGCAAAAGCTGAACAAAATGTTCGTCGCCGGCCAACCCAGGCCTCTCAATAAAAGAGGAAAGCCTAGAGGGCAACCTCTATCTAAGGGAAGATCTTAGGAAAGATTTACGGCTGAGTCGGGGCTGGTTCTAGGGGCGAATTGGGCGCACCCGGAGCCAGCGGTGCAACGGGTGCCCCAGGAGATAGCGGTGAACCGGGTGTCCCAGGAGATAGCGGTGAACCGGGTGTCCCAGGGGCCAGCGGCGCAGTTGGGTCAAAGGGGTCAGCCTCGGGAAAGTTGTCAAAGCCCTCGGGGAACCCATCGAGAGAGTCTTGAGGAAACCCTTCTGGGAAACCTTCGCCCTCGGGAGCGTCAACCGATGGCCCGAGGGTTTGATCGCGGGGCAGCGTGGCCAACGCCACGCGGCTGCCCCCCACCTCCCGCAGTTCGTCGAGCACGGTGACTACCTCTTCGTAGCGAGCGTCGCGAGAGGCGTAGAGGACGATTAGCCCGCTGGGGTTGGCTTGAATAAACTGAGCCAGCACGTCTCTAAGGACTTCTATGGGCACGGGCTGCTGGTCGAGGTAAACCTGGCCAAAACCGTCGATGCTGACATAGACGCGATCGCTCCCCTGACTGATCTGCCCTGGCAATGGCTCGCCAGTGTTGGCCGCCGGCAGATCGAGGTCAATCGCCTGCTGACGGGTTAGCCCCACTGCCGCCAAGATAAAAAACGTCAGAATGCAGAAAATGACATCGATGAGCGGAATAATCTCCAGGCGCACATCTTGGGATGGGGTCTCCAGCAGATCTATTTTCATAGCGAAGGAAGCTCCGTGGGCGGCACACCGTCGGGGCCAGCCGGATTGGGGCCAGCCGCATTCGGGTCAATGATCTCCGGCGGTGCCTCAGAGACGGCGGCAGCGGGCAGGCCGTGATCTCTAGCCCAGCTCTGGCGGTAGAGCAGCTCTAGCTCGCTGCCTGCCTGGCGAAACATCTTGGCCTGGCCAAACACAAACCCCTGAAACAGGCGATAAAAAGCCATGGCAATGATGGCAATGATCAGACCAGCGGCGGTGCTAATCAGCGCCTCGCGAATGCCTAGGGAGGTGCCCGCAGCGGCATCGCTGCTGCCTAGGTCGCTCAGGCGCAGCGACCCCAGGGAGTTAATTAGACCCAGCACCGTGCCCAGCAGACCCAGCTGGGGGGCCAGGCCAATCACCGCTTCGAGAATTTTGTCGCCCCGGCTCATGGCCAGCAGCTCTTCGTTGGCCGAGGTCTCGAGCGCCAGGCGAAACACCTCGGGGTCGGGCGATCGCAGCCTTAGCGAGGACGAGAGAAAGCGCCCCATGGGGAGCACCGCTGATCGCTGGGCAATGTCGGCGGCGGCTCCCCAGTCGCGGCGGGCGGCCTCTAGCACCCGCCCAGACACCTCGCGCTCGCGGGTCAAAATCCGCGACCAAAACCAGATGCGCTCCAAAATAGTGCCCACGGCCAAGATCGAAAGTAGGAGCAGCGGCCACATGGCGATGCCGCCACTGGCAAATAGCTCGGGTATGTTCACGGGAGTCCTCCTGTCACCACCGGGTCTGGCCGTCAACGTCTGGTTGTCAGCATTAGACAAGCAGCCCGGCTCCGGCAAAGCATAACAATTGTAGTGATTTTGGGGACGCTTAAACATTGCTGGGGCAATTCTGTTGCCTAGCGAACGGCGAGCATCATGTCCAAAATCAGATCTGCGGTGCGCTGGCAGACCCCGGCGGGGCCTAGCTCGGCGCGCATCTTGGCGTAGCCCGCCCGCATCGTCTGCCGAGCCGATTCGTTGTGCAGCAGATTTAAGGCGGCGGCGGCGATCGCCTCAGGGGTTGCCTGCCACTGCAAAAACTCCGGCACCACCGCCTGGTTGACCACCAAATTCACCGGCGACACAAAGGGCGCGTCAAACTTCAGCAGGTAGTAGCCAATGCGGGCGCTGACGGGGTTGATCCGGTAGGCTACCACCTGGGGCACATCCATCAGGGCAATTTCGAGGTTGGCGGTGCCCGATTTGGTGATGGCCAGATCGGCGGCGGCGATCGCCGCCTGGCTGCCCTCGGCAATCACCCGGCCTTGCAAGCCATAGTCGGCCAGCCCCTGCTCAAAGCTGGCCGCTAGGGTCGGAATCGACACCGGCAGCAAAAAGGTGACATCGGGGCACTGAGCCTGGATGATCTGGGCCGCTTTTAGCAGTACCGGCAGCAGATACTTAACCTCCTGCTGGCGAGAGGCGGGTAGCAGAGTGACGACGGTGGCATCGTTCTCTAGCCCCAGCTGCTGGCGGGCGGCGGCTCGGTCGGCGGGGCCAGGGTAGCGGTCTACCAGAGGGTGGCCCACCCAGGTGGCGTCGGCCCCATAGCCCTGGTAGTAGTCGGCCTCGGCTTTAAAGATTGACAGCATGTGATCGCAGCACTGCACCAGCTTGCGCGTGTCGTTCTCAGACGACGACCACACCCACTGCTGGGGGGCAATGTAGTAAGCCACCGGCACCTGCGGGTGCTGAGTTTTAAAATACTTGCCCATGGCCAGGTTGGGGCTCATGTAGTCGATCAGCACCGCCACGTCAGGAGGCTGGGCGTCGATGGCCGCCTTGGCCACCTTTTGCAGCCGCAGCGTGGGCAGCAGATAGGGCAGCGCCTCAAATATGCCCACCGATCCAATGCCCGTAGTCTCGCCCACCAGCGTAGCCCCGGCCCGGGCCATGCGCGGACCACCAAGGGCGGTAATGTCGAGGGTGAGGCTGCGATCCTGGGCGCTCCGGTGCAGCGCTTCAATCAGCAGCGCCCCCTGCAAATCGCCCGACACCTCGCCCGTGCTGATAAAAATCCGCCGTATGTCCCCGGCCTTGTCCCCGGCCGCTGTCTTCTTGGCGTCTGTCATGGGTGACCTCGCCTTGGGCTACTCATCGTCACTGTGCTTAGACCACCGTCGCCCTGGGGTTAGCCCCCGGCGCTCCGGCTGCTGAGCCGCCCGCAAGAAGGCGCTAAAGTGGCGCACCAAGTCGTTGCTGCCCCCCTCGGGAAGCTTGGCCACCGCATCGCTAAACGACTCGCCCGAGCGATACACCTGGCGGTAGGCCTGCTTCAGCTCCCGATACACTTGGGGGTCAGTGGTCAGCCCCGCCCGCTGTAGGCCGACCTGGTTCAGGCCTCGCACCTGGGCCGGGTTGCCATTCACCAGGGTAAAGGGGGGCACATCGCGATCTATGCGGCTGAGGCCTCCAATCATCACCAGGCGACCAATGTGCACAAACTGGTGCACCCCCACGATGCCGCTAATCCGCGCCCCCGACTCCACGTAGACGTGCCCCGCCAGGGCCACGGAGTTGGCAATAATCACCTGGTCTTCCACCACGCAGTTGTGGGCCACGTGGGAGTAGGCCATCAGCAGGCAGTTGTTGCCCACCTGGGTCAACCCGCCCGCATCGGTGGCCCGGTTGATAGTGACATACTCTCGAATCAGGTTATTGTCGCCGATCTCAACTCGGCTCATCGACCCGTCGTACTTCAGATCCTGGGACTCTAGCCCAATGCAGGCCCCCGGGAAAATCCGGTTTTGCGCCCCGATCATCGTTTGGCCATCGACCACCACGTGGGCACCGATCTCCGTGCCGGGGCCAATGGTGACCTGCTCACCGATCACCGCGTAGGGGCCAACCTTCACCGTTGGGTGCAGCTGCGCGCCAGCGTGAATCACTGCCGTGGGATGAATCAGGGTAGTCAACGGCCCGCCTCCAGAACCCAGGGTTTGCAACATAGACACATGCTCCACCTATTGCTCCGGAGGCGTAAAATCGACCACCGAAAACATCAGATCGCCCTCACAGGCTAGCTGACCGTCTACCTCGGCCCGGCCATGCATTTTGCCAAACCGCAGTCGTTTGAGCGCCAGAAGCTCTACAGTGATAATCAGCTGATCCCCAGGCACTACCGGACGCCGAAACCGTACCTTATCGATACCGGCAAACACGCACAGGCCCTTAACATTGGGGATTTGCGACAGCACTATACCGCCCACCTGAGCCATAGCTTCGATAATCAGCACCCCCGGCATAATCGGCCGCCCCGGAAAATGGCCCTGAAAGTGGGGTTCGTTAAAAGACACGTTTTTAACCCCCGTGGCCTGCTTAGACGGCACATAGTCGATGATCCGGTCGACTAGGGCGAAGGGATAGCGGTGGGGCAGCAGCGTATAGATTTCTTCGGCGCTAAATTCAGTCTTGGTGGGCACAGATAGCACTGTCTCTGGCTCAGCAGAGTCAAGGGCAGAAGTCGCAGAACTAGGGGAATTTACGTCAATCACGATAGGTGCTTTAGGGGTCTACGTTGGCCGCCAGGGCAGCGCTGGACACAGTCAATGCGCCAGGGCAGCAGGAAAACAGCGGAAATGTTGTCTAGCTTGATTTTGCCACTAGAGGGTACCGTCGCCATAGGTCAAAGCCGAAACCAGGGCGATCGCCAGTTCGCCGTGCAGGCGGTGACTAGCTTTGTAGGCTACCACGTGGGCGCTTGGCAGGCTGCCCAACAGACTGAGATCGCCAATTAGATCCAGCATTTTATGGCGGGCGGGTTCATTGTCAAACCGCAGGGGCGGGTTGAGCCAGCCCTCAGCACCACAGACCAGGGCATTGTCTAGACTGCCACCCTGGATCAACCCGCTAGCCCGCAGTTGATCAATCTGGTGGGCCAAACCAAAGGTGCGGGCCGGGGCCACAGCCGTGGCAAAGCCTTGGGGGCCAAAGGGTTCAGCAGCGGGCGACCAGCTAAACCACTGGTTGCCAATGGCCGCCACCTCAAAATCAATGCCGTAGGTAAACCGAGCCTCTGAAGCCGGAAACGCTGCTACAAATGCATCGCCGTGGTGCACTGACACGGGCCGACTCAGATGGGCCACAGCCCGAGACACCCCCTGGTGCCGTCGCCCCGCCTGGCGAATCGCCTCTACCCAACCCAGGGCCGACCCATCCAGCAGCGGCAGCTCGGGGCCAGCCATGTCAATCCGCACATTGTCAATGCCTAACCCGGTCAGGGCCGCCAGCAGGTGCTCTACCGTACGCACCGAGGCTTCCCCCTGGCGTAGCTCGGTGGAGAGCATGGTCGGATTGATCGCCTCCAGGGTTGCGGGTATCACCGGCCGCCCCGGCAAGTCGGTGCGGACAAAGTAGCGCCCCTGGCCAGGCTCTGCCGGGTTGAGGGTCACCGTCGTGGTCGCCCCAGAATGTAGCCCCACCCCCTGACGCTCCACAGAGCTAGCCAGGGTGGCCTGCTCTGGAGAATCATCCCAGCCCGCTAGCTGGGTGGGATCTATGCCGGCCTGCACCATTAGAATCGCTCCCCAAAGCCGAAGTGAATGCGGCCCTGCCCCTGGTCGCTAAAGCCGTAGTCAACCCGCAGGGGGCCGAGGGGGGTCGACAACCGCACCCCGGCCCCGTAGCCAATGCCGCTGCCGGGCTTACCCCGCGAGGGGCCGGGGGCACCGGGCACGGCATTGCCGCTGCCCAGATCAGTGCCGACATCTAAAAACAGCGCCCCGCCGAGGAACGAAAACAGCGGAAAGCGATACTCAGCGGTGAGCTGGGCGTAGCTGCGACCGCTGCCCACCTCACCCTCGTCGTAGCCGCGAATGGAGTTGGTGCCCCCCAAGGCAAAGGCCTCGTAGGGAGGCACATCGCCCACAATGGTTCCGGCCTGGACATTTAGGGCCAGCGCCTGAGGCCCCTCAGCAAAGTTCAGCAGGCTGAGGGGAATGTAGTAGCTGTAGCTACCCCGCAGCCGATTCATGAAAATGCTGCCCCGGCCCAGGGGGATTGACTGCTCGGTATTGAGGCGCAGAATGCTGCCACTGGTGGGGTTAAAGGCATCGTTGCGGCGATCAAGGGTGGCGCTAATGGGGAAGGTCCACAGGTCATCGACCCCGTTGGCGCTGACGGTCAGGGGATTGCCGGCGGCATCGACGGCGTTTAGATCGCCGCTAAAATCGCGGGCCGACACGTTCTGGTAGAGGGTGCCCACGGCCACGGTCAAGCCGTTGGCTAGGGGGCGGCTAAAGGTAATGCCGGAGCCAACCCGGCGAATGCGCACCTGGTCACCGTTAGGCAGGTTGATTTCATTGGCCCCTCCCTCAAAGTTGAGATTGTTGGCCAGCCGAGCGAAGGCCGTAGCGGTGTAGGAGGTGCGGTAGGGGTCGCCCGCAATCCAGGGGTCGGTAAAAGCCACGTCAAACAGAAGATCGCGGGTGCTGAGCTGAGCCTCGGCGCTCAATTTTTGGTTGTTACCGCCGAAGTTGTCTTGGCGAAAGCTGACGGTGCCAAATAGATCGCCGGTGAAGTTAAAGCCCAGACCTGCTGCCACCGACCCGGTGTTGCGCTCTGACACGTTGACGATCACCGACACCTTGCGGGGGTCGTCAGGGGAAGGCTCTAGCCCCGGAATCACATCCTCAAAAATTCCTAGCCCAAATACCCGCTGAAAGTCTTGCTCAATGACATTCTGGTTGAACACATCTCCTGGCTGAGTTTGGAACTCACGGGTGATGATAAACGGCCGGGTGCGGCCCTCTACCGGGTTGCCCTCGTCATCAACAGCCTGACCCAAGTCGTTGATGTAGCGCACCTCAATGGTTTCGATTACCCCTTCGGCTACATCCAAAGTGACTACGCCCTGGGGAGAGACTTGGGGCGCGGCCACAACCTGGGCCAGCACAAAGCCCTGGTCTTGATACCACTGGTTGAGTTCTAAAATGCCCTCTTGAAAATCGATCAGGTTGATGATCTGGCCCTTTTGATCGTCGAAAATATCGTCGATCACTGTTTGGGGCAGCACCTCGTTGTTCTGCACCCGCACGTCGGTGAGCACTGGGTTGGGCTGCACTACAAAGGTGACGCGCACCCCCAGATCGGTGTCTGCGGGCTGGGCATCGACATCAGCAAAGAACCCCGTGGCGAAAATACTGTTGATGTCTTGCTGCAGCTGGGTGCGCGTAGTGGTGCGCCCAGCCTGGGTTTCAATCACGCTGTAGATCAGGTTTTCGAGGGCGGGGTCGAGGTCGCCCCGGCTGGGCTGCACCAGCACCTCGGCCACCAGCACCCGGGGCTCTTCAACTTCGGCGGCCTCAGGTTCAGGTTCAGGCTCAGGTTCAACGGCCTCAGGGTCAGCTTCTTCAACCTGGGCAGCGGGAGCTTCGTCTTGAACTGGAGCCGGCTGGGGCTGGCTGCGGCGCTGGACGGCTCCGTCAAGAATCCGCTGGGCTTCTTCTGGGGTGATCTCGCGCTGGATGCTGGGGGTTTGGCTGAGCTGAGTACCCTGGCCCTCAGCAGCAGACCAGAGAGATGATGATAGATCTGCTAAGGATGGCGATGCGGTCAGAGACTGGGCCCCATTCTCTACAGCCTCTACAACAGGTTCCTCGGCGGCACGATAGTTGTCAACAGCACCCTGGAGAGTTGCGGCCACCGGACTGGGCACGACCTCGGGCTGCACCCGACCAAAATCGAGGGTGGTGGGTTGATCGCCAGCCTCGCCGAGGTCTGAGGCAAATTGGGAGACAGAGCTAAGGTTGTAGTCGGAGCTGGCAGTGGAGCCAGATTCGGCAGAGCTAGAGTCTGCTGACAGGTCTGGATTCGCCTGGGCTGGAGCAGCGGCTAGCCCCACCAAGCCGGAGGTGGCCAAAACCACTAAAAATTTAGGAGATACCCGCATCTAAATCACACCTGTTAAACACATCCACACACCAGTCAAGGGCCTGTTTTCCATACACAGAGCTGAAAATTGCCCTAGGGCGGGCCAATGCCCCCACAATCGCCCCCTACAATCGCAAGAATTCTACCGCATTGATGGCGCTAATTCTTGGTCGATTGTGCCGCTACCTTTTCTAGCACCCGCTGGTAAGCGGCTTCGACCTGGCCGAGATCTTGCCGGAAGCGATCTTTGTCGAGCACCCGTTTGGTTTCGTCGTCGGTAGATTGATCCCACAGGCGGCAGGTGTCGGGGCTGATCTCGTCGCCCAGCAAAATCTGCTGCTGAGCATCGAGGCCAAACTCGAGCTTGAAGTCGACCAGGGTAATGGCACAGCCCATGAAAAACTCTGCCAGGACTTGATTGATGTTGAGGGCAAGACGGCGCAGAGTCTCGATCTGTTCCTCAGTGGCGATCGCCATGGCGCGAATACGATCGCCCGTCAGCAACGGGTCGCCCAGGTCGTCGTTTTTATAGTAAAACTCGACTAGGGGCGGCTCTAATCGCTGACCCAGGGGCAGGCCGGTCTGCTTGCAGAGGCTGCCCGCCGCTAGGTTCCGCACCACCACTTCGAGGGGGATGATCTGGAGGGCTTTGACTAGCATGGTGCGATCGCCCGTAGTCTCTAGCCAATGGCTGGCAATGCCCGCTGCCTCTAGCCGCTGAAATAAATAAGTAGAAATGGCGCAGTTGATCTGCCCCTTACCCACGATCTGGCCCTTCTTTTGGGCGTTAAAGGCGGTAGCATCGTCTTTAAAGTAGGTGAGCAGCACCGCCGGGTCGTCGGTGGCGTAGATAATTTTGGCCTTGCCTTCGTAGAGTTTTTCGCCAAGCGGCGCGCTAGGAGAAGTGCCAGAAACCATAATCGGGGGCAGCAGTAGGGACACCCCATAGTAACGTTCGAGGTGGTTTCTCTAACCGACCGACCGTGACACCCCGATGCAGTGGCCTAGCCCTGGCCCTAACCGAGGGTTTGCGCCCTAGGGCACTCGCGGGTTCACCGTCGCACGGTACCCTTATTTAAGTAACTGTAACCATCGCGCAACGCTCCATGGCCACCATCAACGACAACTACCTCAAGCTCAAAGCGGGCTACCTGTTCCCCGAAATCGCTCGCCGGGTTGCCGCCTTTGCCGAGGCCAACCCCGACGCCCCGATCATCAAGCTGGGCATTGGCGATGTTACCGAGCCGCTGCCCGAGGCCTGCCGCGCCGCCATGGTTCAGGCGGTAGAAGATATGGGCGATCGCGCTTCTTTTAAAGGCTACGGCCCCGAGCAGGGCTACGGCTGGCTGCGGGAGAAAATCGCCCAACACGATTTCCAAAGCCGGGGCTGCGACGTTGACGCCAGCGAAATTTTTATCTCCGACGGCTCGAAGTGTGACTGCGGCAACATTCTCGATATTTTTGGCAGCGATAACTCCATCGCCGTCACCGACCCGGTCTATCCGGTCTACGTCGACACCAACGTGATGGCAGGCCACACTGGCCCTGCCGACGACAGCGGCAAATACGACGGCCTCACCTACCTGCCCATTAGCGCCGAGAATGCCTTTACCGCCAGCATTCCCCACGAAAAAGTCGATCTGATCTACCTCTGCTTCCCCAACAACCCCACCGGAGCGGTGGCCAGCAAAGAGCACCTGCAAGCCTGGGTCAACTACGCCCGCGCCCACGGCTCGATCATTCTCTTTGATGCCGCCTACGAAGCCTTCATCACCGACCCGGCCATTCCCCACTCTATTTATGAAATTGAGGGGGCCAGAGAATGCGCGATCGAGTTTCGCTCATTCTCTAAGAATGCGGGCTTTACCGGCACCCGCTGCGCCCTCACCGTGGTGCCCAAAACCCTTATGGGCAAAGCCGCCGACGGCAGCGACGTGGCCCTCCACGGGCTGTGGAACCGTCGCCAATCGACCAAGTTCAACGGGGTGTCATACATCGTGCAGCGCGGCGCTGAGGCGGTTTACTCCCCCGAGGGCCAGGCCCAAACCCGCGCCCTGATCGACTTTTATATGGAAAACGCCCGCATCATTCGCGAGCAGCTCACCGCCGCTGGTATCGCCGTCTACGGCGGCGTCAACGCCCCCTACGTCTGGGTCAAAACCCCCGACGGCCTGTCTAGCTGGGACTTTTTTGACAAGCTGCTGCACATCTGCCACGTGGTCGGCACCCCCGGCTCGGGCTTTGGGGCCGCAGGCGAAGGCTACTTCCGCATTTCGGCCTTTAACAGCCGCGACAATGTCAACGAAGCCATGCGCCGCGTCACCGAGAAGTTTCGGGTTTAGATAGGACGTTATTTGTTTAAGTGAGAAACCCGGCAGCGGAGTCTGATCCCCCCAATCTCTCGCTGTAGTAACTACATCATGTACCCCCCTTAGTAAGGGGGGCAGGGGGGATCCTCTAGAGAGCCTCAATTGTTTAGAACCTTCTCCAGATAGAAAATCCCCGCATCGGGCAAACAACCGTTTGCCCCTACTCTTTCGCTTTTACCCTCTTCAGCTCATCTCGCCCTAGGACAAACTCCCATGCTTACCATCGCGCTGCCCAAGGGCGGCATGCTCAAAGACAGCATTCAGCTGCTCCAGGCCGTCGGCCTCGACTTTAGCCTGTTCCTCGACAGCGCCAACCGCCAGCTGCAAATCACCGACGCCTCGGGCAGGGCCACCGGGCTGCTGGTGCGTGCCCAGGATGTGCCCGTCTACGTAGAGTATGGTCAGGCGCAGCTGGGTATGGTCGGCTACGATGTGCTGCGCGAGAAAAAGCCCGCCGTGGCCCACCTGGTCGATCTGGGCTTTGGCGGCTGCCGCCTGTCGGTGGCGGTTAAGACCACTAGCCCCTACCGATCGGCCCTCGACCTGCCCGCCCACAGCCGGGTAGCCTCTAAGTACGTCAACAGTGCCCGCGACTACTTTCAAAGCCTCGATCTGCCGGTGGAGATTGTGCCCCTCTACGGCTCGGTCGAGCTAGGGCCGATTACGGGCATGTCGGAGGCGATCGTCGACCTGGTCTCAACCGGCAAAACCCTCAAAGAAAACAACCTGATGGAGCTGGAGGTGCTCTACCACAGCAGCGCCCGGCTGATCGCCCACCCCCTCAGCTACCGGGTTAACCCCTACAGCCTGAAGGACTTGATTGATCAGGTGCGGGAGCAGACCGCAGCCATTGCAGCGTAGATAAGCGATCGCATTCTAAAAGTCGCCTTAGCTGGAACACTCTCAGTGAAATTTGGAGGATTGGAGGAACCGTTTGACTTCACCACAGACAAAACCTAAGTTGGCCTTTTGGCAGCTCTGGAATATGAACATTGGCTTCTTTGGTATTCAGTTTGGCTGGGGACTACAGATGGCCAACACCAGCGCCATTTTTGAGCACCTGGGGGCCGATGCCGACCAACTTCCCATTCTGTGGCTGGCGGCCCCGCTTACCGGGCTTGTGGTGCAACCCATCATCGGCAACCTCAGCGACAACACCTGGGGGGTTCTAGGTCGTCGTCGCCCCTACTTTTTAGTCGGGGCTATCTTTGGCTCGGCGGCACTGCTGTGGATGCCGAATGTTGACAGCCTTTGGATGGCCGTTGCCCTGCTGTGGATTCTAGACACCGCCGCCAATGTCAGCATGGAACCCTTTCGGGCCTTTGTGAGCGATCTGTTGCCTGCTAAACAGCGCACTAAGGGGTTTACCATGCAGAGCCTGTTCATTGGCCTGGGGGCCGTGCTGGCCTCTGCAATGCCGTGGTTGTTAACCAATATTTTTGGAATGTCAGAGGGGGCCACCAGTAGCGTGCCTTTGGTGGTGAAGATCTCCTTTTATACGGGGGCAGCGTTTTTTCTCGGCACCGTTTTGTGGACTGTGTTCACCACTGAAGAACGGCCCCCAGGCGATATGGAGGCGTTTAAGGAGCAGCAGGAGCGCCGTCTGGGGGTCAGTGCCACGGTGCGAGAAATTATCACGGCCTTTCAGCAAATGCCGGGGACGATGCGGCAGTTGGCCTGGGTGCAGGGGTTTAGCTGGTTGGGCATGTACTGCGTCTTTTTGTACTTTCCTCCGGCAGTGGCCCACAACTTATTTGGCGCTTTTGATGGGGCTTCGCCCCTTTACAGCCAGGGCATTGAGTGGGCCGGTATCTGCATTGCGGCCTACAACGCCGTTTGTTTTGGGGTGTCGTTTGTGCTGCCTCTCTTGGCGGCTGCGACTGGTCGCCCGATCGCCCATGCACTCTGTCTCACCTGCGGCGGCTTGGGGCTGATCTCGCTCTGGTTTGTGCCGTCACCGCGCTGGCTGCTGCTGCCCATGGTCGGCTTGGGGGTAGCTTGGGCAAGCATTCTATCGCTGCCCTATGCCATGCTGGCTGGAGCTTTGCCCCCCCGCAAAGGCGGTATCTACATGGGCATTTTCAATATGTTTATTGTGTTGCCCGAGATTATTATTTCGCTGGGGCTGGGGTGGATTATGGCCCATCTACTCGACAATAACCGCTTGCTGGCGGTGGTGTTAGGCGGCATTTGCCTTTTGATTGCAGCGCCCCTAACGCTGCGGGTGAAAGAAGCCACGCCACAGCCAGCCGTCGCTGCGACGCTTCAGCCCGTGCTGGAATCTGATGCTCTTTCAAAATAAAAAAGCCCCTACAGCCATAGGCAGGGGCTTTAGGTAGAGCTGATAGCTTCGCTTTACAGCGATCGCACTTCCTCCAATACCTCAGCCCGCTGCCGTTCAGCGTTCAGGGGGCTGTAGGTGAGCTTCGACACCATCACAAAGGCAATTAAACCCAGCAGCGGGCTAATCAACGTGGGAAACCCGTCAAAGTCAAGGGTGAATAGGTCGTTGGGGAAATAGAGCAACGTATTGTCAACGCCAAACATCGTCGGCATCAGGCTAAAAAATGCCAGCCGGGTGAGTGACCCCACCAAAATGCAGGCCAGCGCCCCCTGGCGGGTGGCCTGGGGCCAAAACAGGCCGCCAATCAGCGGCACCACCAGCCCAGCAAAGCTCATGTCAAAGGCCAGCAGCAGCAGCACTCCCGTTTGCGGTACCTTTAACCCCAGCACTACTCCCAGGATGGTGATCACCACCGCCATCAGGCGGGTAATCAGCAGCAGGCGATCGCCCCCAGCTCCGTGGGCCGTGGCGTGGCGAATAGCCAACACATTGTGAGCCAGTACCGAAGATGTACCCAAAATCGCCCCGTCGGCCGTAGACAGCGAGGCCGACAAAATGGCCGCCAGCACCAGCAGTCCCAGCAGAGGCGGCACCACTCCATCGATCAAGGCATATAGCACCGGCCCGTCAGACGTAATGCCCGCCTGACTCAAAATACCGTTGGCCCCCAGGGCAATAATCGAAAAGGGAATGCCCACCAGCAGTGTGCCAGCGGAGGCCAAAAAACAGGCCCTTTGAGCCGTCTCTGGACTTTCAGCAGCAAAGATGCGGGCCATGAAATCGATCGCCACCATGTTGCCAAACCCAAGGGCAATAATGCTAGCCCAGTTGATCGCAGCTCCCGAACCCACTGAGGTCAGCTGCTCTAGTGCCAGGGGGCCAGTGTCGGGGGCAATATCTAGGCCAAAATTGGCTAGCACAAAAATCATCATTGCCCAGGCCCCAAGGGCTGCAATGATGATCTGAATGAAATCGGTGTAGGCCACCGCGAACAGCCCGCCTGAGACTGTGTAGACCAACACCAGGGCGGCCAGCAGGGTGATGCCCCCCACATAGCTGGTGCCTAGAAAGTTTTGAAACATATAGCCCCCGGCCACAAGGTTGCCCGCCAGCAAAAATGAAAAGCTCACCGACATAATGCAGGCAGCAATCACCTCTACCGTGCGGCCATACTTGACCCGGTAAAAGTCAGGAATAGTGATTAGCCCCATGCGGTTCATGGGTTTGGCGAGAAACAGGCCTGTCAACAGCAGACAGAGCGAGAGGCCCACCGGCAGCGCTGCCCCCGCCCAAAACCCAAAGGTGGAAGAGAGGTCGGTATTGCCCAGGGTGGCGTTAGAGTCGACCGACTGGGCCATCAGGGTGGCGGCGGCTAGGGGCAAAGACAGCCCCCGACCCGCCACCAAAAAGTTGACGCTGTCACCCTTAATTTGCCGAGAAGCCCACACCCCAATGCCCAAGGTACCGAGCAAAAAGGCAATGATGCCGTAAGAAAACACACTATGTTCCATCTATCTAGGCTCCTGACCTATGTTTATGACCATTGAGCGGCTAGCTACTGTAAAGCCCGAGAGTAAAACGCTAGTTCACCTAAGAACTGCATTTTTCCTCCCGGGCTTTTATCCCTCCGTGAACCAGGCGAGCGATCGCTCGCCTGGCTGCACCTCTCGGACCAGTCACTCAGTCTTTAGAAGCCTTAGCCTCAACCAAGCCGGAACCCTAGGCACAAATACTCTCGAATTTTTTCTTTCCGGCAAACACCCCAGACACCGCGTTCTGCTCACCGAATGGGCGTTTTGCATTGGCGGGGAGCTAGCTTACTGCATTTACTTCTATCAACTGATGTTGGGGGCTTAGGTATCCGCTAATACGGTTACCCCGGATGTAGGTCAGCGTTCTATGACTTTTCTCTCACCCCGTCAGCGGATAGGATAAACGTGCTGCATTCTGGCCTGGCTCATGTTTATCGACTACATCACCCTCATGCTGGTCAATAGGGCAGCCGGGCTGGTGCTGCTGGCCACCGCCCTAGTGGGGGCGATTATTGGCTACCGAGCCTATGGGGGCCAGAGGTCTTTAGCGACTGGCTACCGCCGATGATGCGGGTAGAGCATCAGCAATCGAACAGGAGAACAACTAAAAACTCTGCGACTAAGCTCTTGTCTCTGGCAAGTCTCTGCTAAGATTACAAAGAACTAACCAAGAACTGCCCTTTTGGAAGCGTGGCTGAGTGGTCGAAAGCGCCTCCCTGCTAAGGAGGTAGGGGAGTAAACCTTCCCTCGTGGGTTCAAATCCCACCGCTTCCGTATTTTGAGCAGTAACAAGAGCCAGATGTGACTTAATCACGTCTGGCTTTTGTTTGTTTTCTTTTGCCTATGACAGAAAAGTATGGGGAAGAAATTGTGGAAACAGCTGTCTTTTTTGAAGATACTGGTGTACTTTGAGTTTGCCTGTACTGTAGGCTTGAGGAAGTGGTGCGAATGTACCGATGATTCCCAAGCACATTCAGCTTAAGAATTTTCTTAGCTACCGCGACGGCAGCCTTGACTTTAGCGGGCTGCATGTGGTCTGCGTAGCTGGGCCAAACGGAGCCGGCAAATCGTCGCTGCTAGAGGCGATCGCCTGGGCGCTGTGGGGCCAAAGCCGGGTCGCCGCCGATGACGACATCATTCATCAGGGCGAGCTAGAGGCCCGCGTTGTCTTTCAGTTTCATCAGGGCGACCACACCTACCGAGTGATTCGCAGCCGCCACCGCACCCAGGGCACCAGTCTGGAGTTTCAGGTGCAGGCCGAGACGGGCTGGCGGGTGCTGACCCAGCGCGGGGTGCGAGCCACCCAGCTGCTGATCTGCCGCCACCTCCGGCTCGACTATGACACCTTCATTAACTCCGCCTACCTGCGCCAGGGCGGGGCCGACGACTTTATGCTCAAGCGGCCCGGCGATCGCAAGCAGATTCTCGCCGACCTGCTAAAGCTGCATAACTATGACCACCTGGCCGAAAAAGCCAAAGATCAGGCCCGCCAGGCCAAGGCCGAAGCCACCCTGCGCCAAACCCAGCTCGATGAGCTGACCGCTGCGATCGCCGACTACGAACCCACCCTCCACCGCCAGGCCCAGCTCCAGCAAGAGCTGCACAGTTTAGATCAACAGCAGGAGCGCGATCGCGATCAGCTCCAGGCACTGCGCGCCCTAGAGCAGCGCTGCCAAGGCCAGCAGCAGCAGATCGACATGCAGCGGCAGCAGCATCAGCACCTCACCACCCTGCTGCACCAGAGCGAATCTGCCCTGGCCAGTCTCACCGCCGAGCAGCAGCGGCGCGATCAGCTGTTGGCCCAGGCCAGCGACATCGAAGCGGGCCTGGCCGAGCTAGCTGCCCTCGAGGCCGAAGATGCCCAGCTCAACCAGAAATTTCAGCGCTACCAAGTCTTGCAGGCCCAGCGCCAGACCCTAGAGGCAGCCTGGCAGGCCGAGTCAGAGCAGACCCGCACCCGCCTGAGCCAAACCCAAATGCGGCTGGCGGCGGTGCAGGCCCAGCTGGCTGACCTCACCGCACTGCTGAGCCAGCGCGAAACGGTGGAAACGGCCCGCCAGCAGTTTTTAAGCGCCAAAGCCCAGCTCAAGCACCTCGATGCCCTTCAGCTTCAGGCCGAGCCGCTACAGCAGCGGCGACGGCAGCTAGAGTCGGGGCTACAGCAGGCCCAAACCCGGCTGCAAACCCGTTTAGAAGAACTCACCGCCACGGCTCACCAGCTCCAGCGGCAGCAGGGCGATCGCCCCCAGCTCACGGCCACCGCTCAGGAGGTCTCGGCCACCCTCAGCTATCTGGAGCAGCGCCGCGCCTACCAGGAGCAGGTGCGAGAAAAAGGCCTAGAGCGCCGCAGCTTTATGGAGGGGTTGCAGGCCAATCAGCGCCGCTGCGAAACCCAGATCGCCCAGATTGCCCAAAAGCTGGGGTTTTTGGTGCAGCCCGAAGCCGCCTGCCCCCTGTGCGATCGCCCACTGGCCGATCACCACCGCACTATAGTTGCCAACCGCCACCGCCAGCAGCAGCAAGAGTTACAGGAAGAAATTTGGGTGATTCGAGAGCAGCTGGCCGTTTCAGAGCGCGAAATTCAGGTACTGCGCCAAGAGTACCGCGCCGTTGAAGTCGAGCTAGAGGCCTACGCCCCGGTGCTGCAAAAGCAAGGGCAGCTCACCGCCCAAATGGCCTCCCAGGTGACGGTGCAAGAGCAGATTCAGGCCCTTAAGGCCGAGCAGCAGCGCCTGGGCCAGAGCCTTACCGACCACCAGTACGCCCTCGACCTGCGCACCGAGCTCAACCACATCGACGAAACCCTAGCCCAGCTGGCCTACGATGATCGCGACCACGCCCTGGTGCGCGGCCAGGTCGACCGGCTGCGCTGGGCCGAGATTAAGCACCACGATCTGGCCCAGGGGCAGCGGCGACAGCAAAAGCTAGCCCAGCAGCAGCAGCAGCTAGAGGCCGATCTAGCCCAGCTCACCCTCGAGCTTGACCAGCTTCAGCACGGTGCCGAGGGTCAAGCGCTATCTGCCGTGCAGGCCGATCTGGCCCAGCTCAACTATGATCTCGACCGTCACCAGGCCGTGCGGCAGGCCCTTCAAGTGGCTCAAACCTGGCGGCAGCGCCACGGCGAGCTGGAGCAGGCCCATCAGCAGCGCCCCCAGGCCCAGGCCCACATGGAAGCCGCACAAATGCAGCGGCAGCAGCAATGGCAGCAGCTCGATCAGCTCAACGCAGACTTGGCCGCCCAGGCCGCTGAGCTAGAGAACCTGGCCTACGACCCCAGCGCCCTAGCGAGTTTAGACCAGGCGATCGCCGCTCGCCAGCGCCAGCGCGATGGCCTGCTCGCCCAGCTCGGTGCCCTGGGTCAGTCACGCCAGCATCTCGAAACCCTCCAGCAGGGGCTAACCCAAAAGCAGCAGGAGCTAGGGGCCGTACGCCAGCGGCAGCGGGTCTACCACGAGCTGGCGCTGGCCTTTGGTCGCAATGGCATTCAGGCGCTGATGATCGAAAACCTGCTACCCCAGCTCGAAGCCGAAACCAACCACCTGCTGGGCCGCCTCAGCGCCCACCAGCTCCACGTGCAGTTCGTCACCCAGCGGGCTACCAAGCGCGGTCAAGGGGTGATCGACACCCTAGATATTCTAATTGCCGACGCCCGAGGCACCCGCCCCTACGAAACCTACTCCGGCGGCGAGGCGTTTCGGGTCAACTTTGCCCTGCGGCTGGCCCTGGCCCGGCTGCTGGCCCAGCGATCAGGCCTGGCCCTACAACTGCTGATTATCGACGAGGGCTTTGGCACCCAAGACCAGCAGGGCTGCGATCGCCTGATTGCCGCCATCAATGCCATCTCGGCTGACTTTGCCTGCATTCTCACCGTCACCCACATTCCCCACTTCCGGGCGGCCTTTCAAACTCGCATCGACGTAGCCAAGACCACCCAGGGTTCTCAGCTGTCTCTGTCTGCCTGAGGGGCCAGAGAGAACGAATGCAAGGATTACTCCATGTAAACAAATCTCAGACTTTTATTAACATTCTTTCTGGATTCTAAGAATACCCCAGCCGAGATCCCCAAAAATATGTCTTTTGGAATGCAATACTCGACCGTCAAGCGCTCTATTCTATTGGAACGCAGACATTCAGGGGCAGCGGCGGCTGAGTATTAATCACCATTCCCGATTGGCTTCATAAATGTTACAGTTATTTACATAAAGAGCAATAACACTTCACCTACGAACTTTGCCCCATGGATATTGTTAGTTCCCTCGTTGAAATTGGCGCTGCTGCCGCTGCAGCCGCCTGGTTACTCAACCGTCGCTCTGAGGAGGAGGCGCTTGAGGCTGAGCCCATTCCGGTTCCGGTTCGTTCTCGCCGCTAGGGTTGCGGCTAAAAGGGGGTGTCGGCTAGGGCAAAGCTTTGGCCCTCATTACCTGTGCTAGCCCGCGTATGGGGGTTACCGGCCCTGATCGTTCCTTCGTTGCTATTCCCTACTCTGCCGATTTATGAGAACTGCGCAAAATTCTACTGACCTAGTTCGCACCTACCTGAAAGAGATTGGTAAAGTGCCTCTGCTCACCCACGAGGAAGAAATTGTGCTGGGTAAGCAGGTGCAGAAGCTGACCACCCTAGAGCTAAAGCGCAAAGATCTAGAAGAAGCTGCTGGCCACGGGCTAAATCTAGAGCAGTGGGCCGAAGCGGTAGATCTGCCCCTAGCCGCCCTGAAAAAAACCGTGCGAGAGGGCAGCCTGGCCAAGCGCAAAATGGTTGAGGCTAACCTACGCCTAGTGGTGTCGGTGGCCAAAAAATATATCAAGCGCAACGTCGATCTGCTTGACCTGATCCAAGAGGGCACCATTGGCATGCAGCGAGGCGTTGAAAAGTTTGACCCTACTAAGGGTTACCGCTTCTCAACCTACGCCTATTGGTGGATTCGTCAGGCCATTACTCGGGCGATCGCTGAGAAGAGTCGCACCATTCGCCTGCCCATTCATATCACCGAGAAGCTCAATAAGCTCAAGAAAGCCCAGCGCACCCTGTCCCAGCGCCATGGCCGAGCCGCTACCATGGCCGAGCTAGCGATTGAGTGTGATCTCACCGTTAAGCAAGTGCGCGACTATCTCGAAAAGTCTCGCCAGCCCCTTTCCCTTGACCTCAAAGTGGGCGACAACCAAGACACCGAACTGGGTGAATTGCTTGAAGATGACGGCCCTTCTCCAGAAGATTTCGCTACCCAGGTCTCCCTGCGCCAAGACCTAGAGCGACTCATGGGTGATCTAACGCCTCAGCAGCGGGAGGTGCTGGCCCTGCGCTTTGGTCTGGCCGATGGTAAGACCATGACCCTGGCCAAGATTGGTGACTTGCTTTCCATCAGCCGCGAACGGGTACGCCAAATTGAGCGAGAAGCCCTGACCAAGTTACGCAAGCGCCAGTCTGATATCCGCGAATACCTGGCCAGCTAGGGATACTTGATTGTCCAGAAGCATTGGCCACAGAACCCCGGTTTCTTATTCACTGGAGTTTAGACTAAGGCCATAGAAAAAAGCGGCAGAGCAAGGCTCGAGCCGCTTTTTAGCCGAAGCTGAGAAAGTACAACCAATCTCGGCAAAGGCCTATGACCTACGATAGCTTGTATGGATTTCGACAACGCGCCCA
>JBBSKN010000046.1:0-27981 GCA_038256265.1 Phormidesmidales cyanobacterium
ACCGATATTGCCGTAATCAAAATTGAGGCCAGCAATCTACCCACCGTTGCCGTGAGCAACTCTGACCAAATTCAACCGGGCGAGTGGGCGATCGCCATTGGCAATCCCCTTGGCCTCGACAGCACCGTGACTGCTGGCATTATCAGCGCCACCGGCCGCTCTAGCCGCGATGTGGGCGTCCCCGATAAGCGAGTCGACTTCATTCAAACCGACGCCGCCATTAACCCCGGCAACTCCGGCGGGCCGCTGCTCAACCTCAACGGCGAAGTGATTGGCGTCAACACCGCCATTATCCAGGGTGCCCAGGGCATTGGCTTTGCTATTCCTATCAACACCGTGCAGCGCATTAGTAGCCAGCTGATCGAAACTGGCCGAGTTGAGCATGCCTATCTGGGCATTCAAATGGTGAATCTAACGCCGGAGCTACAGCAAAATATCAACAGCGACCCCAACCGCCCCTTCTCTGTAGAAGACGAATCGGGCGTGCTGATTGGCCGAGTCATGCCCAACTCTCCAGCGGCCCAGGGCGGCCTCCGAGATGGTGACATCATCGTGGCCATAGAAGGTCAGCCGGTGACCGAGAGCGCCGCAGTACAGCAGGCCGTGGAGCGCTCGTCGGTGGGGCAAAATCTATCGCTGACCCTGCGGCGTGAGGGCCGTGAGCAAACTATTTCGGTGCGCCCTGGCAACCTGCCGAGCCAGTAATGCATCTACCCGGTTCTGTCCTCTGGTTGGCCTCTTGCAGGTCATGACAGGGCAGAACCGATGCAGTTAGGCGCGGCTCTGGCTGCGCCTTTTTTTGTGATTGCTTTTACCGAGGTTGGTATTGGCCAGTCCAGTTGAGATATTTCCCATCCGCCATGATGAACCTTGCTGACTCTCAATCTCCAGCGGTCTTTGGGCTGCTGTTGTTTACCCGCTATCCCGAGCCGGGACGCACCAAGACCCGGCTGATTCCTCACCTGGGTCCAGAGGGGGCTGCCGCCCTACAGCGAGCTATGACCGAGCATGTGCTGGGGAAGGTCACCGCCGCCGCTCAGCAGCTACCCCTGGCGATAGAGGTGCACTTTGCCGGGGGCACCGAGGCCCAAATGCAGGACTGGCTGGGCGATCGCGCCACCTACTGCCCCCAAGGCGAGGGCGATCTGGGAGCCAGGCTGGGGGCCGCTTTTAAGCAAAATTTTGCGGTGGGCAGAGCGGGGGCAATCGCGATTGGCAGCGACTGCCCAGCGCTGGGCACCGCCCACCTAGCCGCCGCCCTCAAAGCCTTGCAAAGCGCCGATGTGGTGCTCGGCCCCGCCACCGACGGCGGCTATTACCTGGTTGGCCTACGCCAGCCCCAGCCCGCCCTGTTTGAGGCGATCGCCTGGGGCACGGGCCAGGTGCTAGCCCAAACCCTGGCGGCAGCCACTTCCCATGGGCTAGCCGTTGAGCTGCTGATCCCGCTAACAGACATAGACCGGCCCGAAGACCTGCCCCAGTGGGAGCAAATTTTGGCCAATGTTGCCCTATAGAGACCCCATAAATAATTGTTATTGGTCGATCAGGGCTGCGATCGCCGCCACCAGCTCATCTGGCTCAAAGGGCTTGCTCAAGTGGCGTTGAAAACCGGCGGTAAGAGCCTGCTGCTGGTTGCTCTCTCCGGCATAGGCGGTGAGGGCGACGGCTTTCAATCGGGGCTGTTTGCCCTGGTCTGCGATTTGCGATCGCATTTGGTTTAGCAGCATATAGCCATCCATATCGGGCATGGCAATATCGCTGATCAGCAGATCTAGCTCAAGGTTAGGCAGCACCGCTAGGGCCTCGGCCCCAGAGGCCGCTGGGGTGACGATGGCCCCGGCCTGCTCGAGCACAAACACCAGCATCTCGCGAGCGTCGGCTTCATCTTCAGCCACTAAAATGCGCACCCCGGTCAGGGTGACGGGCTGAGCGGAAAGCTTGGCGGCGGCTCCGTCAGGCAGCGACGGGCTGCGGTAGAGCGGTAGCTGCACGGTAAAGGTAGCTCCTAGCCCTTCCCCTGGGCTGGTGACGGCAATGGTGCCGCCGTGCAGCTCGGCCAGCTGTCGGGCGATCGCCAGCCCGAGTCCTAGCCCGCCAAACTGGCGGGTAGTTTTGCTGTCAGCCTGACGAAAGCGCTCAAAGATAAAGGGTAAAATCTCTGGGGTAATGCCCTTGCCGGTGTCGTTGACGGTAATTTGGGCGTAGGGCACCGCCGCTTTTGCCACCGTGGCGAGGTGAACTTCTACCCGTCCGCCGCTGGGGGTAAACTTGACCGCGTTGGCTAGCAGGTTCCACACCACCTGCTGAAGACGACCAGCATCGCCCAGCACTTCGGGCGCGGCGAAAAACTCGGTGCCAATGTCAATCGCCTTGGCCTCAGCCGCCAACCGCACTGTTTCTAGGGCCGCTTCAACGATGTTCTTGAGGTTGACTGGCGCAACGTCGAGGCTGAGTTTGCCCTGCAAAATCCGGGAGACATCCAGCAGGTCAGCGATCAGCTGGGTTTGCAGCTTGGCATTGCGCTCAATGGTTTCTAACCCCCGAGCCAGGATGGCGGCATCGGGCTGCTGGGTTTGCAGCAGCTGCGACCAGCCTAAAATCGGGTTGAGGGGCGACCTGAGCTCGTGGGAGAGCACGGCGAGGAACTCATCTTTGATGCGGTTGGCGGCCTCGGCCTCGCTGCGGGTGGTTTGTTCGGCCTGGTAAAGCGAGGCGTTGTCAACGGCGATCGCCACCTGGTGGGCGATGCTCTCCGCCAGGGCCAAGTCAGCTCGGTCGTAGCGGCGCTCTGACTCGGCCATCAGAAACGAAATCACCCCGAGGGTTTTGCCCCGAGCCATTAGCGGCACCACGATACAAGACCTCGGCCCCAGCTGACGCAGCAGGCGCAAATGCTCTGGGTCTTGGGCGATCGCTCCGAGAGCCGCCAGAGACACGTCGGTAATCAGCCTGGCTTTGCCCACCCGCAACACCTTGGCCAACCCTGAGGGGGCATCCATCGACACAGGATATTGCCGGTGCATCTGCCAGCCCAGCTCCACCTTGGCGGGGTCGCAGTGGGCCATGGCCACTCGCTCAATGCCCTGGCTTGGGCCAGGCTCGGGGCCGGTGAGGTCAATGGCGCACCAGTCGGCAAAATAGGGCACTACCCGGTCAGCCACCTGCCCCAGGGTAAGGCTGTGGTCAAGTGACGACGCCAGGGCTGTACCAATATCGACCAGCAGCTGCGATCGTCCCTGGGCCACCTCCGCCTCTAGCCGGGCCGCCTGTTCTCGAATCAGCTGCGCCCGTTCCTCTTCGGCCCGTTTTCGCTCGGTGATATCGTGCATCACTACCATCGCGCCGTGGGTCTGGCCGTCTGCCGTGACGATCGCCTGACCGCTAGACAGCACCGTGCGGGCCATGCCGCCCTTGGGGGCAATCACCATCTCAGCATTGACCACGTTTTCGCCCTGGAGCGCCCGAAATAGCGGAATTGCCGCCTGGGGCAGGTGCGTTTTGCCGTCGGCCTGGTAGAGGTCGTAGTAGTCGGCCCACTGATCTGAGGGCAGCGGTTGCGCTGGCAACCCGTGAAAGTCGCGGGCCGTCTGGTTAAACAGCGTGAGAATGCCCGCCTCGTCGCAGGCGACGATGCCCGCCTGCATATTTTCGAGCAGCACCCGCTGGATTTCGCGCTCTTTTTTGAGGTCGATCTCGGTTTGCTGACGCTCGGCAATCTCTCGCTGTAGCCGCTGGTTGATTTGAGACAGCTCGGTAGTTCGCTGGGTCACCAGCTGCTCTAGATGTTGCTGCACCTGCTGCCGGGCAATATCGGTGTGCTGGCGATCTAGCTCAGCGGCCACCTGCAGGGCAAAGATCGGCAGCAGCGCCTGGGTGAGGTGCAGGTTGACCAACGGCTTGCGGCCCATCACGCCCAGCACCCCCAGCGCCTGGTTTTGAGAGTCATAAAAGGCGATCGCGGCATAGCTCTCGATGCCCAGGGGGGCCAGCACCGGAGCCTGGGGAAACAGCCCCTGAACGCCGCTGGGGTAGCAGCACAGCTGACGGCTCTCGATTACCTGCTGGCAGGGGCCGTCGGCCAGCGGGTAGGCAAAATTCTCAACGATCTCTGCTCCGGCGCAAACGACCAGGGTCTCAATCGCGTCAGCGGGGTCGCCTTTTAGCAGCCCAATATAGGTGTAATCAACGCCTAGGGTTTGGGTAAAGTGCTGCACCAGTGCCTGAAAGTATGCCTCGCCGGTGCGGTTAGACACCCCCTGGGTAATCGTCAGCAGCGCCCTATCGATTTCGGCCACCTTGCGGGCCGCAAGGCGTAGCTCTAGTTCGTCAATGACCATGGCCGCTAGATCGGTCAGCACCTCCTGCTGCTCTGGGCTAAAGCTCTCCCTCGGCTGGCCATCGCACACACAGAGCGTGCCCAAGATCACTCCCTCCGGGTTGATCAGCGGTGCCCCGGCATAAAAGCTCAGCCCTTGATCCGCCTGCACCAGGGGGTTTTTAGCTGCCCGTTGGTCTTGTCTGGCATCGAGAATCACCAGCACCTGCTCCGACAGCAGGGCATAGCGGCATAGGGCTAGGTCACGCCGCACCTCTGACAGCTCAGACCCATAGGTAGACTTAAACCAAGCCCGCGACTCATCCACCAGCGAAATAATTGCGGTGGGGGCATTGAGCAGCCGCGCCGCCAGACTGGTAATGCGGTCAAACGCTGTCTCGGGCGGGGTGTCTAGAATGTCGTATCGCCGCAGAGCCTCTAATCTCATGGCCTCTGGGACAGCGTTTTGGGCAGTGAGCTGCGGGGGAGAATGCTCTGGCGGCGGAACCGGCTCTGGGGAAGCTTGGGACATAGGTGGGGCGGCGATCGCAGTGAATCAATCCAGCGGGTCAATGAGAGCGGGTCAATGAGATTTGCAGCGTCTTATACTAAGTCCAGCGCGGGGTCTGTAGTTTTCCCACCGGCAAAACTTTGCTTCGGGACTTGGATAAAGTTTATCTAGAATTCTTATTTAGTTTACTCACTCTTACCGGTGGATAGAGTATGTCGGGCTTTTTCACTATTTTGCCTGCTTCTCGTTTGCCGCAGCGAACTCAGCGCCAATTTAGATCAGCTCCAGAGGTCAGAACCAGATTCGGGGTAAGATCGCCACGGCGTTAAACAACAGAAAGTCATGGCAGACACTCCGAATACCTCCCCTGAAAAGCCCAAGAAGAAAATTATCACGGTGGGAGATAGCGGCAGCGGCGAGCGCGGCGGCGGCAGCGAGGGCGGCGAGCGCGGTGGCGGCGGAGATCGTCCGAGGGGCAAGGGCCGAGGCGGGCGGGGCCGTGACCGCGATGAAGGCGATCGCAAACCCGGTATTCCCCCCGCGCTGATGCGTGGCCCTAGACCTAAGCCCAAAGCCGAAGAAGTGCCCGAAGAGGTAGCTGCTGAGGAAGCTGTGGCTGAGGAAGCTGTGGCTGAAGAAACCGTGGCTGAAGAGGCCGTGGCTGAAGAATCGGTTGCGGAAGCAGCAGTGGCTGAAGAGCCAAAAGCAGAGGCAATAGCCGCCCCCCCCAGCGAACCTGTGGCAGACGCGACAGCTGAAACCGCTGAGCCTGAAGTTCCACCGGCTTAATACTCCCCCGGAATGTAGTAGCGGTGATTAATCAGTAGCCTCGGTAGCTTGGTCTGCCGAGGTTTCTGTTTGCTCTAGAAACTGGCCATCGACCAAAAAAGATCCCTTGTCAAACTTGATGCCCCAATACCCGCCGGGGCGACAGCTGAAGATGACCCCCTCGGCCCCCAGAGGCACAGTGTCGGCGGGGCGCAGCATCGGCATCGGGTCGGCGGTTTTAAAGTAGGGAGGCTGGGCGGCGAGGCGCACGCGATCGCCGACGGTAAACTCAGTAGTCATGGCAACCTCCAGGCAATGGTTGAAATTGGGCGCTAGCCAGACAGCGCGATGCTAGAGTCAGAGGGCTGACAATCAACATTAACGCACAGCAAGCTGTCAAGCTCCACCACCGCAGGTCATCCCACGCTTCTGGAGTGACCTGCGGTGGCTCTATCTGGAGTGTAGTTTAAACCCGACCAAAAATTTCCTCTAGGACTCTGCAGCGGAAGTAATGCCAAATCCGAGTCACACAACCCCGATTTGAAACCGATACCTCGTAGAGTCAGGATGAGAGCGCTCATCTATCCCAGCCGCTCCAGCAAATGCTCACCCACCCGCAGGGCATTGGCGATTACTGTCAGCGCTGGCCCCACGCTAGAGCTAGAGGGGAAGAAGCTGCTATCGACCACATAGAGATTATCCAACTCGTGAGCGCGGCAGTTAATGTCTACCACCGAGGTGGTCGGGTCATTGCCCATACGGCAGGTGCCGCACTGGTTGGCCATCACTGACAGCGGCACCTCTCCACGCGGATGCATGCCCGATCGCGAAAACAAGCTACTCTCTTTCTCTACGGCTTTAAGCACATCGAGCCAGCGGTACACCAGGCGATCGTGGGCCTCGGCGTTGTTGGCGACAAAGTGGATGTAGAGCTTGCCGGCTTTAATCTCCACCCGGTTCTTGGGGTCGGGCAGCACCTCAGTCATCGCCCACCAGGCAATGGAGCGCGTCGCCAGCTGTTTCAGACCAAAGGTGGGCATGAACTTAGTGATCAGCGAGAGCACCGGCGGTGACTCGGCAAAAATCGCATCTTGCAGCACCCCGCCCATGTTTTGAATGTGGCCCATGGGGTAGTCAAACTTGTCGCTGCCCCAGTAAAAATCATTCACCCCCACTGATCGCGGAAACTTACCCGAGTTGGGCTGCGCCGTCACCTCCACAATCGAACTCATATTGAGCTTCATCAGATTGCGGCCTACCTGGTCAGAGCTGTTGACCAGCCCGTGGGGGTGCTTTTCATTGGCTGATTGCAGTAGCAGCACTGCCGAGTTAATTGCCCCACAGGCCAGCACAATGATGTCAGCCATAAATAAGTAAGGCTGGCCGTTGAGCTCTGCCTGCACCGCCCGCGCCGCCGTGCCCGACGGGTTGGTGAGAATGCTCGTCACCTTAGCCGAGGTCTTGAGGGTGACATTGCCAAAATCCAGCGCCGGAGCTACCCCAAACACTTCCGCGTCTCCGGTGGGGTCATCCTCCCGCAGCGACAGCGACATGGGCAGCGGATAGGGATGATAACCCTGCTGCTCAATCCCCTCCACCACGGGCTGAATGGTCGGGTCGTGGGCCACCGCCGGGTAAGGGTAAGTGCTACTGCGCGGTGGTTCTGTGGGGTCGGCCCCGCCCTGCCCATGCACCTGATACATCGCCTCGGCCTCGGTGTAGTAAGGCTCAAAGTCGCCATACTTGAGGCACCACTCGGGCGAAGTGCCGTCCTGGTGATTCACCGATTCAAAGTCTCGCTCCCGCATGCGCTGAAGGGCGGCCCCATAAATCTTGGTGTTGCCGCCGATCGCATATTTCATCTGCGGCGTAAACGGCTCGCCGTAGCCGTCGTACCACTGCTCGGGCGCGTGGTAGCGATGCTTCTGGAAAATATCTACATCGCTGATGTTTTGCTCCTCCAGAGGCATAGCGTCGCCGCGCTCCAGCAGCAAAATCCGCTTGCCTGAGGGGGCCAGCTTGCGGGCCAGGGTGCCACCTCCCGCCCCGGTACCCACAATGATCACGTCGTAATGCTGGTCGTCGAGAATCATAGCGGGTTCCTCACTGGGGGCTAGGGAGTAGAAACTGGTGGGCACTGCCCACTCTAGGGGAGCTTGACTGCTAAGCTACGGCTGAGAATAAATAGTTGAACACTGCCCGCCCTATAGAGGCAACAGGCTGCGCAGGGATGCTTTGACCCTGGCTTGGTCATTGGAGCCTAAGTGACCGATGTGTTTTAAGACGAGAACTCCGTGAAGGGGAACGGCACCACAACGACATCAAAAAGGCTAAAGGTCACCGTAAGCGGCCTCGTCTTCAGGCGATATCCATTCGCTCAGTTGAGCCTCTACACCAAGTAAATAATCCCTATCTAAAGCCGTGAGTTCACTGTGGCTAGATGGCTTCGCTGGGGCAGGCGATCGCTCGATAACAATCACCTCCACTGTCTCCCCAGTGCGAAAGGGCAGCCCTCGCAGGGTCACAGTGCCATCTTCAGCAATAATCGCCTCAACCTTATAGGCATTCATAGTCAAAGCCCTACTGCCACACGTAGATCAAGATAAACAAAATAATCCAGATCACATCGACAAAGTGCCAGAAGAGGGAAGTCGCCGCCACCCCCACCTCGCCATCGTCGTAGTTGCCTGGAATAAACGATCGCCCCAGCATTACCCCTTGCAACAGCACCCCAGTGAGCACGTGCAGCCCGTGGAAACCCGTCAGCAAATAAAACGTGCCGCCAAACAGGCCGTCGGTAAAACCAAACTCTAGCCCCTGCCACTCCACCGCCTGACCGTAGAGAAAGAAGCTGCCCATAGCCATGGTCAGCAGCCAAAAGGCGCGAAAGCCCCAGAGGTTTTCTTTGTGCAGGTAGCGCTCGGCGAAGTAAATCACAAAGCTGCTCGACACCAGCACGATGGTGTTGATAAACGGCTCGCGCACCTCCAGCCCCTCCACCCCGGCGGGGAGCCAGTCGGTGGCGCTGGTCTTATAGACAATGTAGCCAATGAAAAAGCTGAGGAAGATCACACTTTCTGAGATCAGAAAGATGATGAAGCCAAACATGCGGTGTTCGCCTTCCTCGTGGTGCTCGGCGGCGGGGAGGGTCGCCGCCGTGTTGAGGTTTTGGTCGAGGTCAATTGAGCTCACTGGCCGACTCCATAGATGCCATTTGCTGTGCAATCAAAGGTTCGTTTTTGCCGTAGCCGTAGGGCTCTGACACCACAATAGGGATCTCGGCAAAGTTTTCGTGGGGCGGCGGTGAGGCTACCAGCCACTCCAGTCCGATCGCCCGCCAGGGGTTGGCCGGGGCCTTTTCTCCCTGAATCCAGGAGCTGATGATGTTGAGCAAAAAGGGCAGGGTCGAGACGCCCAGCAAAAAGCCTCCCAGGCTGGCCAACACATTCCAATAGGCAAACTCGGGGTCGTAGGAAGCCACGCGGCGAGGCATGCCCATTAGCCCGGCAAAGTGCATAGGCAAAAAGCTGAGGTTGACGCCAATAAAGGTGAGGGCAAAGTGCAGCTTGCCCAACCCTTCATAATACATACGCCCGGTCATTTTCGGGAACCAGTGGTAGATGGCGGCATAGATGCCCATCACCGCCGCACCGTAGATCACGTAGTGGAAGTGGCCCACCACAAAGTAGGTATTGTTGACGTGGATATCAAAGGGCACCGCCGCCAGCATAACTCCGGTGATGCCCGCAAACAAAAAGTTTACCAGGCCGCCCAGGGCAAACAGCATCGGCGTATTCAGCCGCAGTTTACCGCCCCAGATGGTGGCCACCCAGGCAAAAATCTTTACCCCCGTGGGCACCGAGATGGTCATGCTGGTGGCCATAAACAGCATCCGCATCCAGCTGGGGGTGCCGCTGGCAAACATGTGGTGCACCCACACCACCGCACTCAGCGCCGTAATCACAAAGCTCGACACCGCTACAAACTTATAGCCAAACAGCGGCTTACGGGCATAGACCGGAAACACCTCCGAAAACACCCCAAACACTGGCAAAATAATCACATACACCGCCGGGTGGGAGTAAAACCAAAAGAAGTGCTGGTAGAGCACCGGGTCGCCTCCGGTGGCGGGGTCAAAAAAGCTGGTGCCGACGCTCAGGTCAAACAGCAGCATCACTGCCCCCGCCGTCAGCGCAGGCAGGCCAAACAGCTGAATCATCTGGGCCGCCATCACCGTCCAGCAAAAGGCCGGCATCTTAAAAAAGGTCATGCCCGGTGCCCGCATGCGGATGATGGTGGTGACAATATTCACCCCCCCTAAAATGGAGGAAACCCCGGAGAGGGCCACCGCCAGCAGCCACAGGAACTGGCCATTGACCAAATTGCCGACGGGGTTTTGCAGACTGACCGGTGGGTATGACCACCAGCCCGAGCTAGCAGGGCCACCAGGCACCAAAAAGCTAGCCATCAGAATGATGCCAAACACCGGCACCATCCAAAAGGCCACTGCATTCAATCGGGGAAAGGCCATGTCTCGCGCCCCAATTTGCAGGGGCACCAGGTAGTTGGTCAGGCCGTTAAGCACCGGAAAGGTCCACATGAACAGCATGATCGTGCCGTGCATGGTGAACATGGCGTTGTAGACGGTGCGATCGACCAGGTCGGCCTCGGGGGTGATCAGCTCGCCGCGCATCACCATGGCAAGAAAGCCGCCGATCAGAAAAAACACAAAGGCGGTGACGATGTACTGGATGCCGATGACTTTGTGGTCGGTGCTGAAGCTAAAGAACCGCCGCCAGTTTTCCGGCTCGCCGGGGACGGGCTGTTCTCGTTTGGGGGCGGTATCGAGGGTGAGATCAGTCATGGGGGAGGGAGTAGCAGGAGGGTGGGGAAGTGGGGGAGATGCGTAGGTTGGGTGGAGCGCCAGCGGAACCCAACGGGGGGAACGTTTGTTGGGTTTCACTTCGTTGCACCCAACCTACAGCTAGGGCCGGGGAACAGGTAGCTCGGGGGAGCCGGGGAAGTTGACTAGGGGGGCTGGGGCTGGGGTGACGGTTTTCCAGCCGGGGCGGCGATCGCGGTTTTCCACCTTGACCTGGTACTCGTCGTAGGAAGGGTTGAGGCCGGGCTGGGGCGACTGGCTGGCGGCGGCGGCTAGCCACTGCTGATAGTCTTCCGGTGGCTCCACTACCACATTGGCCTGCATGGCAGCGAAGTAGGTGCCGCTGTACTGGGAGTCGCGCAGGCGGTAGACGCCCTCGCGAATGGGGGTGAACTCAAAGCCGATGCTGCGCCCCGGAATCACATCCTGCTTGACCCGAAAGGCGGGGACAAAGAAGCCGTGGAGGACATCTTCGGAGCTGAGCAGTAGCCGGGCGCGGGTGTTGTTGGGTAAGTGCAGCTCGGTGCTGGTGACGCCTGCTTCAGGGTAGTAAAACTCCCATACCCACTGGCGGGCGTGAACCTCAATGGGTTCGGGTTCCTTAGCGGATTCTTTGGCAGACTGAGCGGTGAGGGGGGCGGCGATCGCATCCCCCATGTGCATATGCTCCATCGGCCCCAAGATGCCCATCTCGTCGTAGATCTGGTAGGTATAGATCGCAATCCACACCACCAGCACTAGGGGAACGGCGGTCCAGACAATCTCTAGCGTCAGGTTGCCCTCGATGGGGGGGCCGTCGCCCTCGTCGTACTTGTCGGCCCGCTGAAACAGCACCGAATAGAGCAGCGTGCCCGCCACACCGAGGAAAATAAAGGTGCCCAGAGTAGTCAAAAAGCTGAACAGGTTATCGACTAGCAGCGCCTCCGCCGAGGCCGGTTCGGGCATCCAGCTGTAGGAGAGCTGCCCGACCCAGAGGCTGATTGGGGTCATGATGGCGGTGAGCAGCAGTAGTCTCAAAAAGACGCGCACATTCATGCTCTAAAACACCCTCGGCAACAGCACGTTTAATACAGATAGGTCTTCACCGGCCCGCAGCAGGCGATCAGCGCTGATGTGAATGCCAAACTCGCCTCCCAGGTGCGCCCCCAGGGTGCCGTGGGCAAACATCAGCACAAACACCCCCAGCCCGGCGAGCAGATAAGACCACTGCACCTCGCGGGCGCGGTCTTTGCGCCAGGCGTAGCGCTGAAAGCCTCGCCAAATGGCCATACCGGTGATCAGCGCCAGCAGCGCCACGCCGCCGACCCCGTGCCAGAGCATGGTTTCAAGGCTGTGCAGACCCCAGGCGCTGACCGTATCGTTGGCGGGCTGGGCCAGCAGCATTTCGTAGAACCCGGCGGCTACGGTGGGAAACGTCACCACGGCAGCGGCCACCATGTTGAACCAGCCCACATCAAAAAAATTAGACCGATTAGCGGGTACCGCCAAAAACTTAAACACCCGCCTTTCAAGCGGAAATAAGGCTCCCACGATGTCAAAGCTAATGGCGACAATGAACAGCCCCAGGGTGAGGTGCACTAGGTTAGGGTGAATCGGCAGCATATAGGGCAGCCCGTTAGGGCCAAGCTGGCGGCTCATTTGATCGACTAGGTCAGGGTTCATCACAGCACTCCATCGCGAATGGCTTCGACCACCTCAAGGGTGTGGAGGCCGTAGATCCACACCAGTTTGTCGCCTAGGTAGGTCTGAAACAGCACTAAGCCGGTGAGCAATGCCCCCGCCCCCAGGTAGGCAGTGGGCAACGACTTAGGGTCATTGTTGCGCAAAATGTAGCGCCAGCCGGTAATGGCGGCGATGATGCCCGATAGCGACCAGCCCAAAATGGTGTGCAGATTGAGCACCGACTCGGCCCTGCCGTAGGGCTCGGCCAGCCCCGCCTCGACCTGGCCAAAGATCACGGCGATGAAGATAGACACAGTGGCAAAGCACATGTTCCACCAGCTGACCTCAAAATAGCGAGGATTTTTGGTAAATTTGCCGATCACGTCGCAGACAAAGGCAAATAGCGCCATGGCGATGACAAAATGCACCACGATGGGATGCAAGGTGTCGGGGTAAGGCAGGTTGTGTTCGTTGAGCGGGGGCAGGTACTCAAACACAGGCGTTGTCCTTAAGGGGGCTTGGAGGTTGAGGAGATGAATGGAGACAGTAACGATACGTTTAGAGTCTAGCGTCTAGGCAGGGCTTGGGCCAGCGGTGTCTTGAGCATAACAAGCCGCTGTTTATGGGGTAGGTATCACAGCTATCAATCGCCTACTCATTCATATTCTTATAGGTGGCCACTGCCGAGGGCGAGATTCGGTTGAGATAGCGGAAGATCCAGTATTTGAAGATGGTGTCAAGGATCACCGGGAAGGTGGCGATGAACAGAAAGATAAAGTCGCGATTGGCGGGGAAACCCAGGTGCCGCGACAGGCCCTCTAGCAAAATTTCCCACCCGTGGGGCGAGTGAAAGCCCACAAAGATATCGGTGAACAGAATGATGATGAAGGCTTTGGCACTGTCGCTGAGACCGTAGACAATCTCATCCATAAAGGCTTTGAGGTTGGCGACATCCTGCTTGCGGTAGAGCAGCAGCAGCACAAAGGCGGTGACGGCCAGGATGTCGGCAAATACGTTTTTGACGGCGCTGGCGCTGCGATCGCGGTACTCTTCCTCAATCTCAGCGGCTTTGGAGCGCACCCGCTGCTCGATATTTAACTCTGACAGGGCAGGGGCCTTGCCGATTAGCACCTCAAAGCGCAGCCGCTCTTCAAACTGTTGCAGCTCGTGGAGGGCTTCTTCTTCCATTTCTATATTGAGAAAGACATCGACCTGTTCCTCGGCTCCGGCCCGCGCCTGGTCAACGATCGGCCCCACCACAAAGTTTTTGGTAAACTGCTGGGTCAGCAGCGGCACAATCACCAGCAGCAGCACGAATCGAATCGCGGCGGTGGTTCTGCCCTTGGAGGTGCGAAATTCTTGCACCACTTCCTGCTCGGCGTTGGGGTCGAGGTCTTGGCGAATACGATCTACGGTGCGGAGAATAGATCGCGGCAGAACGTTGATGCGGTCAGAGGCACCGGGTCGCTTGCCATCGAGGGTAGGGGGGGTAGGGATCGCCCGATTTTGTTGCTCAATGCGGGCCTGGTCGGCGCGCGATCGCAGCACCTGAGCCGAGGGGGCAACTTCCCCACTGGCCCCGTTGGCGAGGGTAATCACCCGCTCAGGGTTGGCCTCTGGGCGATCATAGCGATCCAGCACCTCGTCAATCAGCTGGAGCTTGCGAAAAAACATCGCCTGCTGGTCAATCACGTTGACGGCTAAGTTATCGCCCCCGGTGGGGGGCAGCTGCACCTCAGTCACCCTGGGGTTGCTGACTCGAGTCACCGAGCGGCTGGCCCGAAACACCGCCATCCGCACCTTAATTAAATTCAGGTATTTCTTCAGCTCGCCTTGAAAGTAGGCCATGGCGCTGTCGCCGTAGCTGCCGTAGCGGGCCGAGATCAGGTTGCCGCCGAAGTATTCGCGCTCGATCGCCTCAATCATTTGGGCGGCTTCGTAGGCCTGGTTGAGCGATCGCTCCGGGGTGCGAGATAACCATTGCTGGGCGCTGCGAAATAAGCCGGAGTTCTGCATTAGAGGGGGTGCTGGCGCTGGGATGTCCAGATCCTACTACAGGGGTGAGGGGGTGAAGGGTGGATGGGTGGATGGATGAGGGGGTGAAGGGGTGAGGGGTGAACCCAGTTGAATGGCGGGGTATTTTTACCTTGCCAGATAAAATTGCTAGATCAGATTGTCAGATCAGAAAAGTCGCGATCTACTGAGGCCAGGTGGGTTTGAATGCCGCTGCGGCGGATGCCGCCCGACTGAATGTCGAAGCCAATGATTTCGCCGTCGAGTTCAGGTACGATGCGACAGGCGTAGAGCCCGTCAGCCTCTGGGGTCAGGGTATGGATGGCCGGGTTTGGTCGGGGCCGGGCGAGGCGATCGCCGCTTTCAGGCCCGGCTGTGGTGATGCCCTGAAACCCGCCCGCCGTCAGCGGTGAAAAATCGTATTTCGCCCAGCAGGAGAACACTAGCTCGTAGCCCCCGTCAGGCTGCTGGTAAAGCTGGGGCACCTCCATTTCGGCGTAGCCACAAGGGGCCAGCAGCGGCGGCAGGTATTGCCAGTCTTGCTCTCCGCGTACGGCTGGGGCAAACTCGCCGTCAGCAACTTGCAGCAGACCAATAGCGCCACTCTGACCGAGCGGGCCACCCACCGTTTTGGCTGACACCAGCATAAAAATCTGCTGGCTCTCCCGCCGCCGAAACAGAAACGGATCGCGCCAGGCGTGAATGGTGCGATCGCCCGCCAACCCCCTAGGCTGATAAACGAATTGTGGCCTCAGCTGGGTGTCAAAAAAATGCCACTGGTTAGCCCCTAGATCGCTGGCGTAGGCGACGCCGATGCTCTGGGTCAGGCCGTCGTCTTGGCGGCTGTCTCTGGAGGTGTAAAACATCAGATAGCCGTTTTGGACTTTGATCACATCTCCGCTCCACAGGCAGGTGTTTGCCCAGTGTTGGGCCGGAGGGGTGAGGACGTTGAAGCTGTGGCGATCGCCCCAGTCGATGGCCACAAAGTCTGGGGTGGTGGCATGGCCGACGCAGGCCGCAGAGTGATGCTGCTCCGACGCGACCAGGGCCTTGTCGGCGTTTAGGTAAAAGACGTGAAACAACTTTGCTTCAGGGTCAAAGTAGTACCAAAAATCCCACACGTGGCGGCTGGGATGCTGCGTTGGTCTGTCCATATTAATTTGTCCACCCGGCGCGAATTTGCTCTGGGCTGATGCCCTGCTGCCGCAGCGATCGCAGACTCTGCGCCCGATCGCGCTTGGCCAATCGTTTGCCCGCCCCATCCCGCACTAGAGGGCAGTGGTAAAAGGCTGGCACCTCCCAGCCCAGGGCGCGGTAGAGCAAAATTTGCTTGGCCGTAGCGAGCAGCAAGTCTTCGCCGCGCACCACCTCAGAAATCGCCATGGCCTGGTCGTCGGCCACCACCGCCAGGTCGTAGCTGGGGAACCCGTCGCGCCGCCACACAATGAAGTCGCCAAAGTCTTGGCCGGCAGTAAACCCCTGCGGCCCCAGATTTTGGTCAAAAAATTCAATCCTTTCGCCGTCGGGCACCCAAAAGCGCCAGTTGACTGCCCCCGGTTCATCGACCTGTTGACCGCCCGGTGCATCCCCCGGCTTCCAGTCAGCGGGGCGGAGCCGGGGCGGGAAGATAATCTCGCGATCGCCCTCGTGGGGAGCGCTCAGGGCCTGGGCCACATCTCGCCGGGAGTGGGGGCTGGGGTAGATAGCGCCGCGTTGGTAGAGCCGCCGCCAGATGGTTTGGTAAAAGGGCTGGCGATCGCTCTGGGTGTAGGGGCCACAATCTCCGCCCACATCTGGCCCCTCCTGCCAGCGCAGGCCAAACCAGGTCAGGTCTTCGAGCAGGTCGCTGGCGTACTGGGGCTGGCAGCGATCGCGATCCAAATCTTCAACCCGCAAGATCAGCGCCCCGCCCCGCTGCTGGGCGCGCTGCTGCGCGGCCCAAAAGGTCTTGGCGTGGCCCCGGTGCAAATGCCCCGTCGGGGTCGGGGCCAGCCGCCCCCGGTAGGGTCGATCAACATATGCTGCGGCAGCAAACACCATAGGCAGACAAGCGCTACGAAAGGTAGACGAGGGTGGAGCATAGACCTCATTATGCTGTGACCAATCGGAGAGCACAGCGATCCGCGCAGCCAGGCTAAACTGAAAGACAAATCAGCAATGTAGGCGTTGAAACTTACGCTGGTCAATTTTAAAGACTAATAAGCGCGATCGCCGATCATTACCCTGCCGAGGAATAGCTTGCCATGGTTCAGGCACAGCCCCGCACTGGCCCGACGATCACCTGGCCACCGCTGCCCGATGACTTTCAGCTGATCGATGACCCAGTGGAAAACATTCACCAACCGCCCCTAGCCGCCGCCCTCACCGATGCCCTCGGTGCGGCCCAGCGCATTCGGCCTGAGATGCTGATTGGCTCCAACTTTGGCCTGGTGGCCGGGGTCGATGACGATACGGTGGTCAAAGCGCCCGACTGGTTCTACGCGCCCCGAGTGAATCCAATCCCTGAGGGCCTGGTGCGCCGCAGCTACACCCCCAGGCTAGAGGGCGACCCGGTGGCGGTAGTCATGGAGTTTCTCTCCGCCGATGACAATGGCGAGCTGTCGATTCGGTCGATTGTGCCCTACGGCAAGCTCTACTTCTACGAGCAAATTTTGCAGGTGCCCACCTACGTCATCTATGCCCCCCAGAGGGCCAGACTAGAAGTCCGCCAGCTGCAAAACGGCCGCTATGAGCTGCAACAGCCCGATACCGCAGGACGATTTTGGATTGAACCGCTAGACCTGTTTTTAGGGGTCTGGCACGGAGAACGCCTAGCCCAAACCCTCAGCTGGCTGCGCTGGTGGGATGCCGACGGCAACCTGCTGCTGTGGAGTTCAGAACAGGTCGAAACCGAACGCCAGCGAGCAGAGGCAGAAAGTCAGCGAGCAGAGGCAGAAAGTCAGCGAGCTGAGGCAGAGCGCCAGCGGGCTGATCGCCTGGCCGATCTACTACGGGCCCAGGGCATTGACCCCGACCAGGCCTAGCGCTGTCGGTGCCCAAAGCGAAGGGGTTGGGGGATGAGGGCCTAGCTTGGATGCTTAATTAGTTGGCGTACTCTAATCAGGCGAAATGATTGTAGATCGGGCCGGGCCTAATCTAGCCCCAGCTCGCGCTTGAGCAGCAGAATAGACTTTTCGCCAATGTAGTTGTCGCACACCACCAGCTTGGGGGGGCGAATCAGCTCTTCGCGGGCTTCGGCGATCGCCTCTTTGACCGCCGGCAGACTGGCTTCGTCAAACACCACAATGGTCTGGGCGCTGTGGATTACGGCGCTGAGCTTGTAGGGGTCGTCGGTCTGTGCCGACATCAGCAACACTTCGTCGCCCCGCAGGCTGTAGCTGATCACCTCAGCGGCGCGCAATATGCCGGTGCTAACGCTGACCATGCCCAGGCAGGTGCCCTTGGGCAGGTCTTTGAGCAGGCCCAGCTCTTTTTTGTAGTCGTAGATATCGACCGGAATGACGCGCACCGACTTGGGGGCGGCGATCGCCTCGGCCTCGCTAATAAAGTAGCGGCTGGTTACCACCGTGCCCGAGCGGGTCTGGGCCAAAACGGTGTCTAATTCTTCGAGGGGCACCAGCTGCACCGGAATATGCAGGGCATTCTCTAGCTCGCGCACCATCAGCTGACCAGCCCCAATATCTTGTCCTGGGGCAGTGACCAACACTCGAGCGCTACAGCGCAGCCGCCAGTCGATTTCGGCCAGAAACAGCTCTCTGGCCTGGTTGAGCGAGCAGCCCTGGTGCAGCAGCTCGTCAAGGCCCGTTTCTACCACCTCCCGCGCCTGGGGAAACTCGGCCCACAGCAGAGTCTGGGGGCGAGCGCTTTCGGTATTGTTTTGCTCGCGCACGTAGATGCCCGAGCCAGGCATGGCCTCGACCACCCCGGCATCTTCGAGCTGGCGATAGACCTTGCTGATGGTGTTGCGGTGCAGACCCGTCTGCATGGCCAACTGCCGGGTGCTGGGCAGCCGATAGCCGGGCGGATACTGCCGAGAGGCGATCGCAAACCAGATCTGGCCGTAAAGCTGGGTCGACGCCGGTATTTCGCTTTCGGGCTGAATATGAAACTGCACCACCAAACTACCTCCAGGCTGCTACCAGACCAATCATGATGCCCTTGAGACGAATGAAACCACCAGGGTCTAACTCAGGGCCACTCACGACTATATACACCGGCTATATTGTCAATTTAGGACGATTTTAGAAAAGTCGCTGGGTTTTAGTAGCTCCCCCCAGCCGCCGCAATGATTTTTGACAATTGTAGCGACCCCAGCGCTAAGGTAGGGGTGGCTAATACGGACGAACTTGTCATGACATCCCTGGTGCGCACCGAGACCATCACCATTGCCAGCGGCGATACCGAAATTTTGGCCTACCTGGCCGAGCCGTCTCGCCCTGGCCGCTTTGGAGCCGTAGTGGTGATTCAAGAGGTGTTTGGGGTCAACAGCCACGTTCGCGAGGTAGCAGAGAGAATTGCCGGGGCGGGCTATGTGGCGATCGCCCCCCACATTTACCACCGACAGGCCCCCGGCTTTGAGGCGGGCTATACCCCAGAAGATTTAGAACTGGGCCGTCGCTACAAACAGGGCACCCAGGCGGCAGAATTATTGGCGGATGTGGAGGGGGCGATCGCTCATCTCTATAGCAAAACCAACGTCATTCCCGAGGGCGTCGGCTGCATCGGCTTTTGCTTTGGTGGCCATGTCGCTTACCTGGCCGCCACCCTGCCCCAGGTCAAGGCCACGGCCTCGTTCTACGGGGCGGGCATTGCCACCATGACCCCCGGCGGCGGCGCACCCACCCTCAGCCGCACTGCTGAAATTAAAGGGACTGTCTACGGCTTCTTCGGCGAAAAAGACCCGCTGATTGCGGCTGAGGAGGTGGATCAGATCGAGGCAGCTCTACAAGAGTATGGTGTGTCCCACCGCATCTTTCGCTACCCCGATGCTGAGCACGGCTTTTTTTGCGACCAGCGCTATAGCTACAACTCCGCAGCCGCCCGTGACGCCTGGGAGCAAGTGCTGCAATTATTTAAGACCACGCTGCCCACAGAACAGTAGGTCGGTCTTTAGGTCTACTCCCAAATCTGAACCGCATCACCCCGACGCCACAGAGGCAAAGCTGTAGTGGCAAATAGCGTTTCCCCTATGAAACCGAGGGTAACCAACAGGATTGAGCATGACTCGGCAAGTTGAGCAGCCCTAATTATCCACTGCTGTAGCGTGTGTTGTGGCGAAGCCCAACGCACCGCCGGGGTTAGCTTTGGTGCGTCACGCAGGGCGATGACACACCCTACGAATAATTGTGACTACCTACTTAGCGGCCAAACGGCTGGAACTTTTGGGCATCCTTGTGAGTCTTTTATTGCTTCACTCTCTCTTTTAGATAGACCGTTAAGCCGCTAATAACGATGATTCTATACTGTGACAGTTGAGATAGCGGAAAGCCCGTCAGTTACTTTGGCAAAAGCAGCTTTAGATTAATAACAGCGGGACACAATCCACTGATTGCCTTCCTCACTGCCTCTCAAGCAAGAATTGTCAAAGCGATGAAATCGTCCTATTTTTACATAGAAACGAGCTTTGATTGACTTTGTCCGATGCTTAAAGGACTAAGAAATCCAGCAGCTTTCTAAGGCTAGCTTGACAGAAATAGGCCAGCGAATGAATCTTCTAGCTACCCAAAGAGAAATTCATAAAAGCATCGCTATCTGAAGCTGCTGAGCTAGAGTTGCCCAGGCAATTATCTGAAAATATGTCCGCCCGTTGTTTGCCTTTGGAGTCTTTAAAATAATGTCTAATTTATTTCGTCTGAAGTCTGGAACCGCTCTGCTGTTGGCCCTGGGGTTGAGCGTGGGTGCCATTGCCCCCGTGATCTCTGCCGCTCCGGTGATTGCCCAAACTCAAACTCAAACCCAGTTTTCCGATGTGCCCACTAACCATTGGGCGCGTCAGTTCATTACTAGTTTGGCGAGCAGGGGCGTCATTGCTGGTTTTCCAGACGGTAGCTTTCGCCCCGACGAGCCGGTGACCCGCGCTCAATATGCCGCCATGGTGCGTCAGGCGTTTAGCCGATCCTCCGTGCGGAATGCGACCTCCTTTGTAGATGTGCCGCCCAACTATTGGGCTGCCGCCGCCATTCGGGAGGCCGATATGATGGGGTTTTTGTCGGGCTATCCCGGCAATAGCTTCCAGCCCGATCAAAATATTCCTCGGGCGCAGGTGCTGGTTTCTTTGGCCAATGGCCTCAACTACACTGCCAGTAACCGAGACAGCGTTCGCGTCTATCGCGATGCCGCCACCATTCCCGACTATGCGGTGGCTAGCCTAGCGGCGGCGACGGAGCGGCGACTGGTGGTGAACTATCCCGATGTGCAGGCCTTGCAGCCTAACCAAACGGCGACGCGGGCTGATGTAGCAGCCTTCATCTACCAGGCCTTGGCTAGCCAAAATCAGGTGGCTACGGTTAACTCTCCCTACATTGTGGGGCAGCAGATGGCAGCTCAGGCTAGTTTACAGGCAGGCACAACCCTGATGATGGCCTACGCCGACAGCGACAAAATTGTCGTGCTCCCCGATGAAACCGCTGCCCTCACCCTGACGGTTGCCCAATCCATCACCGATAGCATGGGGCGTGTTTTGGTGCCAGCGGGCAGCCAGGTGGTGGGCGAACTGCGCCCCAGCGCTGGCGGTTCGCAGTTCGTCGCCCAAGAACTGGTGCTTACCGGGGGACAGCGAATGGCCATTAACGCCACCTCGCAAACGGTGACCACGACGGAAACCGTTCGCCGGAGTACTACCTTTGGTGAGACGTTTGCGGGTGCGGTGCTGGGGTCGGGCGCGGCGGCGGCGATCGCCCGTACTACCGGCGACCAAAGGGTTGATACCCTAGAGGTTTTAGCCGGGACAGCCACTGGCGCTACCCTGGCGCGCATCTTTGGCCGTGACCGGGTGGATGTGATTGCCATTAACCCCAACCAAGACCTCACCCTGACCGTCAACGAAACCCTGGTGCTGTCGGCCCGGTAACTGGATACCGATAGTCATTTCTGACGGTGTCTCCCGTTGCAGTTAGACGAAAACTCAGCCCCCCAACGGGGGCTTTTTTGTTGAGCCTTAGCAGCCTGGATCTGGGGAAAGCAGGCTGCCATAGCGATCGCTTATGGCCCCCTTCAGCCTTTTGAACCACTCCCTGAACCCCGCTGGGGGATACTGTAAAAGCGGATACTGCTGAATCTTCCGTCAGGTGCGATCGCGATGGTCAAAGACCGGCCCCAAAGGGCGATCGCGACTGCCCCGATCAGACTTCTATTCCTGCTACCCCAGAGCGCTGAATCTCCATGGCCTACTATCTCTCCCCCCGGTTCATTGAAAAGCTGGCGGTGCATATCACCAAAAACTATCTGAACCTGCCGGAGGTCAAAATTCCGCTGCTGCTGGGGGTGCATGGTCGCAAGGGGGAGGGCAAAACCTTTCAGTGCGAGCTGCTGTACGATCGCATGGGGGTCGAGGTCGTCCATATCTCGGGCGGCGAGCTAGAGAGCCCCGACGCGGGCGACCCGGCCCGTCTGATTCGGCTGCGCTATCGAGAGGCCGCCGAGCTGGTGCGGGTGCGGGGCAAAATGGCGGTGCTGATGATCAACGACATTGACGCCGGGGCGGGCCGCTTTGACGCGCTCACCCAGTACACCGTCAACACCCAGCTGGTCAACAACACCCTGATGAACATTGCCGACAACCCCGTCAATGTTCAGCTGCCCGGCAGCTACGACGACACTGAGATTCAGCGGGTGCCGATTATTCTCACCGGCAACGACCTCTCCACCCTCTACGCGCCGCTGATTCGCGACGGCCGCATGGACAAGTTTTACTGGCAGCCCGACCGGGGCGATCGCATCGGCATTGTCGGCGGCATTTTTGAACCCGACGGCCTCTCGCCGCAGGATGTGGCCATGATGGTCGACACCTTCCCTACCCAGGCGATCGACTTCTTTGGGGCCGTGCGCGCCCAGATCTACAACGAGCAGATCCGCGACTTTATCTATTCGGTGGGGCTAGAAAACGTCTCCCGCAGCGTGGTCAACACCACCACACCGCCCAGCTTTCGCCGACCCGACTTTAGCCTGTCTCACCTGCTAGAGGTGGGCCACCGCCTGGTGAGCGAACAGCGCCGGGTCGACGACATGCGCCTCGCCAACGAATACAACCGCGTGCTCCAGGGTGACCCGGCCCCCGGCAGCACCCACCGCGCCCCCAACCCCAGCGAACCAACCCCCGTCCCACCCCAAACCAGCAGCAACGGCAACACCCCCCGACACCTGACACCCGACACCCCTCACCCATCTACCCATCTACCCGCCCACTCCCCCACTCCCCCACCTCCCTCATCCCTCCCCCCCGAGACCCGCGACCAAATCAACACTCTTCTCTCTCAGGGCTACCGTTTAGGTCTAGAGCATGTCGATCAGCGCCGCTTTCAAACCAACGCCTGGCAGAGCGGCCCGGCTATCTCTAGCCAAGATGCCGCCAGCGCTAGCGCGGTGCTGGAGCAATACCTGAGTGAGTATGCCAACGACTACGTACGACTGATTGGCATTGACCCCAAAACCAAGCAGCGGGTGGCAGAAACCATCATTCAGCGGCCAAAACGTTAACAGTTTCTTGCCGATAGGGCACGGCGCGGCGGTTTGATGGCAGGATGAAAAGCTGAACAGTTTTTTGACGAGCGCAGACGAATTCTTTGAAGAAAGGTTCCGCGCTTGCGTTAGCCAACAGAGCAATCCGCCAGAAATGCCCAACACCACACGTCTTTCATCCGGAATCGAAGGCTTAGATGAGGTCTTAGACGGGGGCTTTCCGCCAGGGCAGGCGTACCTGGCTCGGGGGGGCCGGGCTGCGGCAAAACCACCCTGGGCTGGCATTTTCTCACCACCAATCTAGACGACGGCACGCCTCGACTCTTTATCACCCTAGGCGAGTCGCAGGCACAGCTCAAGCGCAACGGGGCGGTCTCGGGCTTTGAGGTAGAGGCGGTAGAGGTGTTAGATCTCAGCCCCGATGCCGACTTTTTTGTGCAAAACCAGGGCTACGACATTTTTGCGGCGGCCCAGGTGGAGCAAGGGCCGATGACAGAGCGCATTGTCGAGCAGGTGAAAGCGCTCAAACCCCAGCGGGTGTTTATCGACTCGATGACCCAGCTGCGCTACCTGGCCACCGATAGCTATCAATTTCGCCAGCAGGTGGTGGGGTTTTTGCGCTTTTTGCTTCATCAGGGGGCGACGGTACTGTTTACCTCCGAGGGCAGTCAAGAGGCCCCCGACGAAGATTTGCAGTTCATTAGCGACGGCATTATCACCCTGGAGATGACCAAGGAGGGGCGGCACATTCAGGTGTCTAAGCTGCGGGGCAGCGAGTTTCAAAAGGGGCCCCACGCGATGCGGATTGGCGATCGCGGTCTGGTCGTCTTTCCCCATCTGGTGTCTGGCGACGAGCCATTGGCCACTGCCGCGCCGCGCCCTTGCCCCTCTGGCATTCCTGAAATTGACGAGATGCTGAGCGGCGGCATTGAAACCGGCACCGTGACCATTATTTCTGGCCCCAGCGGCGTGGGCAAGACCACGTTGGGGCTGCAATTTATCAAAGAGGCGGCGGGCCGGGGCGATCGCTCGGTGGTCTATCTGTTTGAAGAGTCGGTCGATACCCTGCTCAACCGCTGTGAGGGCATCAACATTCCGGTGCGGGCCATGGTAGAACGAGGCACGCTGTCAGTGGTTAAAGTTGACCCGCTGGTCTACTCCCCCGATGAGTTTTCATCCCAGGTGCGCCTGGAGGTCGAAAAAGCCGGTGCCCAAATCATCATGATCGACAGCGTGCTGGGCTATAAGCTGTCGTTTCAAGGAGAAGACCTGATTCGCAACGTTCACACCCTCTGCCAGTACCTGAAGGGGCGGGGCGTCACGACCATTCTCACTAACGAGGTCACGTCAATTACGGGCGACTTTAAAGTGACGGAGCTGGGGGTGTCCTACCTGGCCGACAACATTATTTTTCTGCGGTACTTAGAAATTCGCGGGCAGATGCGTCGGGCCATCGGCATTTTGAAGAAACGCCTCAGCGATTTTGAGAAGACTTTACGCGAGTTTGAAATTTCTCGCTACGGCATTAAGGTGGGTCGTCCATTGACTCAGCTGCGGGGCATTCTTAGTGGAGTTCCTGAATTCATTAAGTCCCACAAAAATGAGCCATGATGTTTCAACTGACCTGCTTAAGCCCCTCCCAGAACCTGATGATCGATGGCAGTCTCGCGTTTTGCTGGGGGTAGACCACCAGCAAAATCGTCAGCTGCTCGCGGCCTTACTCGGTCGTTTTTATAGCCTGCAAGACTTGCCAGCGGAGCCGCTAAAGTGGACCCAAACGTTTGATCTATGCATTTTTGACATCGTGTTTTTGGGCCGCTGTGCTGAGCAAATTGCCGAGCAGCGAGCGGCGGCCAGCCCGGTATTTTTGCCCTTTCTACTGCTGATCAAGCGCCCGCACCTGGCCCTGATGACGGCGTCTCACCGCCAGCAGGTCGACGATGTGATCACCATGCCCGTTGACCAAACTGAGCTGCTGCTGCGGGTTGAGTCGCTGCTGTGGGCTAGGGGGCAGTCGTTAAGACTCAGCGCCCTGCTGGCCCAAGAGCAGTTACGCGAGCAGCAGCTTGAGACTGACAATCAGATTCTCCAGCAGATGGCGACTCAGGATGGTCTGACCGGCATTGCTAACCGGCGCGCCTTGGATGAAAAGCTGGCCTACGAATGGAAACTCGGTTGCCGAGAGCAAACCCCGCTAGCGGTAGTGCTCTGCGATGTGGATTACTTCAAAGCCTACAACGATACCTACGGCCATATTGCCGGCGATCAATGTCTGCGGGAGATTGCCGGCGTGCTCCATACCGCGACTCAACGACCGGCAGATATGGCCAGCCGCTACGGCGGCGAAGAGTTTGCCCTGATTTTGCCTAAAACCGATTTAGAGGGGGCGCTGCATCTGTTGAACTACGTTCGCAGTACCCTACAGGCCCGCGCCATCACCCACCAGCAATCGTCTGTCGGCCCCTACGTCAGTCTAAGCTTTGGCCTAGCTATTGTGATTCCTGAACGACAGTGGCAACCTGAAACTCTGCTGCGGGCTGCCGATGCGGCTCTGTATCAGGCTAAGACCGAAGGGCGCGATCGCATCGTCACCGCCCCAGCCCTTGGGTCTGCATCGGCTTAGCTCTCTGGCCCTAGCTGCCCCGGTAGGTGCTGTAAGACCAGGGCGACACCAGCAGCGGCACGTGAAAGTTGCCGCTGGGGTCAGCGATTGTAAAGCGAACGGGTATTTGGTCTAAAAACGGCGGGTCTGAAAGCGCGGCCCCCGTGGTGGCAAAATAGGCCGCCACATCAAAGGTGATTTCGTAGGTGCCCTTGTGCAGCTCGTCGCCCTCTAGGAGGGGTTCATCGGTGCGGCCATCGTCATTGGTTTCGACCGTTTTCAGGGCTGTTTTAATGTCGGCGTCGTTGCTAATGGCCCAGACTGTGAGCCGCAGCGAGGCAGCGGGCTTACCCAGGGCTGTGTCGAGAACGTGGGTGGAGAGTCTGCCCATTGTGATAATTAATCGTGCCAGCTAGCTACAGAGAAAGCATATAGTAAGACGCTCTTAAATGGAGACTGCACCCAAATTATTCAAAAATGCTGTGCTTTGGTCAAAAAGACCTGGTTTTGCCCAGTTCGCGTAGGTTGGGTGAAACGAAGGGTCACCCAACAGCAGTAAGTCTTGCTGGGTTCTGCTATCGCGCCACCCAGCCTACAAATTTAGGCTTGGCAGACCACTAGAGTACTGCGAAGGGTTCAGATTGTTCGTTAGCCTAAGCTTAGCGCCCCAAACACCGCTGGGTCGTTCTAAGACAGTTCGATAGGCATTTGACACTATGACCCATTCCTCCGATCCCCGGCCCAGTCAGTCTTTAGCCCGCAGTCGGCGACAGTTGCTCAGGTATATAGCGGGGGGCGGACTAGGGGCGATCGCCCTGATGGTTGTGCGGCCCGCAACGGCTGGCCAAGAGCCGGAGCTAGAAGAGCTGTGCTCAATGTTTCCGCAAAATTCTCGCTGTGTCGACTATCTGCCGGGGTCGCAGGCGCTAGATGCTGAAGGGAATGCGATCGCCGTCGATGCCTTCTTACCCACCACCACGCCGGGAATTCCCCAGGCGGTTAACGGGCTGCCTAGCGTTACCTACCTGGTGATTAATGAAGGGCCGAGCGTTGCCCCCTACGGTATTCGCCCCGTCTGCCCCCACCGAGGCTGCGCCGTCAACTGGCAGGCCGAGCAAAACCGCTTTGCCTGCCCCTGCCACGGCTCTAAATTTGACGCCCAAGGACGGGTGCTGCGAGGGCCAGCCCGCAAACCCCTGCCCCTAGTCACGGTGGTCGAGCGGCAAAACCAAATTCGCCTGGTTGACCGGGCACCCGCCCTCGATCCACGCTAGTCCGTGGCTAATCTGGTGGTGACAGGCGTTAACGGTTTAACGGTGCAGGGTTCACGGTATACGGTTCACGGCAGTTCTTGAACCGTGAACCGTATACCTCGCACCGTAAACCTTGCCCCAGCGTTCTAGCGAATAGCGCCGACCCGCACCGCCTGGATGCTCTCGGCCAGCTGACGCACTACGGCAATCATCGCCAAATCGTTGTCGAGTTTGTTGACGGCAGAGCCAACGCCGACGCCAGCGGCCCCGGCGGCGATCGCCATCGGAGCCGTTACATCTGACAGGCCCGAGGCGCAGAGCACCGGCATAGTGACCGCACGGGCGATCGCATGGGCTGCCGCCAGGGTAGGCGCGGCCTTCTCGATTAGCCCCAGGGTGCCGGGGTGAACGGGCTGGCTGCTGGTGCCCCCTTCGGTTTGAATGATGTCGGCCCCTGCCTCTACCAGGGCTTCGGCCAGGCTCACCTGCTCATCGAGGGCCAGAATGTGGGGCACCGTGACCGACAGGGTGATCTCGGGCAGCAGGGCACGGGTGCGGCGAGTGAGTTCTAGCACCTCGGGGGCCTCAAACCGACGACCCTGGGCATAAAATGCGTCAAAGTTGCCAATCTCGATCAGGTCGGCCCCGGCGGCGACGGGGGCGAGAAAAGCCTCGGCCTCGACGGCAGACACGCAGATCGGCAGGGTGGTGGCGGCTTTGGCCAGGCGCACCAGGTCGGCATCGGCGGCGATATCAACAAAGGTGGCCCCGCCCTGGTCGGCAGCTTTGACCACGGCTACCACCCGCTGGGGGTCGAAGTTGGTCAGGCCGCTAATAATTTTGAGAACAGTGTGGGTTTCGAAGGCCCGCTGCAAATCAGAACGCATAGGTATTACTCTCAAATCGCTGGTTTAGATATGGCTTAGCCCCAGGGCAAGGGCAATGCCCCCACCTCAGCTTAGAGTGTTCCATGAAAATAACCATCCATTTACCATGGCTCTCCGCCCTCACCCCTGCCCCTCTCCCAAGGGGAGAGGGGTTCTGATTTGGCTCCCCTTCTTCCCTTGGGAGAAGGGGTTGGGGGATGAGGGCTTAGCTTGGATGCTTAATTAGTTGGCCTACTCTTAGAAAAGGGCTGATTGGCAACATTGTCGCATTTTGACATCCTCCCCGACCTAAAGGCACGGGGATTCTCCTAATCACTCAGGAGTTTTTCTGCTTCGTAGCACCCGCCTTCACAGATTTACTCTGTTCGGGTCTTACGGTCGCTCCACAGACTGACACCGCTAGCCCAGCGGC
>JBBSKN010000047.1:0-27758 GCA_038256265.1 Phormidesmidales cyanobacterium
GACGAAATCGCACTCACCAGCATCTTGCAGCCCGGGGCCGACCCCCACGTCTACGAACCTGTACCCGCCGACAGCATTGCCTTTGAGCAGGCCGACCTAATTTTCTACAACGGCTACAACCTGGAGCCAAACCTAATTCGCCTGCTCAACGCCGCCGGGGTCAGCGCTCGCCGGGTAGCTGTCGGTGAAGTGGTAGCCCCCCTAGATCTAGAAAAAGGCGGCAGCACGGTGCCCGATCCCCACGTGTGGGGCGACGCCAGCAACGCAGTGCCCATGGTCGAAGCCATTCGCGATCAGCTGATTGAGCTAGCCCCCGACCAGGCCGACCTATTTACCCAAAATGCCGAGGCCTATATTGCCGAACTCACCCAGCTGCACGGCTGGATTGAGGCCCAAACCGCCACGATTCCCGCCGATCAGCGGCAGCTGGTCACCACCCACGACGCCTTTCAGTACTACGCCACCGCCTACGGGCTAAATGTCGTGGGCACGCTGATTGGCCTTAGCACCGAAGAGCAGCCCAGCGCCCGCACCGTGCAGCAGCTGGTGGCCTCTATTCAGACTCTGGGGGTGCCCGCCATCTTTGCCGAAACCACCATTAACCCCCAGCTGATTCGCACCGTGGCCGCAGAAGCGGGCGTTCCCCTGGCCTCCCAAGAACTCTACTCTGACTCCGTTGGTGCCCCCGGCAGCGACGGCGACAGCTACCTCAAGATGATGGTGTCCAACACCCGCGCCATCGTTGAAAATCTCGGCGGCTCAGTCTCAGAGCCTGAGTTTTAGAGGCCAGGGTGCGGCAGGTTGCCCCCAGTACTCAGCTATGACCTCTGCTCTGGTGAATAGTTCAGGCTAGGGTGCTGCGCTGGGGGGCAGACCCTCTAGCACCACCAAGGATTCAATAACTTTTTTCACCAGAGGCGCGGCCACGGTAGAGCCGTAGGCGTCGTCTCCCTGGGGTTCGTCAATCACGGCCAGCACCACATAGCGGGGGGCGTCAATGGGCAAAATGCCCACAAAGCTGGTAACTCGGCCTCGGCCATAGCCGCCGGAGGCTGCCTTTTGGGCGGTGCCCGTTTTGCCGCCGATGCGGTATCCGGGTATCTGGGCCACGTTGCCGGTGCCGCTGTCTACCACGGCTTCCATCATGGTGAGCACCTGCTGGGTAGTTTGGGGCGAGAAGACAGACTGCGGCGCTGGGCGGGGGGGAGTCCACAGCTCGCCGCTGTCGTCGGCTACCATGCCGCTGACCACGTGGGGCGTTACCAATTTGCCGCCATTGGCCAGGGTGGCCAGCAGCTGCATCATTTTAATGGGCGACAGTGAAAAGCCCTGACCAAAGGCCGTAGTGGCCGACTCTACCCGGCTGTTAATGAACTGCTCGCGGTCTTTGATCTGCCCAGCGGCCTCGGCAGGCAGGTCAATGCCCGTGGGCAGATCGAGGCTGAGGCGCTGGAGCCAGGCAAAGTAGTCGGCGGCGGGCATTTTTTGCATAATTCGCACCATGCCCACGTTGCTGGAATATTTCAGCACGTCGGTAATTGAAATTGGCCCCCGCCCGCCTGCGGTAGCGTAGTCGTGGTTTCTAATCTTCCATTCGCCAAACTGCATTTGGCCGCTGTCGTTAACGATTTCATCGGGGGTAATTAGCCCGGCCTCTAGGGCGATCGCAATGTTGATCGGCTTAAAGGTCGACCCCGGCTCGTAGAGATCGCTCACGGCCCAGCTGCGCAGCGCGCTGGGGTCGGCTTTGAAATACTGGTTGGGGTCGTAGGTGGGCACGCTGGCCAGGGCCAGCATTTCGCCGCTGTGGGCCTCCATCACCATGACGGTGCCGCGCTTGGCGTGATGGCGATCAACCACCGTCTGTAGCTCCTGCTGAGCGGCGCGCTGGAGGCGACTGTCGAGGGTTAGGTGCAGGGTGGCGCTGCCGTCGTGCCAAAGCTCTGACGGGCTGGCCTGGTCTCCGGCGCTGGCCTCGGCGTTGGCGCTGCCCTCAAGGGGGGCAGCGTTGGCCGCAAAGACACTGTCTGGCGGGCCATAGACCTCCAGGTCTGGGCTAGTTTCTGCCGCTGCGTCTCCTGCCGCCGCCGTCTCCTCTACCGTCTCCGCCGCCGTCTCTTCTACGGCTGGCACCATGGAGAGCTGGTCTTGGTAGGTGATTTCTAGGCCCGCCTGGGGCTGCCCCTCCAGGTTGACAAAGCCCACAATGGGGGCAAACAACTGCTGCTGGGGATAAAAGCGCTGCTGCTGCGGCTGTAGCTCCAGGCCATCGAGGCGCAGGGCGCGAATGCGATCGCGGGTTTCTTCAGACAGCCCGTCGACCACCCGAATGCCCGTGGGGCGCTGGCCAAACTGACCGATCAGCGCCGCCACTGAGGTATCTAGCAGCGGGCTAAGTTTCGCCGCCACCTCTGGGGTAGAAAGGTTAAACAGCCGGGGGTGAGCGTAGAGGGTATACACCACCTGGTCAACGGCCAGCACATTGCCCTGGCGATCCACCATAGAGTGGCGCACCTGCCGCTGCACGGGGGGCGAGAGCCGCTGCTGCTGAGCTAGGTCGGCCAGGCTGTCGCCCTGGGCCAGCTGTAACCAGGCCAGACGACCGGCGATCGCCACCAGCGACAGCACCAACAGCCCCCACACCAGCCATACCCGTACTCGGGTTGCCGCCGGGTTAACGGAAACCACCGCTGGTGGACGAGTGGGTTGCGAACGGCGGCGGCGACGGCGAGAGTAGGCAGAACTAGCCATAGGGAAAACAGCGGGTAAACAGTTGGGCTAGTGCTTAGTACCCCAGAGGTACGTCGACCTGAGGCAGGGCCAAACGCCCCATAACCCTGTTAGACACTTGACTGGGTAAAGCCACCGCCGTTGTCGGGACAGAAGGCTTTAGAAAAATAACGCTGCTAGGCTGGGGCGGCTGAAACTCGGTGGTATCGTCTTCAACCTGCTGAGCCAGATGGTTTTTGAGGACTTCGTTGGCAGTGGTGAGCTGCAGCTCACTGCGCTGTAGTCGGTTGAGCTGCTGACTGGCCTGGCTCAGCTGGCGATTGACGTAGACTGAGACCCCGTAGCTGATTAAGGTCAACGACACCAATGACACGGCCAGGGCCGACGACACCAGGTGCAGCTGAGACAAACCCCGCACCGCCGGAGACTCTAGCCCGGTTGCCGTTGGCAAGGGCACTGGAGGCGAAACCCTGGGCTGGCTTTCTACTGGCAGCCTAGCGGACGTAGGGCGTAACGTGGCTCGAGCTGTCGCTGTCTGCCGCCGAGACGGCAAGGGACGAGGCACATAGGATTTCAGCGCAGCGGACATAGATAACCCACACCAGTTATGAAACTGAGGTTAGGATACTGCATTCTGAAAAATCTGAGCCATAGGATGATTAAAAAGGCGGGTTTTGGGTTTTGGGTTTTGGGTGTTAGGTTTGGGGTTTTAGGTTTTGGGTGTCAGGTACACGGCTTACGGTTTACGGGGTGTTCTGTGCCATATACCCGACACCCGACACCCGACACCCGACACCTGACACCCGACACCTGAGGCCCGACACCCGACACCCGACACCTGAGGCCCGATCCCTGCCACCCGCCTTGAGGCTTGCCTACAACTTAGTGCCACATTCTGAGCAAAAGTTGCTGGTGGCAGCGTTTTGGTGGCCGCAGCTAACGCAGGGGTCGGGGCCATCGCCAGCACCAGTGCCATGCACCTCAGGCAGGCCCAACATCTGGTGGTTGCCCTTGCCTGGGGCCACCATCGGGTAGCAGTTTTCGTCGCGGCGCACATGCACGTTGAGCAGTACTGGGCCGTCGTGGGCCAGCATGGTAGCGACGGCAGAGGTGAGGTCATTGCGATCGCGCACCACCATGCCCTTAATGCCGTAGGCCTGGGCCAGCACCACAAAGTCGGGCATGCCGACCTCCATATTAGAAGAGGAGTAGCGCTCGCCGTGGAAGGCCTGCTGCCACTGGCGCACCATGCCCTGCCAGCCGTTATTGACAATCACGGTTTTCACCGGAATGCCGTACTGGGCCAGGGTACCCAGCTCTTGCAGGTTCATCTGGAAGCTGGCGTCGCCGCTGATGCAGATTACCGTCTCGTTGGGCAGCGCCACCTGCACCCCCATGGCCGCAGGCAGGCCAAAGCCCATGGTGCCAAGACCAGCGCTTGAGACCCACTGGCGGGGGCCATTCTTTAAGAACTGGGCCGACCACATCTGGTGCTGGCCCACGTCGGTGGTGTAGTAGGCGTGGGGAGCCTGTTTGGCCAGCTCAAAAATTACCTCCTGGGGCGATAGCTCGCTGGGGTAGGTAGGCACCACCAGAGGGTAGTCGCGCCGCCAGCGGTCAATGCGATTGCGCCAGGCCTGGGTCTGACTCGACGGCGGTACCTGGTTGTCCTGCTCGATGCGGCCCAGCATGGTAGTCAGCACCTGTCTGACATCCCCCACAATCGGCACCTGGGGGCTGCGGTTTTTGCCCACCTCTGCCGGGTCAATGTCAATGTGAATCACCTGGGCGCGGGAAGCAAACTCGTCGAGCTTGCCGGTGACGCGATCGTCAAAGCGGGCACCCACCGCAATTAACAGGTCGCACTCGCTGACGGCAAAGTTGGCGTAGGCAGTACCGTGCATGCCCAGCATCCCCAACCCCAGAGGGTGATGCTCGTCAAACGATCCCTTGCCCATCAGCGTAGTGGTCACCGGAATCTGAAAGTATTCTGCCAGCTGCAGCACCTCGGCATGGGCATTGGCGGTGATCGCACCGCCCCCCACATACAGCAGGGGCCGCTCGCTCTGGCGAATCAGCCGCAGAGCGTGGTTGATCTGGCGGGGGTTGCCCTTAACGGTGGGCTTGTAGCCGGGCAAATTGACCTGGCCGGGCTCTACCGGCACGTAGTCAAACTCGGCCAGACCAATGTCTTTGGGAATGTCGATCAGCACCGGGCCGGGGCGACCGGTCTGGGCAATATAAAACGCCTCCGCCACCATTTGAGGAATCTGGTCGGGCCGCCGCGCCACGTAGGAATGCTTCACCAGGGGTAGGGTGATGCCAAAAATATCGGTCTCTTGAAAGGCATCGCTGCCGATCGCATGGCTGGGCACCTGCCCGGTGATCACTACCATGGGCACCGAGTCCATCTGGGCGGTGGCAATGCCGGTGACCAGGTTGGTGGCCCCAGGGCCAGAGGTGCCAAAACAAACCCCCACCTTGCCCGTGGCGCGGGCGTAACCGTCGGCAGCGTGGGCACCCCCCTGCTCGTGGCGCACTAAGATATGGCTGATGCCCCCAGCCGCCTCGGCCCGGTATAGCTCGTCGTAAATCGGCAGAATGGCTCCGCCGGGATAGCCAAAAATATGCTCTACCCCATGGCGTCTGAGGCTGTCGATCAGAGCAAAGGCACCAGAGGCGCGGCGCACAAGAACACTAGGGGAAGCGGCAACGAGAGTCGTCATGGTGGCGGGTGCTTGGGTTGGGTTAGGGTGCATTGGGTAAAGCAAAAATTAAATTAGACCATTTCTCCCCTTCCGGCCACACAGACAGTAGACATGCCCACCGCCGCTGCTTTACAGGAATGGCGCTGCAGAAATAGTTAGGAAAGCTGTTATGTGAGAAACATTTCCTCTCATATTAGCAGCAGAGGCAGGGGGCATTGGGGGATACAGCTCACTTTAGGCCGCTGGTTATAGGCCGTTGGTATTTAGCCCTCGCTTAATCTCTGGTAGCGGTCGAGGTAGTCGCGCGATCGCCCGCAGAGAAACTCAGCGGCAGTCATACGTTGGCGAGCTGGCCCCGATGCGATCGCCCAGCCAGTCACTGACTGGGGCTGCTGCCACAGGGTCAGGTGGGGCACCGCTGGGTCAGCATAGAAATCTTCATCGCCAGAGCCCAACCAGCGAGAGGTATCGTGGGTGATCTGGTCGTGACTGAGGCGATGCACTGGCACCCCTGGGTCGCGGGATACTCCCCAGCCATCTGCCATAAACAGAGCCAGCACCCGCCCTCGGTATCGCTGCCAGTGAGTCGCCAGGGACGCCGCCCCCACGCAGCCCGCGCTAAACGCCCAGATAATCAGCGCTGGCAGGTCGGCCTCAGCAGCGGATTTTTCTAAATTACTCTCTAAATGACGTTCGAGGGTCTGGCGCAGGGCAAAGGGCGAGAGCACACCCCGAGCATGCTGGGGCGCACAGACCACCCGGCTCCGGTGACTTAACTCCCGATCTCCGGCGATCGCAGACAAAATTTGCCCCGTGTAGCTAGGCGGGTGCATTCCCCCGCAAACCAGTAAAGTCACCTGCTTCCGCATTGATCTCCCTTAGCACATTCCTGCCCAGACAGAGGCCAATCTGCCCGGCAGATTATGCAACGTAACAACTAGGAGAATAGCACTCCTACTAAAAACAATAAGGGTTGAGAAACGATTCACTTTACTTAGTTTTTTTAATTGTTCGAGAGGAAAAAATTATTTTTTCCTAAAACTTAGATAGCGACATTGTCATTGCTACGCACCTATAGGGAGTAGCTAAAGGTGGCTGGAGACGGGGAACGCTGCAAAAGTTCAGTTTTTTCATTTCCTGAATTCGTTGCTTGATTTAAACCAATTTCTGCGCTGATTCGGGCCGTCAACAAAACTGACTTTTGCAGCTCTAACCTCCTGATTGCAGCTCTTTCTCCGCTTTTTAGCCTGATCCCTAGCCTGACAGACCCTCATCATCTTTGCTCTCAACCCCCAATACTCCTGGAGCTTAATACCAATGACTCACGCCATCGTCAACCTAACGCTGCCGATTGTGATAGACAGAATCGACGACATCTTAGCCGCCTATCCGCTATACGAATATCGCCAGATTTTTGCCGTCCCTGAACTGCGGCAAAAGCTAACGGCCTACGTGCTAGCTCGGCTGCCGGTAGTCTACGTCACCATGGACAGTGGCGCGGCCTACGGCCTCGAATCAGCCGAAAAATGCTATCCCTCTGAGCAGCATGATCAAATCAATCGGCTGATTCACCAGGGCCTTGATGCTTTGCTGGGTCGGCCTGAGATTTGGCGACATCGCCCCAGGGCTGAGCGGGTCGAAGCGGAGGCCGTTCCGTCTAACTGGTTCGGCTAGGGGCCCAGAAAGATATGGCAAGATATGGCCGGGTTTTCGTTCGGTTCTACCCATAGATCAATCTTCGCCAAAGGCTTAGTCTCGTAATAGAAGCCGAGTTGCCTTGCGTAGGCAACTTGCTGATTGTGGCTCACGGGCCACAGCTAGCCTATTGCAGAGACAGGTAACTCCTTGGTGCAGCCGTTTCTACCCTTAAGCCCCTTGCTCAATGAGCAGCACCTTGCCTCTGGTTTAGGGGCGGGGGCAGCCCATGGGAGTCGGGGCAATGGGTTAGACTCGCTTGGCGATAGATTGGGCGCTTCGTCTGCGGCCCATCGGCAGACTGAGCAAGAGTGGCTAGGCGGTCTCACCGCCCTGATTAAGCTGCTGAGCGAGTTGCCCCAAGACCAAAATTCAGACAGGGCGGGTTCAGAATTTGCGGCCGCTAGCAATTTATGTCCCCTGATGGGAGGGGTGCTCTCGGGGCCGTTCCCGGTGTTGCCTGATCGCCTGATGGGGCAGCGGTTGTCTAACTGGCTACTGGTGCCCGAACCCCTAGAGCAAATTTTGTCGGTGGCCCGCCCGTTGCTGCCGGGCCAAGGCAAAGGCCATACAGGGGCTGCCTGTGACTTGCAGATGGTGCCGTTAAACAGCGGTGACCCGCTGCTTACGGAGCGATTTTGTCTGCTGCTGACCCGACGTTTTAGCCTGCTGCTGGTGCTCGGACACGATCGCCAAGGTCAGCCTCAATTTCAGTTTTCCTTTGACCCAGAGGTGGTGGGCCAGGGCTGGCAGCAGCTGCGCGATCGCATCGCCGCCAGTCGCCCGCCCCTGCTGCCAGCGCTAGACCACCTGATCGACCAGTTTCCTCCAGTAGTGCCCGACTATCGCCTGGTGACTCGCTACAGCCATCTGCTGATGGCCCAGCTGCGCCACGGGCAGCTGGCACCCGATCACGAACCCCAAGAATCTGCCTCAGTTATGCTGGCACTGCCTGCCCGCCCTACCCTAGCGGCCTTTCAAACTGATGCTAGCCCCAGCTTTGAGCCTCGGCCCAGCTTTAAGCCGCGAGTAGAAGCTCGGGCCAAAAGAAATCCGAAAAACCAGGCTGCCGCCGCGCCAGAGCCATCGCCCCAAGACAGCCCCGACACCGAGCTGCTGAAGGCGATGGCCCACGAAATTCGCACGCCGCTGACCACCATTCGTACCCTGACGCGATCGCTGCTCAAACGTAAAGACACCAGCGAAGAGGCCGCCAAACGCCTGCGGCAGATCGACCGCGAATGCACCCAGCAGATTGACCGATTTAGCCTGATCTTTCGCGCTGTAGAGTTAGAGACTGACCGGACGGCGAGGCCGCGATCGCCCCTGTCGGCCATCTCCCTCAACCAGCTGTTTGACGACGCCATTCCCGGCTGGCAGCAGCAGGCTAGCCGCCGCAACCTCAGCCTGACGGTGAACGTGCCCCCCTGCCTGCCCATGGTCAACACCGACCCCGCCATGCTTACCCAGGTGCTCACCGGGCTCATCGACCGCTTTACCCACAGCCTGCCCCCCTACAGCCACATTGCCCTGGCGGTGACCCTAGCTGGGCACCAGCTCAAGCTTCAGTTTCAATCACTGCCCCCTGAGGGCAGCGAGACTCAGCCTCAGGTTGACCCCTTCTCGTCGCCCTTTAAGGCACTGGGGCAGCTGCTGATGTTTCAGCCCGAAACCGGCGGCCTCAGCCTCAACCTCAACGCCACCAAAAACCTGTTTCAAGCCCTAGGCGGTAAGCTGATCGTGCGGCAACGCCCCCAGGCGGGTGAGGTGCTGACGGTATTTTTGCCGCTAGAAACGAAAACGTTGTAATCCCAAATGGGGTCGGGTATTTCATCCTGATTTCATTTTTCTGTGGGATGTTTGGCTAACGGCATTTTTCTCCACAGACTGTAGTTGAGTGGTTACAAGGGCAAGCCTATGACAGCTATCTCTGATCGCTTGTGTGTTGTGGCTAGGGGGCGATCGCTCCCCCAACTAGCTTTGCTGCTGCTCTTGCTAGCCCCTGGGAGTGAGGTCTTAGCCCATGCTGGCCATGGGGATGAGTTTCAGGGCGGTGCTGCTGGGGCGCACCCAGTAGGCATTGAGGTTGAGGCAGAGGTTGCTGACCGTATTGGTTTAATTGTTGAGCCAGTAAAGCGCCAGGTGTTGGCCTTTGGGGTCAAAGCAACCGGGCAGATTGAATCATCCCCAGGGCGACGGGTAACGGTGACCAACCCCGTGGGTGGCACGGTGACCAAGCTATTGGTGGAGCCAGGGCAGTCAGTAGAAGCGGGCCAGGCGCTAGCGGTGATCACCAGTGGCGAGCTAGCCGAATTGCGGGTGACCGCCCTAGAAAACTCCGCTGAGCGCCAGGGAGATGTGCAGCGGGCCGAGGCCGATTTGCAGCTAGCCCGGCAGAGCTATGAGCAACAGCAGCAGATTGCCCTGAGGGCCATCGAAGCGGCCCGGACGGATGTGCGGGTGGCTCAGGAGCAGTACGATCGCGACTCGGAACTGGCCGCACAAGGGGCGATCGCCCGTCGGGAGCTGTTGGGCTCAGAGTCTGGGTTGGCCGACGCCAAGCGAGATTTAGCCGAAGCGGAGAGTCGGCTAGAGGTGTTGAATGCCCGCAGCGAGGTGACGCGATCGCAGACCTCTTTGACTGTGGCGCAATCTCGCGCTCAGCTCAGCACAGAGACCTATCAAACTCGGTTGCAGCAGCTTGGGGCCACGGCCAACGCCGACGGCACCATCACCATCAAAGCGCCGATTACAGGCACCATTGCCGATCGCGATGTCACCCTAGGGCAATCCGCTCAAGATGCCGGGGCGGTGCTGATGACCATTGTGGACAACCGCACGGTGCTGGCCACCGCCAATGTTTATGAAAAAGATCTGAGCCAGGTCTCCCCCGGTCAGCGGGTGCGGATCACCGTGGCCAGCCTGCCCGATCAAATCTTTGAGGGCCAAATTACGACGGTGGGTGCGGTGGTCGATGGCGACACTCGGGTCGTGCCTGTGCAAGCCGAGCTAGACAATGCCCAGGGCACCCTCAAGCCCGGCATGTTTGCGGCCCTGGAAGTGCTTACCGAGAGCACCTCAGAGGCGGTGATCGCCATTCCTCAGTCGGCGGTGGTGGAAGCCAACGGTCAAACCCTGGTGTTTGTGCGCAACGGCAACGCCTTTGAACCGGTTGACGTCACCCTGGGGAGAACGGCGGGCGATCGCGTGGAAGTGCTCACCGGTTTGTTTGAGGGCGATGAAGTCGTCACCCAGCGGGCCAACCAGCTCTATGCTCAGTCGCTGCGGGGGGGCAATGCTGAACCAGCCGAGGAGACCGCACCGGCTGAGGCAGTTGCAGCGACGGGCGTTCCCTGGTGGGCGCTGGGCATAGGTGGGGGGGCGATCGCCATCACCACCTTTGCCGCCGGTATCTGGTGGGCCAAGCGGCAGCAACCCACCTATGCCCTGGCGATCAACGACGAGGCGGTTTCGCCTTCAGTACAAGGGCATCCTCGCTACGGCACTGGGCCAACCCTGGCTGCTCCTCTGGTCGAAGAGGGAGAGCCGTCGCGCAAGTAGCTATAGATGGTGGGCAATGCCCACCCTACGACTAGACAACGTCTTCCCGGATGGTGGGCAGTGCCCACCCTACAACAGCAACGGTGAGCCACCTGCCCTGCCAGATTCTGAACAACCATGCTAGACAACATTCTCAAGTGGTCGATCGCCCAGCGGTGGCTCGTGGTCATTGGGGCGATCGCAGTGACGTTTCTGGGCATCTACAACCTCACCCAAATGCCGCTGGACGTATTTCCAGACTTTGCGCCGCCCCAGGTCGAAATTCAAACCGAAGCGCCGGGACTTGCCCCCGAAGAGGTGGAGGCGCTGATCACCCTACCCATCGAGAGCGCCGTCAATGGCACCCCTGGGGTCGAAACGGTGCGCTCATCCTCGGCGGTGAGCATTTCGGTCGTCAAGGTGATTTTTCGGTGGGGTACCGATGTCTACCAGGCCCGCCAGCTCGTCACCGAACGGCTTCAGCAGGTGCAGGAAAAGCTGCCGGAGGGGGTTGGCATTCCCCAGATTTCGCCGATTTCGTCGCCCATCGGCACAATTTTGATGTATGCCTTCACCTCAGAAGCCACCCCTCTGATGGAGGTGCGGCGACTGGTGGACCGCGATGTCACCAACCGACTGCTGGCGGTGCCCGGCATTTCCCAGGTGATTGCCTACGGCGGCGACGTGCGCCAGTACCAGGTGCTGGTCGACCCAGACCGTCTGGTGGCGTTTAATGTGTCGCTGCAAGAGGTGGCTGAGGCGACCGAGGCCGCTAATGTCAATGCCGCAGGTGGCTTTCTCACCACCCCCGACCAAGAGCTGATCATTCGCGGTATCGGGCGGCTCGACTCGATTGAGCAACTGCAAGAATCGGTGGTGGCCGCCCGAGAGGGCCTCCCGGTAACGCTGCAAGATGTGGCCGATGTGCGCATTGGGGCCGCGCTCCAGCGGGGCGATGGCAGCGTGGGGGGGCAGCGGGCGGTGGTGATGGTGGTCAACAAGCAGCCCCTCAACGACACTCCTACGGTGACCCGAGCGGTGGAAGCCGCGATGGAGGAACTCAAGGCCGCTTTGCCCGAGGATGTGGTCGTTACCGAAACCTTTCGGCAAGAGAACTTCATTGAGGCCTCAGTCGAAAACGTGCTGAGTTCCCTGCGCGACGGCATTCTCATCGTCTCGGTGATTCTGCTGCTGTTTTTGATGAACTGGCGCACGGCGGTGATTACCCTAAGCGCCATTCCGCTCTCGATCTTGGTGGGCATGATCATTCTCAATGCCTTTGGCCAGGGCATTAATGTCATGACCCTGGGCGGCTTGGCGGTGGCGATCGGCTCTGTGGTCGATGACTCGATTGTAGATATGGAGAATGCCTATCGCGGGCTGCGCAAAAATCAGCTGGCGGGTAACCCAGAACACCCGTTTAAGGTGGTCTTTGATACGTCGGTCGAAGTACGGGTCAGCGTTATCTTTTCCACCGTAATTATTGCGGTGGTGTTTGCCCCTATCTTTAGCCTGACCGGGGTAGAAGGGCGGATTTTTGCCCCCATGGGGGTGGCCTACCTGGTGTCGATTTTTGCCTCTACCCTGGTGGCGATGACCCTCTCTCCGGCACTGTGCGCCATTTTGCTGGCCCGCCGCCCGCTGCCCAGCGATGAAACCTGGGTCACCAGGGCGTCTCAGCGGCTGTATCAACCGGCGCTGCGGTTTGTGCTGGCCCGCGCCAAGCTGGTGTTGGCCATTGCCATGGCCGCGTTGGTGGCGTCGCTGGTGGTGTTTGCGAGCCTGGGGCGGGTGTTTTTGCCCGAGTTTCAAGAATCTTCGCTGGTCAACGCCATGCTGCTCTACCCTGGGTCGTCGTTGGCGGCCACCAACGAAGCGGGTCTGGCGATGCAGGAAGCGCTAAAGGATGACCCCCGCTTTGCAACGGTGCAGATGAGGACAGGCCGGGCACCGGGGGATGCCGATGCGGGCGGGGTCAATTTGGGTCACGTAGACATAGAGCTGAGCCAGGAGGGGCTGCGCGATCGCGAGGCCTCCATTGAGCACATTCGCGCAGAATTTGCCCGCATTCCCGGCATTGCCCCCAGCGTGGGCGGGTTTATCACCCACCGCATGGATGAGGTGCTCTCGGGGGTGAGAAGCGCGATCGCCGTTAAAATCTTTGGCCCCGACCTCGACCAGCTCCGCACCCTCGGCAGCGATGTGGAATCCGCCATTCGCGATATCGACGGCCTGGTCGATCTGCAACTAGAGCCCCAGGTGCCCATTCGCCAGGTGCAGATTCAGTTTGACCGGGCCGCTGCCGCCCGCTACGGTCTCACCGTTGGGCAAATTGCCAGCGTGGTCGAAACCGCCCTCAACGGGCGCGTGGTGTCTCAAGTGCTAGAGCAGCAGCAGCTGTTTGATCTACTGGTTTGGCTCCAAGACGACGCCCGCAACAATTTGGATGCGATCGGCAACCTGCTGATTGACACCCCCGTCGGCCAAAAAATTCCCCTGGCTCAGGTGGCCCGCATTGACTACGGCACCGGGCCAAACACCATCAATCGCGAAAATGTCTCGCGCCTGATTGTGGTGTCGGCCAACGTGGCCGGGCGCGACCTGGGCTCGGTGGTCGATGCCATTCAAGACCGGGTGGGGGAAGCGGTATCGCTGCCTTCGGGCTACTACATTCAGTACGGCGGGCAGTTTGAGTCAGAGCAGCGGGCCAGCCGCAACCTGCTGGTGTTTGGCGGGCTGGCGATCGTCGTCATCTCTGTGCTGATGTACTTCGCGGTTAAGTCGGTGCTGGGGGTGGTGATGATTATGGTCAACCTGCCCCTGGCCCTGGTGGGGGGCATTGCCTCCATTGCCCTGGGGGGCGGCGTGGTATCGGTAGCGTCGCTGGTGGGGTTTATTACCCTGTTTGGCGTCGCCACCCGCAATGGCCTGCTGCTGGTTGACAACTACAACACCAAGCTGGCCCAGGGCATGCCCCTGCGCCAGGTGATTGTTGAAGGCTCGTCAGAGCGGCTGGTGGCTATTTTAATGACGGCCCTCACCTCGGCCCTGGGCATGGTGCCCCTGGTGCTGGGCAGCGGCGCGGGCAAAGAAATTTTGCAGCCCCTGGCTGTGGTCGTCTTAGGCGGGCTATTCACCTCGACGGCGCTGACCCTGCTAGTGCTGCCAGCCCTCTACTCGCTGTTTGGGCGGCATTTGATTCCCCAGGTAGCGGCCCATCTAGGGCCTGCCGATTTTGCACCTGAGCCCCGAGATCCGGCCCTGGCGCAGTAACAACGCTTCTGTCCGCAGCCCTAGGGCTGTCCCTAAGCAACCCTCTGTTTTCTCTTTGTAAGGAATACCGTTATGACCGTCCAGAAAACCCTGACCTACTCTGTAGTAGCCCTTGGCCTGGCTCTAACCCTGGGGGCCTGTGGCAGCAGTGGAGAGCAAAGCAGCGCTCCCGCAGACACAGAGACGATGGTCGAAGCTCCGGCTCTTGAAGCTCAAGCAGCACCCGAGGCTGCCGCTGGGGGCGACGGGCACATGCAGGCATCCCAGGGGGGACAGGTGATTGAGTCTGGCCCTTACCACTTAGAGCTGGTGACGGCCAACGAACCCACTGGGGTGCATCTAGATTTCTTTTTGCAAAAGGGCGACACCCATGAGCCGATCGCCGATGCCAAGGTGATGGCTCAGATTCAGGCTCCTGACGGCTCCCAAGAATCGATTGAGATGATCTACGACGCCGAGAACGCCCACTACACAGCAATGCTTCTGGCCACGGCTGCGGGAGAATATAAGGTGGCCGTGCTCTCTGAGATCGGCGGTGAAAAGGTTAACGGACGTTTTACCTTCATGAAGTAGCCTAGGCCTCACCAATAATGTCTTCTATTGGTCATCTGGTCATAGTGTGCGGGGGATGCACCCTTTGTGTAACACAGTTGATAAGGAGTATTAAGCGGTATGTCTACTCAGAAATCGATGAAGAACGAAAAGATGTCGACAGGAAAGTATGGAAAGTTTGCCGCGATGATCGCAACATCTACTGTTGCGATGTTCTTGCTGATGTATTTAAATACTTACCGGCTAGATCATATTTACTTTAGTGAAACGCGGGTCTATATGGCTCTGTTCATGGGAGCAGTCATGGCTGGTATCATGCTCGGCTTTATGTTGAACATGTACAGCAATCGAAAAGTAAACGTGAGTATCTTCGTAGGCAGCATTATAGTATTTGCCCTGTCGCTATGGCTTGTTCGTAGCCAGGCCACTATTGGGGATATCGCCTGGATGAAAGCGATGATCCCGCACCACTCAATTGCAATTTTAACGAGTGAGCGAGCTAATCTCTCAGATCCACGTGTGCAGCAGCTTGCCGAAGAGATTATTGCCGCTCAAGTCAGAGAGATTGATGAAATGAAGGTGCTAATTAAGGATCTTGAGAGTAGATAATTCTGCGCCAAACTTAACTTGATCGGGTGGGGTAGGGGTGGGTCGGTCTGGGCTAAGCAGCCCATCTGTCGTAATCAGTGCGTAGGATGGGCAAAGGGCCTTGCCCGTGCCCATCGTTAGGCATTCGTGCCGATGGGCACGCCAGCTTTGCCCATCCTACGAGGGTTTGAGGTGGGTTAGCGGTCATTGCTAGCCGGGTGTCGGGCTTGACCATGCTTGGTTTACCCATTAGGGCTGTAGTCTTAAGTAACGTTAGGTAGCCTTACCGACTTTAGCGGCATGCCCCAGCCCAGCCACCACCGCCTGTTTCAAGACAAGACCCTCACCCAGGCAATCAAGGGGTTTTTGTTTCCTGCCGACATGGGCGATCGCCACCAAAATCTCTTGCGGTGGGTGCAGGCGCTAGACAGCGGCACCCTCGACGCCGTTAAAGAAACCTCGCTCCACGGCGACTTTCTGCGGGATGTGTTTCAAGATGCCCTGGGCTATCGTTCGGTGATTAGCGGCGCGGGCCACCAGTGGGAGCTACACGCCGAGCAAACCATCTCTGACGGCGGCGGCTCTGCCGATGGGGCGCTGGGCTTTTTTAACGCCGTCACCAAGCAAAAGGGTGGCAAGCAGCTAGAGGGCCGAGTGATTGCCCCCATCGAGCTAAAGGGGGCCAAGAATGATTTGGATCGCGCTGCCCCAGGCCGCAAAGAGTCTGCGGTAGACCAGGGCTGGCGCTACGCCAACTACACCGCCGACTGCCGCTGGGTGCTGGTGTCAAACTATCGCGAGATTCGGCTGTACCAAACCAGCAAAACCCCGGCCTATTACGAAGTTTTTAGGCTGAAGGATCTTGAAGACCTAGAGCGGTTTCGGTTGTTTTACTTTGTGCTGTGTCGGCAAAATTTTTTGCCCCCCAGCGCTGACCCCAAGGCGCGATCGCCCATCGACCAGCTCTTGGTCGAGTCTGACAAAGCCGAGGTCGAAATCACCAAAACCCTCTACGCCGAGTACAAGCAGGTGCGGCTCAACCTGGCCCGCCACTTTCGCGCCACTGGCCCCGCTGAGCTGGCAGACCGCGACATTGCCCTGATTGAAAAAGCCCAAAAAACGCTGGATCGGGTGTTGTTCATCGCCTTTTGCGAAGACAAAGACCTGCTGCCCAAAGAGACCATTCAACAGGCCCACGACCATAAAGACCTCTACAACCCCCGCTCCATTTGGGAAAATTACAAATCTGTGTTTCGCGCTGTGGATCAGGGCAACCCGGATCTCTTGATACCGGGCTACAACGGCGGCCTGTTTAAGCACGACCCGCTGCTAGACTCGCAGCTTCAGGTGTCAGACATTCTCTGCACCCAGCTTAAAAAGCTGGCCCGCTACGACTTTGACTCGGAAGTGTCGGTCAACATTTTGGGCCACATCTTTGAGCAGTCGGTCAGCGACCTGGAAGAACTGCGATCGCTCTCGGCGGGCGAAACCTATGACCAAAAGAAAGGCCAGCGCAAAACCCAGGGGGTTTACTACACCCCGGCGTTTATTACCCAATACATTGTGTCGGTGGCCCTAGGCGGCTACCTGGAGCGCCAAGAAAAAGCCCTCTGGCAGGAGATCGGCATTGACCAGATTCGCGCCAATGCGGTACGCCAGCGCCGCGCCGCCGAAATACAGTTTTGGGAGCGCTACCGCGATGAGGTGCTGGTCAAAACCCGCGTGATTGACCCGGCCTGTGGGTCGGGGGCGTTTTTGATTGCTGCTTTTGACTATTTGAATAGCGAGTATGAGCGGGTAAATGAGCAGCTTGCCGCCCTCAAAACCGCCGACGAGACGGGCGAGTTTGTGGGCCAGCGCAGCCTGTTTGACCTGACCAAAACCATTCTCAACCAAAACCTCTATGGGGTAGATCTGTCGCCTGAGTCGGTGGAGATTACGAAGCTGTCGCTGTGGCTGAAGACGGCGGAGCGGGGCAGGCAGCTCACCTATCTAGATGACAACATTAAGGTGGGCAACTCGATTGTGGCTGACCCAGCAGTGGCCCCCCGTGCGTTTGACTGGCAGGCAGAGTTTGCGGCGGTGTTTGCCGATGGCGGGTTTGATGTGGTGATTGGCAACCCGCCCTATGTGCGGCAAGAGCTGCTGACGCCGTTTAAGCCCTACCTGCAAGCGCACTATGTGGCCTACGATGGCGTGGCCGATTTGTATGTGTATTTTTACGAGAAGGGACTGGAGATTTTGCGGCCCCATGGGGTGTTGTCGTACATTGTGACGAATAAATGGCTACGGGCTGGGTATGGGGAACCGCTGCGAAAGTTTTTTGCCGAAAACAGCGTCTTTGAACAAATTATCGACTTCGGCCATGCGCCGATTTTTCAGGATGCCGATGTGTTTCCGTGTATTGTGGCTGTGCGGAAGCCAGTTACTGAAGACGAGGAAGAAGATAAAAAGACTAAATTATCTTCCCCCGTTCAAGTTTGCACTGTGCCGCGAGAACGCCTAGAGAATATCAATCTTCCCCAGTATGTAAACCAAGAGGGTTATGACATTTCATGGTTGAAATTCTCGTCTGAAGCATGGAGCCTAGAGCTACCTGCTGTCACTGATCTAATAAAAAATATAAACAATAAAAGTATTCCTTTGCATGATTTCATAGATGTCAGGCCGCAGTATGGAATTAAAACGGGATTAAATGAGGCTTTTGTAATAGACGGAGAGCATAGAAAGCGTTTAATCAGTGCTGATGCTAAATCTACAGAACTCATTAAACCTTTTCTCCGTGGGCAGGATCTCAAGCGATGGTTTCCAAAATGGGATGGAGATCTATGGATAATTCTCCTGAAATCCAGTGGTGACTATGCTTGGCCTTGGTGCGGCGAGCCTGTTGAGCAAGCTGAAGATACCTTCTCATTCACTTTCCCTGCAATCTATGAATATATGGTGGCTTTCGCAGACAAGTTAAAAAAAAGGTCTGACAAAGGACACTTTTGGTGGGAATTAAGATCATGCGCCTACTATGACTTGTTTCTAAAACCAAAACTCATTTACCAAGAAATACAATTCCATCCTGCTTATTGTTATGACACAGGAGAGCATTTCACCAACAATAAAAGTTTTATGGTTGCAAATGCTGATCTTTATCTTCTAGCAGTGCTGAATTCGCCGCTTGGATGGTGGTATAACTGGCGATATCTCCCACACATGAAGGATGAAGCCTTAACTCCCAAAGGAGAACTAATTGAGGCGTTCCCCATCGCTCCACCTACAGACGAAATCCGTGCCGAGGTCGAACCTGCGGTTCAGCAGCTTATCGAATTCACCAAAGCCAACCAGCAGGCCACCCGCGAAATGCTCAACTGGTTTCGTGTCGAGCACGGCATTGAGAAAGCAGGCAACAAACTCAGCGATTTTGCCACCCTGGCCCTTGACGACTTTTTGCAAGAGGTTAAAAAACGCCGCCCCAAAGGTGCAGGCAACCTTGGCCCCAAAGACCTTAAAACCCTCAGCGATGCCTACGGCGACTACGCCCTGCCCATTCAGCAGCGCCGCCGCGATGGGCTGGTGCTAGAGCACCGCATCTCTGAGCTAGTCAACCAAGCCTATGGCCTCACCCCCGAAGAAATCGACCTAATGTGGAAAACCGCCCCGCCGAGGATGCCCTTTAGCCGTCCGTAGGGGTAGCTGTCTACGATAGAGGTGAATGGTGGGCAGTGCCCACCCTACTAGGCAGGTGACTACTTCTCTAGCGTGCAGACGCTATCTATGACTTGTTTAACCAAGGCACAGACCGTAGGCTAAATGCAAAATTCCCTCGGTAGCTTGAGTCTACCGAGGGAATTTTTAAACGCAGCGGCAATAAAACTCAAGCCACGCTGTCTACCCGGCGGGTGGGGCGCTTGCGCTCGCTCTTGCGAATGCCGCCCGCCATCTCATACTCATAGCTGTCTTTGCCATACTTGGCCGCTACAGCAATCAGCATGCGTTCTGAAAGCACTCTAATTTCTTTTTCGGTGTCGCGCACTACGCTAAGGGCGCGGTCTACAAACGATAGCGATTCATTATAGGTAGCCAGCTGCGATTGCAGCTTCTCCAACTCTAGCTGATAGCTGTCTAGGGTGAGGCCATCGCCCAAATTTAGGCTGGGGCTGATTGATTTGAGCGCAGCGGCGCGGCGAACGCCCTTTTCGAGCACGGGTGAGCTTCTTTTTCGGCGTGGCATCAGATACACCTCAATTGGGTTTACCGTTTTAAGATGGCACCTTTAGCAAGGCTCTGAAACCGATGCTTTTGCGGGAGTTGACATGTGCTTACTGGCCAGAGGGCGTCGGTAAAATTGCGGCTGTCTATCATTCTAGAGCAGGTCGCGGCGCAACCCATGGCACTGCTTTCGAGCAAAACGAGGGCGTTAGTGAAAAACAGGCCGATGAATTCGACGAACAACCGGGTGAATTCGATAAACAGGGGCGCATTCATAATAAACACTTTCATTTTGCTTTAGATCACGAAAGTGATGCTTATGAATGGGGTGATGAATTCAACCAACACTTTCGTCAATTCAATAAATAGGATGATGAATTTAATCAACAGTTGCCTGTTGGTTAAGAACACTTCCATTTTGGTGGCGATCGCCGAGACCATATCCAGGAGCCGGTTGCTTTCTGCAACCGACATCAACCCAAATTCTTTGCGCCAAGGCGTAGGCTAGAGCGCCGCCAAAGGGTGAAACGTCAGGAGCACTAGCCGTAGGTTGGGTTAGCGATAGCGAAACCCAACGAAACCGTTGTCGGTGTTGGGTTATTGCCTCCGGCAAGGCTGCGCCAACGTTACCTCAACCCAACCTGCGAGGGAAACTTTTGTCAGTCAATCAGCCCTACAACACCACAGCGCCGTTTATTTATGTCTATTTACTGTCAATGTTGACTACTGTAACGACGGGTTACATTTTCTATAAATTTTAACAAAAGTGGAGTGTTGAGAGGTATTTTCCTGGAGTGTTCTCCAGTAGGTACCGTAGATAGATATCGTATGGTGCCCCTTCACGTCATAGGCACCCCAGAGATATCTCCGCAGCTTGATTCTGGATAAACCAACAACCCAGCAAAAACTTATGCGAATCTCTAAAGACCAGATTCCCGCCAAAATTGACGTCCCAGGCGCACTCGCACGTCAGGTTCCCAACTTTGGCGACGCAACCGGCTACGGAACGATGGCAGGCGAATATTTCTCCCTTGGGGCTGGCACCGACATTGCCCCGCTTTTAAAAGGTCTCAACGATGACGCCTGCCACGCACCGCATTGGGGCTACATTATTGCGGGTGAAGTTGTGGTCACTTATACCGATGGCAAGGTTGATACCTGCACCACGAACGATGTCTTCTACTGGCCACCCGGTCACAGTGTGCGAGTGGTTCAAGATGCCGATATCATCCTGTTTAGCCCCCAGCACGAGCACACCTTTGTCTTAGATCATATGCTCGACGTGATGAAGAGTTAGGTTGGTGTTGCGTAGAAAGCGTTAAGGGTGGCTTTGGGGCAACTCAGCGGTAGGTTGATCGAAACCTAGCGAAGCTGGCCTAGGGGTGTACCCGCACTGGCGAGGGGGAGCTTAATGGTAAAGGTGCTGCCCTTAGAGACGGCGCTTTTAACGTGAATGCTGCCGCCGTGGGCCTGGGCGATCGCCAGCGCAATTGACAACCCCAGCCCCGCGCCGCCGCTCTGGCGAGACCGATCTTTTTCAATGCGGTAAAAGCGATCAAAAATTCGCGGTTGATCGTCGGGGTGAATGCCCCCTCCGGTATCGTCTACGGCAATCAGGGCTTGCTTATCCACAGCTCTGAGGCGAATGGTGACCTTGCCATCGGCGGGGGTGTGCTGTAGGGCATTGCTGACCACATTCAGCACCAGACGATAGAGCTGCTCTTCGTGACCAACTACGATCAGCGGCGGGGCCGCAGGCTGATCGAGCCAGAGGTAAATGCCCTTAGCGATCGCTAGCGCCGCCATTTCTTCCTCAATATCGCTCAGCACGTCTTGCAGACAGCAGGCCAGACCAGGCGCTGTGGTCTGAATATCAAGCCGAGATAGCAGCAGCAGATCGCTGACTAAGCGGGTGAGGCGATGGTTTTGGCGGGCAATCACCTGGAGGGTATCGCGGGCCTCGGCATCGGAGATGTCGGGCAGCCGAACGACCGACTCGGTGGTGGCCTGAACCGCAGAGAGGGGGGTTCTCAGCTCGTGGGCAGCATCGGCGGTGAACTGCTGAATGTTGCGGTACGACATTTGCACCGGCTCTAGGGCTACCCCCGCCAGCCACCAGCCAGCCACCGCCGTGAGCGCTAGAACAATCGGTAGACCCAGGGCCATATTCCAGCGAACCGTGGCCAGGTAGACGGCAAAGTCATTGAGCGAACGACCTACCACCACCCGGCCCACCAACTGCTGGTCATCGAGGGCATACAGAGGCAGAATAATCTGGCGGTAGGGCTGCCCCGACCCATCGCGCAGGCTTTGCCAAAGGGAAGAAATATCAGGGCTGGGTAGCCCTGGGGGATAGTCGCCAGCGATCGCAACCAATGTTCCATCGGTGCCTAGCACCCGGATATAGTAATTGCTGGAATATAGCTCTTCAGGGTGATAGTGGTTTTGGTTGTGCTCAAAGGGGGCCAGGCAAGGATCTCCGGCTAGGCAAAGGCTGGGCAGCAGATTAGAGGAATCGCTCTCAAGCTGACCGTTGGCCGTGAGAGTCTTTTCTAGGCTGTCGTGAACGGCTTCGGCGACCGACTTGAGCTCGCGATCGGCAGATACCCGATGGGCATGGGCGATCGCCTCATACATGCCCAGGGCGCTAATCGCCAGCACAACAGCCATGACGCCCGTATACCACCCGGTGAGCTGCCAGCGGCTGCGGCGAAACAGTTTATTCAGCTTTGAGCCGGTATCCCATGCCATAGACGGTTTCAATCAGGTGGTCACAGCCATACTGCCCCAGCTTACGGCGCAGCAGTCGCACCTGGGCGGCCACCACGTTGCTGATTGGTTCAGCGCCAAATTCCCACAGCTGGTTGAGCACCTGCTCTTGGGTGAGAATTTGATCGGGGTGCTCCATTAAATATTGCAGCAGCTGAAACTCTTTTTGGGTCAGCTCGATCGCCTGCTCAGCGGCGGTGTTGCTGTGCAGCAGGGCAATTCTGCGATCGCAGTCTAGCCGCAGTGGCCCCACCTGAATTTGAGCGGGCCTAAAATCAACCGGGCGGCGTCTTAAGGCCCGCAGTCGAGCCAACAGTTCATCCATGCTGAAGGGCTTGACCAGATAGTCGTCGGCCCCAGCGTCTAGCCCCGCAATCCGATCTTCGATGCGATCGTTGGCGGTCAGCATCAGCACCGGCAGGGCATTTTGATGCGATCGCAGCCAGCGACAGATTTCGAGCCCCGTTCGCCCTGGCAGCATCCAGTCCAGTACTCCGAGCCCATAGGTGACAGCGCTGCTCTCCAGATAGGTCAAGGCTTCATCCCCGGCTTGCACCCAATCCACCACGTAGGCTTCTTGGGTCAGCGTGCGCTTAATCGCTCGCCCCAGGTCGGGTTCATCTTCAACCAGCAAAATACGCATGGGATCAACTGTTCAGGCTACCGGAAAAGGGATGGCAGCCAGTGGTCATCTTCTTTAGTCTATGACCGTAGCATCTGACCATGAAACCAAGATGAAATCAACAGGCCAAAGCGCCCGTCGCCCTGGCGGCTCATTCCCCTTAAACCGCCGACAATTTCGTCCTAGGCAACACAATCGCCACTAGAAAAATCGCTAGCTGCGCTGTCACGATCGCAGGCCCCGACGGCAGATTAAACAGGGCTGAAAACACCATGCCCAGCACCGCCCCCAGCGCCCCTAGAAAAGACGACAGCATGACGTAGCCGGTAAAGGTGCGGCTGAGCAGGCGGGCAGCGCAGGCCGGAATCACCACAAAGGCGCTGATCAGCAGTACGCCGATCGCCTTGATCGAGGTGCCCACCACCAGGGCCAGCAGCACAATGAAGGCGGTGCGGTGGGCCGAGGCCGAGATGCCCCGAGCGATCGCCAGCGGTTCGTGCAGGGTGAGGAGAATCTGCGATCGCAGCGTCAGCCCCACAAACCCCACGCATACCAGCAGCAGCACCGTACTTACCACCAGATCACTCTGGCGCACCGCCAAAATATCGCCAAACAAAATGCTGTTAATGCCCCCCTTGTACTGCCCCACAAAGGTCAGCAAGATCACCCCAATCGCCAGCGACGACGAGTAGACAATATTCAGCAGCGCATCGGTCCACAGCCGCGTGCGCTCGAGTAAATAGGTGACCCCTAAGGCAAACAACACCGAAAATGGCAGCAGCACCGACGATGGACTCAGCCCCAGCAGCAGGCCCAAGCTGATACCCAACAGCGCCGAATGCCCCAGGGCATCACTAAAAAACGACAGCTGCCGCAGAATGGTGAAACTGCCCAGCAGCCCCCCCATCAGACCCGTGAGAACGCCGCCCATCAGTGCCCGCTGCATGAAGGGGAGTTGGAAGAGTTCAATGACGCGGGTGAGGTCGGACATGGGGGGGAAGGGGTTTTGGGTTTTGGGTTTTGGGTTTTGGGTTTCAGGTTTTGGGTTTCTGGTTTTGGGATCCCCTCCTGGGAGGGGCAGGGGTAGGTTGGCCGGGTAGCGGGTATCGGGTTTCGGGTTTCGGGTTTCGACTTAACATCCAACACCTAACACCTAACACCTAACACCCGACACCTAACACCCGACACCTAACACCTAACACCCAACCTCCCTCTAATGATGATGCCGATATCGCACAAACTCCGACCCATACACCGCCACCAAATTGTCGGGGGCTAGGGCATAGTCTGGAGTGCCCTGGCAGCGGAGGACGCGATTGAGGCAGAGGACGCGATCGCAGTGTTTTCTGACCATATCTAAGTCGTGGGAAATTTGTAGAATGGCCCAGCCCTGGTCTTGTTTGAGCTGGTAGAGCAGCTGGTAAAACTCCGATTCGCCGAGGGCGTCGAGACCGGCAGGGGCTTCGTCGAGGATGAGCAGGCGGCGGGGTCGCACCAGGCAATAGGCCAGCAAAGCCCGCTTCATTTCGCCGCCAGAGAGGCGAGAGATGGGCTGGGGGCCGAGGTGCAGGGCATCGACTTCGGCGAGGGCGCGGCTGACCGCCAGGCGACGGGCTTGGCGGTTGGCCCAGGGCAGCTGTGGCCCCAGGCTGTCCCAGCCGAGGGCGACGAGTTCGTTCACAGTGATGGGGATACGGCGATCAAACAAAAAATTTTGGGGCAGGTAGGCGATCTGCTGACGCACCTTTCCCGGCAGCACTCCCCTGGGGGTAAGGGCGTGGCCCATCAGGCTCACCTTTCCCAATCGCCGGGGCAACACGCCTAAAATGGCCTGAATTAGCGTGCTCTTCCCGGCACCGTTAGGGCCAACGATGGCGGTGTCGGTGCCGGCTTCGAGGGCGAAGGAGACATCCTGCACGGCGGCGTAGCTGTCGCGGTACACCGTCAGACCCTCAACGGCTAAGACTGCTGTGTTCAAGACTTCTTCCCCTTCTAAAGCCGCAGACCCACGGGCTGAAGCACTGCTACAGCCAACGGTTTAGTCTGCCACAGCGGCAACCAAGACTGCTGGGTAGAGGCCTCAAAGGAGGTGGCCAGGTTGTTGGCATTGCGGCGCATGGTGGCGAGGTAGTAGTCGGGCATCACCGCCTCGGGGCCGCCCACTTCGATCGGGTCAAACATGCCGACTTCAACGCCAAGATCGCGGGCGATCGCATCAAAGGCATCCTCCCCAGCGGTCGGTTCGGTCAGAATGGTTTTTAGGTTAGAGGCCTCGACGGTATCCATCACCCGCTTGACATCCTCAGGGGCGGGGTTGACTGTGGGCACATCCACCAAAAACTCGGCATCTAGGTCATAGCTCTCAGCAAAGTAGGGGGCAAAGTCGTGGAAGGCGACAAAGGTTTGCCCCGCAAAGGGAGCCAGTTGTTCCGTAATTTCCGCATCCAGCGCCTCTAGCTCAGCGATAAAGGCCGCCGCATTGGCGGTGTAGATGGCCTCACCCTCGGGGTCAACCGCAACCATGCCGTCGCGAATGTTTTCCACCTGCTGAATCGCCCGCTTGGGGTCGAGCCAAATGTGGGGATTGTATTCGCCATGGTGGTGATGCCCGGCTTCGGCATGGTCATGAGCCTCCCCTTCAGCGTGATCATGGTCGGCATCAGCATCACTATGGTCGTGGTCGTGGTCGTGGTCATCAGCCTTACCGTAGCTGTGGCCCTCCACCGCCTCGTTCGACAGCACCGCAATGCCCTCGCTAGAGTCGATCATCACCAGGTCAGGGTTCTCGGCGTTGGCGATCATGTCGTCTAAAAAGACCTCCATCTCCAGGCCGTTTTTCACCAGCACATCGGCATTGACTAAAGCCTGCACATCCGCCGGGCTAGCCTGAAAGTCGTGGGGGTCCACATTGGTCAGCATCAGAGGAATCACCTCAGCGCGATCGCCCACCACCGCATTGGTGAACTGCGTGATCGGCAAAATCGTTGTCACCACCGTCAAGTCAGTTGCGATCGCACCATCAGACGCTTCGGTATCGGCCACGTCTGTAGTACCCGAAGCACAACTCCCCAGGGCAACGGCCACGGAAGATGCAATCAGCAGGGCCGTTCGACGGAAGGGGAAGAGTTGGGGCATGGGGGACTCCTTTTTTGGGTTTCAGGTTTTGGGTTTCGGGTTTCAGGTTTCGGGTGCCGGGTTTCGGGTATCGGGTATCGGGTTTAGACCTAACACCTAACACCTAACACCCAACACCCCCCTCACCCCCTCATCGCCTTCGCCGCATCCTTAGCAAAGTAGGTCAAAATCACATCCGCTCCGGCTCGCTTGATGCTGGTGAGGGTTTCGAGCATCACGGCGGTTTCATCGATCCAGCCCTGGGCGGCGGCGGCTTTGACCATAGCGTATTCGCCGCTGACGTTGTAGGCGGCGACGGGCAGGTTGGTGTGCTGTTTGATGCGGCGGATGATATCCAGGTAGGCCAGGGCGGGTTTGACCATGACGATGTCGGCCCCTTCGGCAATGTCGAGATCGACTTCTTTGAGAGCTTCGCTGGCGTTGGCGGCATCCATTTGGTAGGTCTTTTTGTCGCCAAATTTGGGGGCGCTCTCCAGGGCGTCGCGAAAGGGACCGTAGTAGGCCGAAGCGTACTTGGCGGAGTAGGCAAGAATGCCGACGTTGATCCAACCCTCGGCGTCGAGGGCCTGGCGAATGGCCCCGATGCGGCCATCCATCATGTCGGAGGGGGCGACCATATCGGCTCCGGCTTCGGCCTGGGTTAGGGCTTGTTTGACCAGCACCGCTACGGTTTCGTCGTTGAGAATTTCGCCATTTACAACAATGCCGTCGTGGCCAGCGCTGCTGTAGGGGTCGAGGGCCACGTCGGTAATCACCAGCAGTGAGGGGAAGGCCTGCTTGATCGCCCGCACAGCCTGGGGAATTAGCCCAGCGGGGTTGTAGCTTTCGGTGCCAGCGTTGTCTTTTTGGTGGTCAGGGATCAGGGGGAAGAGGGCGATCACACCAATCCCTAGCCCCACCACCTCCCGAATTTCTTCCAGCAGCAGATCCAGCGAATAGCGATAGCAGCCAGGCATGGAGGAGACTTCCTGCCGCTGGCCGCTGCCCTCCATCACAAACATGGGGTAAATTAGGTCATCGACCGTGAGCACCGTTTCGCGCACCATGCGCCGTAGCCCCTCGGTGCGACGCAGGCGGCGAGGGCGATGCACCAGGAGTAAATCGGCGGAGGGCGCAGCCTGGTCAGCGGAGTCAGCAGCGATCTCTACTGCCGGATTGGGGGGAGGAGACAGAACCATAGTCTTGCAATATGATAATGATTATCATTCCTGAGCATCCTACCCCATCTTGTTGTGGATCGCGACCATGATTTTGAAAAAAGATGCTGAAAATTCTGTCGGAGCCGCCTCAACGGGGCAGCCAAAACCACGCCTGACCGCAGGGCAGCAGTCGGTGTTAGACAATTTGCAACATCAGCCTCAGCCGTTGTCGGCCCAGGCGCTCCATGGCCTGATGCGCCGCCAGCAGCCCATCGGTCTAGCGACCATCTATCGCGCCTTAGATACGCTAAAACTGCTGGGGCTGGTGCAGCACCGGGTGACGCTGACCGGGGAAACGCTGTATAGCGCCGTGGAGCACGACCACCACTACCTCACCTGCTTACAGTGCGGCGTCTCAGTGCCCGTCGATACCTGTCCCGTGAAGGAACTAGAGGCGCAGCTCCAGGGAACCAGGTCGTTTCGAATCTACTACCACACACTGGAATTTTTTGGCGTCTGCGAGGGGTGTGAGGGGTGAGGGGAAAATTGGGTGTTAGGTGTTAGGTGTTAGGTGTTAGGTGTTAGGTGTTAGGTGTTAGGTCTAAACCCGAAACCCGATACCTGAAACCCGATACCTGAAACCCGATACCTGAAACCCGAAACCCGAAACCCGATACCTGAAACCCGAAACCCGATACCTGAAACCCGATACCCGAAACCCGATACCTGAAACCCGAAACCCGATACCTGAAACCCGATACCCGAAACCCGATACCTGAAACCCGAAACCCGATACCTGAAACCCGA
>JBBSKN010000048.1:0-27667 GCA_038256265.1 Phormidesmidales cyanobacterium
GAGCTAGCCCAAGATTCAAACTGGACGGGGAGGGCATGTAAGACTGGCTTGCCAGCAATGCCCGTTGAACCGTCTACCTGTCTGGACGTAGCCTAGCTATTCCAGCGAATCCCCGCACCTTTAGGTCGGGGAGGATGTCAATCCGACTTGTCTGCTGAGCCATTGCCTTGCCTTTTGATCATAGTTGCAATGGTTTTGACTAACTCCTCTGGCTGCACGGGCTTGCTGAGATGCTGCTGAAATCCTGCTTTCAGGGCTTGCTGTTGATCGACTTCTCCCGCATAGGCCGTCAGAGCAATGGCGGGAATCTGGCTATTTTGGCCCATCGACCTAATCTGCCGCATTAGCATATAGCCATCCATCTCTGGCATGCCGATGTCACTGACAATCAAATCGAAAGCGAACCGCTCTACCTTCTGAACGGCCTCGATTCCCGAAGAGAGGCAGGTGACGATCGCACCGGCCTGTTCTAAAACAAACGCCACAAAATCGCGTGAATCGGGTTCATCATCTACGACCAAGATTTGCAAACCCGTCAAATCGATTGCAGATGATGTAGGTTGTTTTGGAGTAAGCATTTGAGTAGATTCGGAGGCGAGGGGAATTTGCACGGTAAAGGTGGCTCCCTGTCCTTCCCCAGGGCTTTCGACCCAGATTTGACCGCCGTGCAGTTCTACCATTTGACGCGCGATCGCCAGCCCCAAGCCCAATCCGCCAAACTTGCGCGTAGTGGCTCCATCTTCTTGCCGAAAATGCTCAAAAATGTAGGGCAAAAACTCAGGGTTGATGCCTTTGCCGCTATCCTTTACTTGAATTTGAGCATTTTTTCCTAAGGCTGATAGCGTCACTTCGATCTGTCCGTCTGGTGGGGTGAACTTCACCGCGTTGGACAAGAGATTCCAAATGACTTGCTGTAATCGTCCGGCATCCCCATTGACGATCTGGGCCAAGGGCGAGGGGATAGACTGGATCGCAATTGACTTTGCTGCCGCCGATAGCTGAACGGTTTCAAGCGCGTTGGCAATGACAGCATTGAGATCGACAGGCGTAATGTTTAAGCTAAGCTTGCCTCGAAGAATGCGCGAAATGTCGAGCAAGTCATCGATTAACTGCATTTGGATTTGAGCATTGCGATCAATGACTTTGACCGCCTGAGCCGCTTTGTCAGCATCGAGTCTACCGTCGCGGAGTAGCTTCGACCAACCCAGAATCGGATTCATTGGACTGCGAAGTTCATGGGAGAGAACGGCTAAAAATTCATCTTTAATGCGGTTGGCTTGTTCGGCAGTTTCCCGTGCCGCCTGTTCTCGTTTTAGCAGTTGCGATCGCGCTTGCTCAATTTGCTTTTGCGGCTCAATGTCGGTACAAGTGCCCACCCACTGATTGACACGACCTTGCTCATCTTTGAGGGGAATGCCTTGTCCTAAGAACCAGCGATAAACGCCATCTGCCCGACGAAAGCGATATTCAATTTTATAAATCTGACCAATGCTGACGGCGGTCAGCCAACAGCGCCGCGTTTTCTCTAAATCGTCTGGATGGATGATTGATAGCCATCTCCAGTCCAGCATTGCTTCAAGCGTTAATCCGGTGTAATCACGAAATTGTTGGTTGACATATTCATTTTGTCCGGCTGCATTCGTAATCCAAACCAATTGAGGAATGGCTTCAGCCAAGAGCCGATAACGCGCTTCACTGTTCTGTAATTCAGCTAGCTGGTGCTGTAAGTCGAGGTTGAGCGTGGCGATCGCCTGGTCTCGCTGTTCGAGGGCGGCAGCCATCTCGTCAAATGATCGGGCTAATTGCCCGAGTTCTCCGGCGTCGGTTGCCAGGCTTGTGCGGGCCGTCAAATCTCCCTGGCGGAGTTTTTGCGTCGTGTTCAGCAACGACTGCACCTTGCGAACTAAAAACACATCGCCCAAAAACCAAGCGGCGGCTAAGGCCAACAGCGCGACTAGCCCCAGGTTTATGAGGTTTTGAGTTAACAGTCGGTTGGCGGAGGCGAAGGCAACGGTTTTAGGCACCCCAATTCGAATAGAAATCGACCCATTCACCGGGTCATCTCCCAGCCGGGTAAATGCATAAATCCGTTCAGCCCCATCCAGCCCCCGCGATTCTGCCGTGCCCTCAGTTTGAGCCAGCACAATTTGATAGACTTCCGCTGCAGAAGACGATTTTCCCAGCCATTGTTGCGCATCGGGATACCGCAGTAAAACGGTACCGTTGCGATCAACCACCGTGAGCGTTGCCCCTTCCTGTAGCGGTGGAGTTAGGGTCGAGGCATTGATCTGCTCAAGATCCAATCCAGCTGATAGAACAGCTTGCAACTGTCCGGCCTGATCCAAAATCGGATAGCCCAATACAATCGTTGCCCGACGGCTCAACGTTCCAATTTGATAGTCACCAATGGCAAAGCTATTTGTCTCTCGCACCAACCGAAAAAACCGCTGGTCGCTGAGATTGATGGCTTGAGTAAACGGCAGCGAACTGCACCATAAATCTCCGTTGGGATCGCTCACTCCAAAGCTAGTATAGATAGGGAATTGTTGGTGAAGATCTACAAGCAGGCGAGTGCAATCTTGCTGATTGCCACTGCGCACCTCTGGCAGTCGAGCTAGGGTCACGAGCAGTTGACGAGTGCTTTCAAGAACCTGCTTTTGATTGGTCGCCGCCAGATTGACTAAGCGCAGCAGATTTTCTTGAGTTTCGACCACCGCCTCGCGCCGTTGCTCTGCGGCGGTGTACAAAATCAACCCCAATGCCGGCAGCACTGCCAGTAGAACCAGTCCGATCAGCCGAGCTCGCAAGCTCGATAGGAATTCCTGTACTGGTTTATTGCTCATTGGTCTGACATCCTACGGAGTTGATCAGGGCAGTGATCGCCTTCACCAACGCTTTGGGTTCACCGGGTTGATGGCGCTGGAAACCTGCCTTCAGGGCTTGCTATCAGCAGTTAGAGTAGCCTACCTAATAAAAGTGCCCTCACCCTAAGTTCCTCTCCCTGAGCGGGAAAATATCGCTGAGCAAGACAGCTTCCTTCCCCAGTACTCGCGCCCCCAGCTCTACCGCCGCGCAGTTTGGTCAGGTGACAGACTCGCCCACCCGGCCCCATGGGGCTCGACAGTAAGGGGCATAGGTTCCGCCTAATTCTGACTAGTCTGCTGAGCCATTGCCTTGCCTGTTGATCATAGTTGCAATGGTCTTGACTAACTCCTCTGGCTGCACGGGCTTGCTGAGATGCTGCTGAAATCCTGCTTTCAGTGCTTGCTGTTGATCGACTTCTCCAGCATAGGCCGTCAGAGCAATGGCAGGAATCTGGCTATTGTGGCCCATCGACCTAATCTGCCGCATTAGCATATAGCCATCCATCTCTGGCATGCCGATGTCGCTGACAATCACATCGAAATCAAACTGATCGACTTTCTGACCCGCCTCGATTCCCGAGGAGAGGCAGGTGACGATCGCACCGGTCTGCTCTAAAACAAACGCCACAAAATCGCGTGAATCAGGTTCATCATCTACGACTAAGATGTGCAAACCCGTCAAATCGATTGCGGATGCGGTAGGTTGTTTTGGAGTAAGAAGCTGAGTGGATGCGGAGGCGAGGGGAATTTGCACGGTAAAGGTAGCTCCCTGTCCTTCTCCAGAGCTTTCAACCCAGATTTGACCGCCGTGCAGTTCTACAATTTGACGCACGATCGCCAAGCCCAAGCCCAAGCCTCCAAACTTGCGCGTCGTAGCCCCATCTTCTTGACGAAAATAGTCGAATACGTACGGTAAAAAATCTGGATTAATGCCTTTGCCATTGTCGCTAACCCTGATTTGCCCCTGACCGTCTACTTGCTCTAAGCGCACTTCGACTCGACCGCCTGCAGGCGTAAACTTCACCGCATTGGAAAGCAGGTTCCAGATTACCTGCTGTAAACGGGTGGCATCACCGGAAACCTGTCCGACTTGAGCACCTAGGTTGACATCTACCGTGATCGATTTGGCATCGGCGGCGAGGCGCACGGTTTCGATCGCAGCTTGAATCGTCGTCGCTAGACTAACGGGGCTGGCTGTAAGACTGAGTTTACCCCGCAGAATTCGGGAGATATCGAGCAAGTCTTCGATCAGTTCCGATTGCAGTTTGGCGTTGCGCTCGATTGTGGCTAAGGCTTGGGCAGTTTTTGTGGCATCTAGCTTGCCGGTTTGCAACAGCTTTGCCCAACCCAAAATGGGATTCAGCGGCGATCGCAACTCGTGAGACAACACTGCCAAAAACTCGTCTTTGATCCGGTTAGCAGATTCAGCTTGTTCCCGGGCGCTTTGTTCGTGTATGAGTTGTAACCGCTGAGCCTCTGCTTGTTCGCGTTCGGCTTCGGCACGGACGCGATCGCTAATATCAAACACAGTCCCAGCCATGCGAACAGCGATTCCCGATTCGTTAAACACTGCTCGTCCACGGGCGGCAAGATGGTGAATACTGCCATCTTGCCAAATCACTCGATATTCTAGATTGTGTTCTATACCTTCGGTGATAGCACGTTCTACCGACTGATTATGCCGCTCGACATCCTCGGGGTGGAGGTAGGTGAGCACCGTTTCCAGGGAGACACTAACGGTTCCAGGGGCGACTCCAAACAACTGGTAAGTCTGATCGTCCCAATCTACTCGATTATTTAAAATATCCCAGCTCCAAACGCCAATTTTGCCAGATTGCAGCGCCAAGTTGAGCCGTTCTTGACTGTTTTCTAGCGTTTGATAAAGATGAGCATTTTCTAAAGAAATGGCAATTTGGCCAGTCAAAATGTTCAGGGCGGTTAGCTTCTCTTGGGTAAATGCCCCCGGCATCCGATTGTTTTCTAAATAAAGAATGCCTAGTAACTCAGACTGGTAAAGGATAGGTAAACAAAGGAGCGACCGTGGCCGTTGCTGGATTACATACTCGTCTTCTGAAAACAGAGTTTGCTTGGTTGCATCGTCTAAGATGACGGTTTCTTGGGTTCTTAGCACATAGTTCAACACCGATTGAGGAATAACTTGAGAACCGATAGAGAGACGGGCTGAGGTGAGGTGAGAATTAGATGATGCTTCTCTAAGATTTACTTGCGCCGCGAGTTCTAGTGTGCCATCGCTGTCTAGCAGTAAATAGCCCAGTTCAGCTCCCGCTTGCTCAAGCACAATTTGCATTAGAGTTTGCAGTAAATTTGGTAGAAGAATCTCGCTAGAAATAGTTTGAGATGCCTTCACAACCGATAAAAAGTCAAGTTGATTCGCTGTTCCTAAGAAGGTTCCATTAGTCACTTCAAAGTGTTGGGGGAGTAAGTCAGGATAGCGCTCTTCAAGGTGCTTGACCTTTGCGATCGCGCCCCAACGTAAATAAGCGTTCTTTGCTTCTTGTAGATAAGTTTTAGCAAATGCCCCAAACTCTCTAGCTAGGTAAAACTTGGCAGCTAATTCATAGGCCAACGCTTCAAATTGCACAAATCCCTGTTCGCGGGCGGATTGGATGGACTGCTCGTACAGACGCATTGCTTCTAAATCAAGACCTTCAATCCGAGCAATTTCAGCCGCTACGAGTTGAGACTTGTGGAGGAAATTTGCAGCGCAGTGACTCGCCCAGTCGTGGAGCTGTTGCTGATGTAAGTTTAGCTTGGCCAAAGCCTGTTCTTTTCCTGCATCGGCCATCGTTGGGTACAGGGCTGTTAATGTTAAGGCGTGATAAAATATGGCATCTGTTTCAATGACTAACGCGAGCGTTTTAACTGGAAACTCGAAAGTTTGTCGTGCAGAGTCCAGTGCTTGATCATATTCTTCATAGGTGAAAAATATGATCAATTTGATAATTTTATGAAAAATAATACCTGTTATAAAGTTTGTTTTTGCGAGCTGAGAGAGGGCATAATTTTCGTCAAACTCACTATCGCTGAGTGCCAAAGGGTGGTAAGTGAGCCCGCGCCAATTCATCAATAATTGCTGTTGCAATCGAATCGTTTGATAAACTGCCTCGTGTTTACACTGCTGAGCAAAATTGGCGTATTTTTGGATGGATTGATAGGCCTCAACCACAGAATTGGCAACCGTGAGAATCTGCCAAGAGCCTTGTAAACCGCTGTAATTTGCTACAATAATCTCGCCTGCTTCCACACAGCCGAGAAACCCTTGTTCTAAAAAGGGTAAATCGGTTGCCATGTGGTGACACCAAACATTGATATGGCTGCCATGGATGTGCAGAACAGTGCCTCGAAACTTCAGGTTGTTCAACTTTTGATTTAGTTGAATCGACATTTCAGAAAAGGCGTAGCCACCTGGAATATCGCCGAATATAGAGACTAGCAGCATGGCGTACATACTGTAAGCAAAACAAGATTCTTCGATGTTTCCAAATTGCAATGAGTAATTAACAGATTTGAGAACAACTAGAGGAAATAGATGGGGTCGGCTCATGTAGCAGAGCGGTCCCAATGTGGTGAGCAAACTGATGATTGCTTTCACCGCAGGATCTTGAATAATCGGAGCATTGAGTAGTTCAGAAATTTGGTGATCGCCCAAGTTCACTGCCACCTGATTTTTTTCAAATTCTGTTGCGGTTTGAATCTGCGCTGAGGAATCTGGATCAGGAAATGACACCCCCAGCATCTTGAGCGCCTCAATACCGCGTGCCAGAGCTTCTTCATACTTACCTGTAGTCTGGTAAAGCCGCAGCTGGCGACTGTACACATGAGCGCGATCAACAGTCGACTGCACATGCAGTAGTAAACGATCAAATATCTTCTCTGCTGCCGACAGTTCCCCAATTAAATACAAGCACTCTGCTAGTTCTAGGAATAAGGTGAAAGTCTGCTCATACTGGTTGTCCCAAGCATCCCCAGGTAAAAGTGTGGTGGCAGTCGCAAAAAAGTTCTTGGCAGGTCTGTAGGCCGTCGAGGCTTTTGCTTTCTGACCTGCAATTAGATTTAGTCGCAGAATTTCGGCTTTTTCGACGGGTTCTGTAACTAAGTCTAGTCCACGATTGAGTTGATTTACGACATCAAAAATTTGCTCGTCCAACTGGTCAGAATCGATGCTTTTTAGCAGCAGTCGCCCGATCATGAGGTGGATCGCCTGCTTTTGGTTGTCGGCAATTAAGGCATAGGCGGCTTGTTGGATTCGATCATGATAAAAACGGTAGCCTGTCCCCTCGCTGGACGCTGTCGGCACAATGAATCTTATCAAAATTGCCTCCCAGAGAGCCTCAAACGCTTGCTCAGGAGATGTTTCCGCTACGATGGCCAGTATTTCTAAATCAAAATGATTGCCGATACAAGACGCAAATTTGAGAACATGCTGAGTTTCGATTGGCAGCTTTTGCAGTCGCCCAATCATCAAGTTCACAATGTTGTTCGTAATGCCCAATGCTTCAATTTGAGCTAGATCCCATTGCCAAATAGATGAACTTGGACGGTGCTGAGCATAGTTGAATCGAATCAAATTGTCCTGATACAGCGTCTTTAGTAATTCATTGACGAAAAAGGGATTTCCATCGGTCTTATGAATTACTAGCCGGGCAAGGGGTTCTGAACGGTCTAGCGAACAGTGCAGTGTTTCTGCAATTAATTGATTAACATAGTTCAGATTGAGCGGAGTCAGAACAATCTCAGTTGACACTGTTCCTGCCTGACGCAACTGATTTAGCATCAAACTAAACGGATGAGTCAAATTTACTTCATTGTCTCGATAGGCCAGAATAAAGCAAAGATAGTTGAGGCTAGACCCCGTTAGAATCGTTTGAATCAAATTGAGGGTCGCACTATCCGCCCACTGCATATCGTCTAAAAACACCGCCAGCGGATGTTCTTTTGAGGCAAAGAGACCAATAAAGTTTTGGAAGACAAGGTTGAATCGGTTTTGTGTTTCCGCAGGGCCCAGCTCTGGCACGGCAGGCTGTTCCCCAATCACCCATTCCACTTCTGGAATCACATCTGTGATCAGTTTGCCATTGTTTCCCAATGCGGCTTGAATTTTGGTTTTCCAAGTCGCCAGACTGTCTTTGGGCTCAGTCAGAAGTTGGCGCACGAGGGCCTGAAATGCCTGCACGATTGTGGCATAGGGAATATCGCGCTTGTATTGATCAAACTTGCCGGAAATAAAGATGCCGCGCGATCGCACAATCGGTTTGTGTAGCTCGTTCACGAGCGATGATTTGCCCACTCCGGCATAGCCAGACACGAGCATGAGTTCTGGAGTTCCCTGAGACACCACTCGTTCAAATGCTTCGAGCAACTGAGCCATTTCGCTCTCGCGACCGTAGAGTTTTTCAGGAATCTGCAAGCGATCTGAAACATCCTGCTCACCCAGCACAAAGGGAGATATTTCTCCCTTTGTGTCTAGTTCCTGTAAGCACCGCTCTAGATCAAACTGTAGTCCTAACGCACTCTGATACCGCTCCTCTGCTACCTTTGCTAGCAGTTTTAGCACCAAGTCTGAAATGACAGATGGAATGTTGAATTCGCGCAGTGAGGGTGGTTGTCTAGCGATGTGGCAATGCACCCACTCTAAGGGATCATTGCCTTGGAACGGCAGTTGACCCGTCAGCATTTCATAGAAAGTGACACCGAGGGAATACAAATCACTGCGATAATCAATGCCCCGGTTCATCCGCCCAGTTTGTTCTGGCGATAGGTAAGGTAAACTGCCCTCAATGCGGCTAGAACTGCTAACGAACTGCTGCTCATAGGGAATAAACGCCGCAATCCCAAAATCTCCAATTTTGACCTCATGGGTTTCGGGATGAACAATGATGTTCTTAGGTTTAATATCTTTGTGAACAATCTGATGTTCGTGAATCTGAACTAACGCTGCGACGATTTGAAGGGCAATTTTGAGAAACTGAACCGGCTCTCGAACGTGATTTAAAAGCTGGTCGAGCGATCGCCCCCCAAAGTCTTCCAAAATCAGATGCGGAATTCCCTGGTGCAGTTCTAAAGCATAGGCATTAATCGTTTTTGAGGTGTTCAATCGTTGGGCGATCGCATACTCATGCTTGAGCTGTTCGATATTGTTTGGGGTACATGCTTCTGGACGCAGCCCTTTGATAATGACGGGCAGGCGATCAGTTTCTCTAACCGCACGATATAAGATGGCTTTCGTGCCTTCTTGCAGCAACGTCACGCTTGTGAAGCCGGGTAGCGAAACCAATGATGTCATTGGGCTTCTCCTGTAACTAGACTGACAATCACCCTGACTAATTTCTCTGGCTCAATAGGTTTGGTTAGGTGAGACTGAAACCCGGACGCAATCGCTTTGCGCTGATCGAATTCTCCCGCGTAAGCGGTGAGCGCGATTGCTGGTAGCACAGCTTTGCTAAACGCCAGCATTGCGCCGCCTTGCTCGGGTGGGCGCGAACTGTTTCGCAACGCCTCACGGCTACGAATTTGCTGCATCAGCATATAGCCATCCATGTCTGCCATGCCGATATCACTGACCAACAGATCGGGCATAAACCGATCCAACGCTTGCAACGCCTCAAGGCCAGAAGCCACAGCCGTCACCGTTGCGCCACTCTGCTCCAGCACAAATGCCTGAAACTCACGGGTATCCGGCTCATCATCCACCAAGAGAATCTGTAGGTTGCTCAAAGCGGCTTCTGTGGTCATTTCGTTGCCGGGTAGGTCGGGTGCGTTTAACTGGGTTTGTGGATTCAGGGGTAGCTGTACCGTGAAAATTGCGCCTCGGTTCTCGCCCTCACTGTCTGCCCAAACCCTGCCGCCGTGAAGCTCTACAATTTGGCGCACGATCGCCAGGCCTAATCCTAATCCACCGAATTTGCGTGTAGTCGAGCCGTCTTCTTGCCGAAAATACTCAAAAACATGGGGCAGGAAATTAGCAGCAATCCCCTTACCCTTGTCGATGACGCGAATTTGAGCCCATTGATCCAGTTGCCGCAGTTCAACGGTGACTTGTCTACCGTTCGGAGTGAACTTAACCGCATTGGTAAGCAAGTTCCAGACCACTTGCTGTAACCGAGCTGCATCGCCAGAGATTGGGGCGATGTTCGGATCGAGATCAATGGTTATTTGCATGTGCTTTGCCTCTGCTGCTAACCGCACCGTTTCGAGGGCCGCAGAAATCACAAACGTTAAGCTGATCGGAGCGGCTGTTAAAGATAGCTTGCCCTGCATAATGCGAGAGATATCGAGCAAGTCTTCGATTAGCTGTGCCTGGAGTTTGGCGTTGCGATCAATGACTTTGAGAGCTTCGGCCTGACGAGTTTCATCCAATTTGCCGTTCTGTAACAGGCGCGTCCAGCCCAAGATCGGATTCAGCGGCGATCGCAACTCGTGAGACAACACCGCCAAGAATTCATCTTTAATGCGATTGGCGCGATCAGCTTCGGCTCGTGCCGCTTGCTCGCGCGCCAAGAGTTGTTCCTGTTTAGCGGTTATCTGCCGTTGCTCAATTAGGTCAGAGGCTTGGCGGGCGAGCAGATCTAGAAACCGCAGCTCGCGTTCGCTCGGCTGGTGGTGTTCGCGCCAATGGGTTGAAACCATGCCGATGATTTTGCCTGCACGGGTGATCAGCGGGGTGGACTGCCCAGAGCGGTAGCCAGCCTCCCTAAGCATTCGCTTCGATCCGTCGGGGTCTTCGCTCTCCGGCACATCAAAGTCAACGAAGCTGCGCTTGCCCGTCTTCAGTGCAATACCACAGGGCGTACTAGAACCTGCATTCATCCGATCATAACGGGTGGTCAGAGTTTGCTTAAAGCCCTGCGTGGCCAGCAGCACCAGTTCTTGGGTTGCTACGTCCAAGATTTGCACCGTTCCGGCATCTGCCCGGGTCAGCGCGATCGCAGCCGCCATAACCTCTTGGTACAGCGTTTGGCTGTCGCCTTCGGTCACCAGTTGCGCCCCCAGTTCGCGCAATAGCTTTGTATCGTGTAAATCGGCTGCGACAATGGCTTCGGCACGGGCGCGTTCAAGGCGTGGAAAAACGCAATTAGCGAGTTCATGCACCAATTCAATTTCATCCTCGCGCCAATCCCGCGCGACGGCCTGATTCACGCTGAGCATATATTTCCATTCATTGCTGTGGTGAAACGGCACACTAACAAACGCATGAATATTGATCGCGGCGAAGTGAGCCGCATCGGTGCGTGAATCAGTCTGAGTGTTATGAATAACAATTGTTTCTCCAGCCCGCGCTGCCTGTTGGAATGCTTCGGTGACAAACTCCGAAAGTTGATACACCCCAATCAAGTCTGGTGCTCCTAAAGGGTTCCAAGCATATTCAACCACCGCCCTATCTTGCGATGCGTCAATTTCGGCAAACAGGCAGTAGGAAATGTTTAGATACGCGCCGATTTTTTCGCCGACGGTTTGCATAATCTCGTTGGCGGTTGACAGCCGGGAGAAATCTTCGGTGAGGTTAGCTAAGAAGGCGAGATTGGCCTCGCGACGTTTGCGATCAGTGATGTTTTGAAACAAAACCGCGACGCGATGCTGGGCTAGCTCCCCCAGGGGTAAGATGTGAACGTCGTAACAGCCCCGCAGCGGTTCTGTTTCACTGTCGTATTCAACCCGCACGGCTTCGCGGGACTCAATAACTTGCCCACACATCGGCAGCCAAGGAACCGACCCGTCTGGCGCAATTTCGCGCATCGTTTGCCCCACAACGTCTACCAGTAAGCCAGTCTGCTCGTAAAATGCCCGGTTCACTTCTAGGCATCGGCAATCGACCGCTTCACCGGCCTCATCGAACAATAGCTCAGCAATTAGAAAACCTTCATCCATCGAGGTGAGGACAGTTCGATATTTGCTTTCTGACTCGCGCAGGGCGGCTTCAGTTTGAATGCGATCGGTGACGTTTCTAAAATAGACGGTAATTCCGTCCGTGGCAGGATAGGCGTAAACTTCGTACCAACAGCTATGGTCGGGATAGAAGGAGACTATTGAAGCCGCAACCCGTTCGCTGGCGGTGCGGCGATAGGCTTGCTCGAATTCCGTACCAACGGTGCCCGGATATACCTCCCAAATCACCTTGCCGAGCAGATCGCCTGGAGTCCGATTTAGGATGCGCTCTGCCTGAGGATTCACGTAGGTGAATCGCCAATCTTGGTCGAGCGCGAAGAACCCGTCGGTAATGCTTTCCAAGATATTTCGGGTCTGCGCTTCGCTTTTCTGCAAGGCGAGTTCGGTTTGCTGCCGCTCTAGCTCGGTGGAAATTCGAAGTGCAAAGATCACTAGCAAGGACTCTGCTAGCTGCACATTTTCTAGCGGTTTACCATCCATCACCCCTAGCAGCCCTAAGGGGGTGCCGCTGGAGTCAAAGAAGGGAATCGCCATATAACTTTCAACGGATAGCGGCTTCAGCAGCGGTGCGTTGGGAAATTGCGCCTGGACATTGCGGGGGTAGCAGCAAACTTTGCCCTGCTGAATCACTTCCCAGCAAGGGGTTTCTTGCAGCAGATATTCCAGATTCTCGACGATTTGACCGTGGGCACAGGTGGCTATTGTTCTCAACATTTTGGGGTCATCGCCCACAATCAAGCCAATGTAGGCATAATCTACGTCTAAAACTTTGGCAAAACGCTGCACCAGCGCATCAAAATAAGCGACCCCTGTAACCGTTGCCACACCCTGAGTAATTTCGATCAAAGCAGCATCAACCTGGGCGATCTGATGCGCTGCCAATCGCAGTTCCAACTCATCCACCACCATTGCAGCCAGGTCAACCAGGGTCGCCTGCTGCTCTGCGCTGAGGGGTGCGCGGGGCTGACCATCCAGCAAACACAGCGTCCCCAGATTGAAGCCATCTCGACTCAGCAGCGGCGCACCTGCATAGAATCTCACCCCTGGTTCATTTTGAACGAACGGATTGCAGGCAAAGCGATCATCTTGCCGAGCATCGGGGACAATTAGCGGCTCATCGGTTAACAGGGCAAAGCTGCAAAGTGTGGCTTCACGGGGCACTTCACGTGCATCAAAGCCAATGCCAGACTTAAACCAGGCTCTTGATTCATCGACTAAGGAAATTAGCGCGATGGGCATATTAAGCAGCCGCGCTGCTAAGGAGGTTATGCGATCAAATGCGGCTTCGGGAGGCGTGTCGAGAATCTTGTAGCGATGCAGCGCGGCCAATCGCGCCGACTCGTTTTCTGGGATTGGTGGAGTTGCAAGATTATGAGGTAGTGGCTCAGTCATAGAAATCAGCGAGAGCAGGAATATCAGGTTGGAGTTGACAATGGACAGATCGATGACAATCGAATTCTACCCGCCACACTGGCGCACTCATCATGGTCAGTGACAGCACCACATCAGCACAGTTTTGTCACTGACCACACTTACGCTTTTGACTCCTCCAACGAGAAATATTTTTCTTGAACCGCCTGGCTACGCCTTTGCAAGGCTACATCTGGTGACTCGCATAATGGGTTCAGTAAGGTGTCAATTAGCGGCGAAGGCGTCGCATGTCCATTTCCCCAGCGGCGGGTTTATTCTTCCTCGGTCGATGCTTCGGTCGATGCTTCAGCAGACACCTCGATCGCATCTTCGTCCGCAGACTCCTCAGCGCCAGATTCTTCAGCGTCATCGAGACCTTCGACTTGCAAGGCGGGGGGCACCACGGCTACCGCAGCGATCGCATCCTCTGCATCCAATCGCTGCAACCGCACCCCGGTGGCCGGTCGCGACTGAATCGAGATATCGTTCACCCGCTGGCGAATGATGATGCCCCGGTTGGTCACCAGCATCAGCTCATCGCCCTCACCCACCACCAGCAGCGAGGCCAGGGTGTCGTCGCTCTTGCGAAACTTGATTGCCATTAGGCCCATGCCAGCCCGGTTTTGCAGGCGGAACTTGGCCACCGGCACCCGCTTGCCCAGGCCTGAGGCGGTAATTACCAGCACCCAGGGGCCGGCTTCGCTGCCAATAGCGTCGTCGTCGTCGCCTTCGGCGGCCTGAACCGCCTCCACCACCTGGCTGGGCAAAATATCCATGCTGATCAGCTCGTCGCCGTCGCGCAAAGACATGGCCCGCACGCCGCGAGTGGGGCGCCCCAGGGGCCGCAGCTGGTCGTCGGTGGCCTTAAAGTGAATGGTCATGCCCCGCCGCGAGCCGATCAATATGCTGTCGGTGTTGCGGGCCAGGCGCACCCACTTGAGGTGGTCGCCCTCTTCGAGGGAAATGGCGATCAGCCCGTTGGTGCGAATGTTGCTGAAGGCCGACAGGGCCGTTTTCTTCACAAAGCCACCCTGGGTGAGCATCACCAGGTAGTCTTCGTCGGTAAACTCGCGCACCGCCAGCACCGAGGTAATTGCCTCTTCTTTAGGGATCGGCAGCATTTGCACGATGGGCATGCCCCGCGCTGCGCGGGAACCCTCGGCAATCTGGTAGGCCCGCAGGGCGTAGGTGACGCCGCGATCGCTAAAGAACAGCAGGTAGTCGTGGGTGTAGCAGGTGATGAAGTGCTGCACGCCGTCGTCTTCCTTCATCTTGGCCCCGGCTTTGCCTCGGGTGGCGCGGCTCTGGGCCTCAAAGGTGGCCACGGGCATGCGCTTGATGTAGCCCTGGTCGGTGACCAAAATCACCACCTGTTCGTTGGCAATCAGGGAGATGTCGGTGAGTTCCGCATCGTCCATTTCGATTACGGTGCGGCGGGGGCTGTTGTGTTTGGCCTTAAGCTCGCCCAGCTCGGTGGTGATGATGTCGAGAATGCGCTCGCGGCGAGCCAAAATGTCTTGCAGGTCGGCAATTTGCGCGACTAGTTCGTCGTGCTCCCGCTGAATTTTGTCGGCCTCTAGGGCGGTGAGGCGGCGCAGCTGCATTTGCAGAATGGCGTCGGCCTGCAAGTCAGAGAGGCTGTAGGTGTCCATCAGCTCCTGCTTGGCGGCAGGGGTGTCGGCCGCCCCGCGAATCAGGGCAATAATGGCGTCTAAATTCTCTAGGGCAATGAGGTAGCCCTGGAGTAGATGGTCTTTTTCCTCAGCCCGGCGCAGCTCGTAGCGGGTGCGGCGAACGATAGTTTCTTCACGAAATTCGACAAACACCTCTAGCATGCGCTTGAGGCCAAGCAGCTGAGGCTCGCTGTTGACCAGGGCCAGCATGTTGACGCCGAAGTTGTTTTGCAGGGGCGTCTGCTTGTAGAGGTTGTTGAGCACTACGCGGGGGTAGGCGTCGCGCTTCAGCTCGATGACGATGCGCATACCGTCGCGATCGCTCTCATCCCGGATATCTGAAATTCCCTCTAGGCGGCGCTCGTTGACCATTTCGGCGATCCGCTCGATCATGCCCGCCTTGTTGGTCTGGTAGGGCAGCTCGGTGATAATGATCGCTTCGCGGTCGGGCCGACCCCGGTGCTCAATCGTTTCCATGCTGGCGACGCCGCGCATGGTGACCGAGCCACGCCCGGTCATGTAGGCATCGCGAATGCCGCTGCGGCCCAAAATCTGCCCGCCCGTGGGGAAGTCGGGGCCGGGGATGATCTCCATCAGCTCGGCGGTGGAGATCTCGGGGTTGTTTATCAGCGCAATCACGCCGTCGATCAGCTCGCCGGGGTTGTGGGGCGGAATGTTGGTGGCCATGCCCACGGCAATGCCCGAAGAGCCGTTGAGGAGTAACTGAGGCAGCCGCGAGGGCATCACCACAGGTTCTTGCTGAGAGCCGTCAAAGTTGTCGGCAAAGTCAACGGTTTCCGACTCGATGTCTTGGAGCAATGAGTCGCTGGTCAGCGATTGCAGGCGACACTCGGTATATCGCATCGCCGCCGGGGGGTCGTTGTCGATAGAGCCAAAGTTGCCGTGGCCGTTGATCAGCGGCACCCGCATGGAGAAGTCTTGGGCCATGCGCACTAGGGCGTCGTACACCGCCGTGTCGCCGTGGGGGTGGTACTTACCCAATACTTCGCCGACGACCCTAGCGCACTTACGAAAGGGGCGATCGGCGGCTAAACCCAGCTCGTGCATGGCGTAGAGAATACGGCGGTGCACTGGCTTGAGCCCGTCCCTGGCGTCTGGCAGCGCCCGACCTACGATCACGCTCATGGCGTATTCGAGGTAAGAGCTTTGCATTTCGACGCGCAGATCGGTAGGGACGATGCGCTCTTCTGGGGTAGCCATAGGCTCAAAAACTCCGAATTTGCGAACAACAAAGCGCTAATCAGACCCTCGCACCGAGGGGTGCTGAATAGCGCTTAATCAGTATGTTTTTTGCGGACTCATATAGGTTATATTTTAGCACGAATTTCCCGGTTCAAATCAGCGGGCGCTATGGTAGATTCAGGGGCGTGCGAGGCCTGATTTAGCGACGTTTCGCCGCCCTGGCTGAATCCTTAATTTGTAGTAGTTCACTACCCCTGAGTTTGCCGTGCATCACGCTCTTACCCTGGCCGATTTTGCCGTCATCTATTCGCCAGAATTCTTAGACCATGACACCGGTAGTTTTCACCCCGAAAATGCGGGGCGACTAAAAGCGATTGTGACGGCTTTAGAAAATGCGGCCTGGGCCGATCAGCTCGACTGGCGCGAACCCACCTCGGTCAAACAGCGGCCGGATGTAGACACTCTGATCGCCCAGCTCCACAACCCCCGCTACGTCACTGCCCTGCGGGAGATCGCCCACACGGGCGGCGGCCACATCGACGGCGATACGGTGGTGTCTGAGGATAGCTATGCTGTGGCGCGGCTGGCGGTGAGCGCCTGGCTGGATGGTGTGGACTACGTGCTCGAAACCGGAAATTCGGCCTTTGTGCTGGCGCGGCCACCGGGGCACCACGCGGTGCGCGATCGCGGCATGGGCTTTTGTCTGTTCGCAAACGCGGCGATCGCCGCCCACTACGCCCTAGAGAAATCTGGCATCAACCGCGTCGCCATTCTCGATTGGGATGTCCACCACGGCAACGGCACCCAAGCCCTGGTAGAGAGCAATGCTCAACTGGCCTACTGTTCGCTCCACCAGATGCCCGCCTACCCAGGCACCGGCCACAGCAGCGAAACGGGTTTTCACGGCAACGTGCTCAACCTGCCCATGGCCCCCGGCAGCGCCAGCGCCGATTACACCAAGGCCTTTGAGCAAAAGGTAATCCCTTTTCTCAAAGCCTTTGCCCCCGACCTACTGATCGTCAGCGCCGGGTATGACGCCAATGCCGCCGACCCGTTGGCCAATATCAACCTACAGCCCCAGGATTACGGTGCACTCACCCAGCAGTGTCTGAGCATCACCGACAACATTCTGTTTGGCCTTGAGGGCGGCTACGACTACGACGCCCTCAGCCAGTCGGTGGTGGCTACCATTGCCGCCCGGCTAGGATCATAAAAAGCCCTATTGGCCAGGTACTAGAGGCCAAGGACTATGATGTTTGCAAATCCTACCGATTAGGCTATGAATCCCCCACCGACAACGTTTATGCAAGCCGAGGTGCCCACCAGCCTTGTGGCCCAAGCCCAAAGGCTAGTTGATGCTGGATGGTTTGGCAGCATGGATGACATCCTATTGGATGCACTACGGCGGTTTTTAGATTCCCATCGAGATGAACTGATGGAAGATTTTATCCGTCAGGATATGGCATGGGGTTTAGAAGGGGATGACTGACCTCGCAAACACGATGGGGCTGCGAGTTCATGAAACTGTCGGCATTTTGCTAAGAGCGGTTCGGAGAAAGCAGCGCAGCCGTGGGGAGATCTTGGCCATCTTTGAGCAACTGCCAGAGCAATCTTCTCTCTACATCAAGAAAAGCTTGCTAGAAGAAGTGATTCAGAGCCTGCGATCGCGCCCTCAGCCCTAAACCACCACCTCGGGCTGAATCAGCGCTAGGGCCGCCTCTAAAGCCTGGTAGCGATTTTCGACCAGGTGAATCGCTGGGGGAGCGGTGCCTTCGGTGCGTTTGCGCTGGGTGATAAACCGCTGTAGGTCGAGGGTCTTGAGGCGGCTCTCGACCTGATCGGCTTTGACCACAATCCAGACGGTGCGATCGCGCCCAATCGAGTCCTGCACAATCGACTCAATCGCCAGGGCCGCCGTCACGCCAATGGTGGGAACCTCGCTGAGATCGAGCACCAGCGCCTGATAATCTCTGACAAACGACAGGCGGCGCGTAATGCTCTTAGCCGCCCCAAAGCTCATCGGCCCCCCCAGCTGAAACAGCAAAATGTCCCCCTGAGATCGGGCGAGAATATCCTGCTCAACGGCGGTCAGATTGCTCTCTTCGGTATCTTCGGTGATCGCCTTGATACGCGAACTCTGCACATCGCTCAGCCGCTTGATGGTCAGCATGTTGGCCACAAACGCCCCCACCAGCACCGCCGTAATCAAATCAATAAACACCGTCAAAAACAGCACCAGATACATGATGCCGGTGCCCTTGATCGAAATCTTGGGGGCGCGTTTGATAAAGCCCCAGTCGAGAATATCGATGCCCACCTTGAGCAAAATCCCCGCCAGCACCGCATTGGGAATCTGCGCCGTCAGCGGCCCCGCCCAAAACACCACCAGCAGCAAAACCAGGGCGTGAATAATACCCGAGAGCGGCGTGCGCCCCCCGGCCTGCACATTCACCACCGTACGCATGGTGGCCCCGGCCCCCGGCAGGCCGCCAAACAACCCCGACACCACATTGCCAATGCCCTGACCGATGAGTTCTTTGTCAGAGTTGTGCTGGGTTTGCGAAATGCTGTCGGCCACCAGCGAGGTCAATAGCGAGTCGATCGCCCCCAGCACCGCCAGCATGATGCCGTAGCGCAGCATGTCATCCAGCTCGCGCAGGTTAAAGGTGGGCAGCCGCAAGGTCGGAAATCCTGAGGGAATATCGCCAATGCGCGGTAGATCGGCCTGGCCAAAAACCACCACCGACGCCACAGTGGCCACCACCAAAGCCACCAGGGGCGCAGGCAAAATTCGGTTCAACCGGGGCGGAATAGCAAACACAATCGCCAGGGTCAACAGCCCTAGCCCTAGAGCCACCCAGTTAGGCTGGCTCACAAAGCCGGGCAGGTCTTGCAGGGTGTCAATCACCCCGCCACTGGCGGCATGGCCCAGCAGCGGCGGCAGCTGCAACAGCACAATGATCACCCCAATACCCGACATAAAGCCCGAGATCACCGTGTAGGGCAGCAGGGTGATGTACTGCCCGAGGCGCATCAGGCCAAACACAATTTGCAGCAGCCCGCCCAGCATCACCACCGTAAAGGCCATGGCTAGGCCAGTGCCGTCGGGGTAGCGGGCCACCAGGCTGGCAATCACGGTGGTGATTACCACGGTCATGGGGCCGGTGGGGCCAGAAATCTGGGTGGGGGTGCCGCCAAACAGGGCGGCCAAAAAGCCAGTAAAAATGGCCCCGTAGAGCCCGGCGATCGCCCCCGCCCCCGAGGCTACCCCAAAGGCCAGCGCCAGGGGCAACGCCACAATCGCCGCCGTCACCCCGCCAAACAGATCTCCCCGCCAGTGGCGCAAGCTAATGTTGTTGACCAGTGGAATTGACATGGCGAACACCTCAACTAGCGAAGGGCAATGAATAGCGAAGGGCAATGGACTATAAATTAGTCCATTGCCCCATAATTTCACTATTCAGAACAACGCAACAGCCGAGTTAAAAATGCGGCGGTGCTAGACCTCCACCTCAAAATCACGAGGCACACCCAGGTCTGGGGGTGGGGTTAAGTGCTGCTGCGAAATCGCCAGCCCCTTATTGAGAGCCAGCAGCCGATCATCCAGCCAGTGATCTTCAGGAATAATCCCGCCAATGCCAATCTTTTCTAGGCGGCTCTTAACCTTCTTATTCGCCCCAATCACCATCACCTCGCGGCCCTCATCGATGGCTTCTTCGATCGCATTTTCAATCGCCAGCGCCGAGGTCACGCCCAAAACCGGCACTTCGCTGAGGTCAACAATCAGCACATCGTAGTTAGCGATCGCATTGTGCTCCCGCGCGATCGCCTTGGCCACCCCAAAAATCATCGGCCCGCTGAGGTGAAACAGCAATACCCGACCATTGGCCGCATCGAGAGCTTCCTTCTCTTCTGGGGTCAACAAAATCTGATCATCGTCGTCAGTAATTGCTTTCACCGACTGCGACTGAAGCTCATCCAAACGAGCGATGGTAAGAATGTTGGCGATAAACACCCCAACAGCCACCGCCACCATCAGGTCTACAAACACCGTCAGCAGCACCACGCTGTAGACAATACCCGCCGCCTTCCAAGAGATCTTGTGGGCGCGCCCTAAAAAGCCCCAGTCAATGATATCGATGCCCACCTTCAGCACAATGCCCGCCAGCACCGCCAGCGGAATGCCCGAAGTCAGCGGCGCGGCCCATAGCACCACCACCAGCAAAATCAGCGCCCGGCTAATGCCCGACAGCGCCGTGCGCCCCCCGGCCTGAATATTCACCACTGTCGCTGTCGTTGCCCCCGACCCGGCAATGCCGCCAAACAGACCCGTAATTAGGTTGGCCACCCCCTGGCCAATCAGTTCTTTGTTGGACTTGTGCTCGGTGCGGGTCAAGCTGTCGGAGACCAGACAGGTCAGCAGACAGTCAATCGAACCCACCATAGCCAGCACAATAGCGTTGACAAAGACCAGCCGCAGACTGCCAGTGGTAAAGGTGGGCAGCTGAAACTCAGGCAGCCCTGGGGTAATCTCGCCAATGGTGGCAATGGTGCGAATATCGATATTGCTCAGCAGCGTCAACGAAACGATGGTGCCTACTAGCAACGCCACTAGCTGGGGTGGAACCAGCTTTTTGAGCGAGTTGGGATACAAAAACAGAATGGCGACCGTCAAAACCCCCAAAGCCGTTTCCCAGGGCCTGATATTGGCCGCCAGATCCGGCAGATTGCGAATTACACCAATAACTCCACCGGGAGGGGTCGCTTGCCCCAAAAATGGCGCAATCTGCATAAAGATGAGAATGACGCCAATGCCGGTCATAAAGCCCGAAATCACGTTGTAGGGCAGCATGGTGATGTAGCGCCCCAGCTTCAGCAGGCCAAAGGCAATCTGAAAGATCCCCGCCAGCATCACCACCGTAAAGGCCAACGCCAGACCGTTTTCAGGGTCGCTGGCCGTCGTAGCCACAATCACAGCGGTGACAATCACGGTCATCGGCCCGGTGGGTTCAGAAATCAGGCTGGGGGTGCCGCCAAACAAAGAGGCGAAAAAGCCCACCAAGATGGCCCCCCATAGCCCTGCCGAGGCCCCCGCCCCCGAGGCGATGCCGAAGGCTAGGGCCATGGGTAGGGCGACTACTGCAGCGGTTAAGCCGCCCAGAAAGTCGCCCTTGACATTGCGGAAATTGATGCGATTCGTTATCGCCATAGATGTGATCCTTAATTGTATTTAGAAAAACTTGAACGGGTTAGACCTGAGCAAAGCAACACTAGCGGTACAACAGCACCGGAATTTGGCTGCTGCGGAGCAGCTGTACCGTGGTGCTGCCAATCACTAAATGGCGTACCCGGCGGTGGCCGTAGGCCCCCATGAACAGCAGGCTGATGTCGTGGGCATCGATATAGCGGGCGATCGCCTTTTCCGGCTCCCCTACCTGCAAACTCGCTCTGGGCGTTAGCCCCGCCCCTTTCAGCACCGCCTCGGCCTCAGCCAGACAACGGGTTTTCTCAGCGTCAGACTCTGACGACGCCACCGTCAGCAGGTGAATCTCTAGCTCCCGCAGGCCGGGAGATTCGACCAGGAATTGCAGCAGCTTTTGGCCGGTGGGGCTGCCGTCGTAGGCCACCAGCAGCCGCTCCATGGGTACTACGGTTTTAGGGGTGATCAGACAGGGCTTATGGCCGCTGCGCACAATGCGATCAACGTTGGCCCCCAGGTGGCCCGAGGCAAAGTCAGCGGCTTCCCCCCGCTTGCCCATTACGATCAGATCGGCATCAGCTTCGAGGTTCTCTAGGCAGTCCACCAAAAAGCCGGTCTTGTGGATCAGTTTGACGGTAGTGGCCCCGTTGCTGGTGAGGGCCTGCTCGGCGTCGGCCAAAATTAGCTTAGCTTTTTGGTGGTTGAGCTTGGCCCGCTCGTGCTCGACTTCTACCAGCTTTTTAAGCAAGCTCTCAGAGGCCCCAAGGCCAATGCTGCCGCTGAGGTTGCTGGCTTCGGCGGTGGCCTGGCCCCGCGAGTCGGAGACGTAGAGCACGTCGACCCTGGCCCCCAGCCGCTCGGCAAACCAGGCAGCGTAGGGGTAGCTGCTCTGGGCAAAGGCAGAGCCATCGGTACACAACAAAATGCGTTTCATAGGTGACCTAGTTTTCTTTTATGGCATGGGCACTGGGGGTGGGCAGGCTGTGGATCGCTAGCTTTTCCACCAGGGTGGCGCTAGCCTCGTTGAGGCCAATCACCTCGACCTCAGCTCCGGCCCGGCGAAACTTGTTGACAATTTTGTCTAAGACGGCAACGGCCCCCTGATCCCATAGGTGTGCATGGGTCAGGTCGATGGTGATGCGATCAACAAATTCCTCAAAGTCAAAGGCTTCTAAAAATTCTTCAATCGAGACAAAGAAAATTTGCCCCGACACGCTGTAGACCCGGTGGCTGCCGTCGTCGCGCAGCACCTTATCGACAAAAACCAGCTGGGCAATTTTGCGGCTAAAAAACACCGTGCTCATGACGATGCCCGTGGCCACCCCGAGGGCAAAGTTACGGGTGAAAATCGTCACCAGCATGGTGGTCAGCATCACCACGGTCTCGGTGCGGGGAATCTTAGCGATGTCGCGAAACGAGGCCCAGCGAAACGTACCGATGGAAACCATAATCATTACCGCCACCAGGGCCGCCATGGGCATCTGCTGCACCCACTGACTCAAGACCAAAATGGCGAATAACAGGAAAATCCCTGAAGCCAAGGTAGAGAGCCGCCCTCGCCCCCCCGACTGCACATTGATCACCGACTGGCCGATCATGCCGCAGCCCGCCATGCCGCCAAAAAAGCTGGTGATAATATTGGCGATACCCTGGCCCTTAGCCTCGCGGTTTTTGTCGCTAGGCGTATCGGTCAGCTCATCCACCAGCGAGGCGGTGAGAAACGACGCCAGCAGCCCCACCACCGCCATGGTCAGCGCCGTGGGCAGCACAATCCGCAGGGTTTCTAGGGTAAAGGGCACCTGGGGCAGGGCGAAAATGGGCAGCGCGGTGGGCAGTTCGCCCATGTCGCCCACCGTCGGTACGTCGATACCGAGGGAAATTGCCGCCACGGTCATCACAAACAGCGCCACCAAGGGCGAGGGCACCGCCGTAGTAAAGCGCGGCAAAATGTAGATAATCGCCAGGGACAGCGCCACCATCACGTACACCGCCACCGGCACATTGGTGAGCTGGGGCAGCTGCGACAGAAAGATCAGCACCGCCAGGGCATTGATGTAGCCCACCATCACGGCCCGAGGCACGTAGCGCATCTGGCGAGCCAGCCGCAGCACTCCAAAGAGCACCTGAAACAGGCCGCACAGTAAGGTGGCCACCAGCAAATACTCGAGGCCGTAGTCGCGCACCAGGTCGATCATCAGCAGGGCCATAGCCCCGGTGGCGGCGGAGATGGAGCCGGGTCTGCCGCCCAAAAACGCGGTGACCACAGCGATGATAAAGGAAGCGTAGAGGCCGACCTTAGGGTCAACCCCGGCGATGATCGAGAAGGCGATCGCCTCCGGGATCAGGGCTAGCCCCACCACCGCCCCAGCCAGCAGGTCAGCCCTGGGGTTGGCCAACCACTCCCGCTTGAGGTGGCGTAGGTTAGGGGTACGAAATTTGGTCTTATCGCTATTCAATAATCCTCCTCTAGGCCTTAGAAATATGAAACTCTGACAAAACCTAGACTGGCCGGGGGCAAGCCCAACCTGCTCTTTGCCGATCTGCTGCTTGTAGGTGGGAGCCCACTGCGTAGGTTTAGATAAGTTGCCCTGGTGAATGACAGCGGAGCAAAGGCAAAATAGCCTCTTGGGGGCTGGGGTTTTGCGATCGCGTCCTGTCTCTAATGCTCTGCGGCATAAGTCAGCTAATTCTGAAACCTGACATCCCGAGCAAAGATTGCCCTATTTCTGCTAGCCAGTACTAGCCAACTAGAGACACAATGACTCATCCGGCGCATCTAGCGTTTACGGCAGTAGCAAAAATCAGGTCAGGTATTAAGAACCTATTGTCAGAGGCTGTTTCATCTGGTGAGCGGGCTAGCTCAGCGACAGATGCCTGCAATCCTACGCGCATCGCCGACTAGCGACTACGCCGCAGCGGCCCTAGTCACGAGGGACGGGCTGCTTGCCAGCGGCAATGAAATAATGGTTGAAAGAGCACCATAGCCCGTGAGTAGATCTACTTAATACTTCTTTACCTGTCTCTATATAAGTTTAAATTGGTCAAGATGTCTAGAGAAAACCGAAAAGAAGTTCGGGAAACACAAAGATGATTGTGACAGGTGTTAGGGGACTACGGTATACGATCCAAGGTGTACGGTATGCGGTTTAAGGCGAGACGTAAACCTCAAACCGTAAACCGTAAACCCTACACCCCATCGACCTGTCATCTTGGGCTTGGCAGGGTACTAAGCTAAGTTAAGAAAGCGCCTGTTGACAGACCCATCCAATGCCACGACCTGAGCTTGATCCGCAAACCATTGACCGCATCATCGAGATGGCGTGGGAAGACCGCACGCCTTTTGAGGCGATCGCACTACAGTTTGGGCTGTCAGAAAAGCAGGTGATTGCCGTCATGCGCCGCTCCATGCAGCCGTCGAGCTTTCGTCTATGGCGCAAGCGGGTGACGGGGCGCAAAACCAAGCATCAGCAACGGCGCGACTTTAGCCTGGGCCGATTTAAGTCCTCCAACCAAAAATAGGCGCATGCCACGTTTCCGGCAGGCTCAGCCCTGCGACCTATGCCACACCCCAGCCCCAGTGCGCTACCGCATTCAATGTGCTCCCGCAGCCGATTGGGTGCTGGCCTGCCCTGTTTGCCAAACTACGCACAGCCAACACAACCCCCACTACCGCTACGGCGGCACTTGGAAAGCCCGCCGCAAAAAAGGCTAGGAATTATGGTTACTTGGCTAAGCCGACGGTGATGGGGCAAGGGGATTGACGGTATGCGGGTCACGGCACGTCTTCAACCGTATTGCCTTAAACTGCGACCCCTGGCACAATCAGATTGGTCAACTGCTAGACCTTGAAATAGATATTCAGGAATGCTACGGATGCAATCAAGCTTCGCGGCATCCTTCACCTGCCAAAGCAGCCTATTCTTTAAAGTAATTACTGAAATTTTAAGTTGATCCGGATGAGACCTTTAGTTTGAGGGAACTATAGACATAGCTTTAATTCTTTTCTCTGCCACCGGCCATGAAAACCTCTACAGTTCTCGTGCAGTCAACCCTCGCCCAAGCCCCACCTACCAGCCGGTTGCCGGTTGACAACCCCTGGATGCTGGCGTCTGGAGGGTTACTGCTGGTGCTGGTGGCGCTGGGCGTATATTCTCACCTGCAAACTCGCAGGCTGCTGAAACAGCTTAAGTTTCAAACCTACAAAAATCAGGAGATGCAGAAAAAGGTCAAGCTGGCGCTCAAAACCATCAGCAAGATGGAGCAAAACCCTGACCTAATTCACTCCCGCGAGTTTAACCTCGACTACTTGCGCATGCGCATGGATGAAGATCATTTCCATGCGTCGATCGTCAACCAGCTCAAGGTCAAGGTCAAGCAAAAAATCTCGGTGGCGCTGCGCCCTCGCCAGGCGGAAGAAGGGATGATTGGCATCGCCAGTAAGCCCCGCGTAGTCGATGAAATTTTTGACGTTGAGTACGCTCCCCACGATCAGCCGAATGCGAAGAAGCGGGTGCTGTTTCGCATTCAAATTAGGCTGGCGAAGCTGCCCACCCAGGCCACCTCATCGACCATTGGTCAGTTGGTAGAATGCATCGAAAACTTCATGAGCCCCGATGCCGAAGAGATTCACTGGCAGCCCACCATCCAGGGCCGCATTGCCAACATGCACTGGGATCAAAAAGCTAAACCCACCCCGCTGCTGGTGATTGAGCAGTCGAGCGAGGGGGCCAACGTCACCATGCGCAGCCGCAACACCCTGCCCGCCAGCACCAGCACCGTGGGCAAGAAGAGAACGGTACAGACCTAAGACCTGAAACCTGAAACCTAAGACCCGCAACCCACTTCCCCTACCCCATCGCTGAGACAAAGACACCGGGGGCCTCGGTCACTGGATCGGGGGCTGAGCGGGCCTGGGCCATGTCTGAGAGAATGGCGTCGAGCAGCTGTTCGCGCAGGTCAGGGATGACGGCGATCGCCCGCGTCCAGTCGGGAATCTGGGTGCCGGTGGGGTCTTCTAGGTACTGGGTGCCCGCTTCAAGAATCACCTGCTCGAAGGTTTCGATAGTCATTTCTTCTTTGTGGCGATCGTACTCAAGGCCGTTAAAGCGGGCGTCGACAAAGTATTGGCGGGCCAGGTTTTGGGCCTCGCGGCGATACTTGATCCGAAGGGCGCGGATGTGGTCGGCACCGATCACTACCTGCTCGGTCTCGGTCAGGGTGCGAAACACCGATTGCAGAATGTCGCGGCACATTTTTTGTAGGCCCGAGTTGGTCGAGCTGCCGAGGGTCTGGTGCTTGTGCTCAAAGATGCCCAGGTCGATCTGGGCGATGCGCTTGAGGGCGACATTGCGGTAGACCTCGGCCAGTAACCCTACCTCTAGGCCCCAGTTGCCGGGAATGCGGGTGGTCAGGGCCAGATCGGCGGAGAGGGCAAACTCGCCCGACAGGGGGTAGCGGTAGGCGTCGAGGTAGCGCAGATAGTCGCGGTAGCCAAACAGCTCCATCAGCGAGGTGATCAGCGGCGTGACAAACAGCCGAGTGACGCGCCCGTGCAGGCTGCGGGGGGTGTCGCCAATGCGGGCGTAGTAGGCCTTGCTAAAGGCGATGCCAAAGTCTTGCTCAAGCAACGGGTAGAGCAACTTGAGGGGGTAGGCGCGATCGTAAGTGACAATGTCGGCATCGTGGAGAGCGATCGCAGCGGCGTGCAGCGACGCCACCCCCAGCCCCAGCCACACGGCGCGGCCCTTGCCCTTAAATTTCAGCAGGTCTAGGCCTTTGTCTTTGAGGGTTTGCAGCGTGTCGGTAATGCGCGGCCCGTTTTCCCACAGAATAAAGGTGGGCTGGGGCAGCGGCTCAAAGAACTGTACCGCGTGGCAGTACTGCTCAAAGGTGTCGGCGTAGAGGCAGACAATGACGTTGTTGACGAAGGGGCAGTGGCTCAGGTGGTCGCGAATGGTGGCGAGGGCGGGGCGCTCTAGCTCTTCGTAGAGCGATGGAATCAGCACCGCAGTGGGGTTGGTTTGGCTTAGCTCGGTGAGACGCTGCTCTAAGCGCTCGGAATCGTACCCGAGGTCGTGGATGGTGGTGATTAGCTCTTGCTTGTAGTCCATACCCTGGATATTCCTAACGGTTAGGTCTAATCATAGGGATAAGTGGCGATCGCAATATGTCAGCGTCACTACTCGCCACGGGGCTATTGGTCACGTCGTTACTGGTCACCTGTCATTCTGGCGCAGGCGGGAATCCATGGAAGAGTGAGTTGCTTCGGATGGATTCCCGTTTTCACGGAAATGAAAGCCTTTACGCTCTATTGGATTCCTGTTTTCACGGGAATGAAAGCCTTTACGATCTATGGGCATGAATCATCTAGGCTAGGCAAAGTCGTGGGCGAGAATGGCCTGGCCCCGGCGGTA
>JBBSKN010000049.1:0-27455 GCA_038256265.1 Phormidesmidales cyanobacterium
GGGGTTGCGAAACCCGTGGGGTTGATCAAAGGGGTTCACATGCCCACCCGCCGATTTGAAGGCTGCCAAATCAGAGCAGTCGCCCACAGCGTGAAAGTGCATGCCGTGGTAGCCGGGGGGCAGGTCTTTGGCCTTGAGGTTGACCAGTACCCCTTTGTGGCCCTGCTCGACCTGCACCGTGCCGATGGCTTGGCCGCCATTGTCGATCAGATCGGCCTCAACCATTAGCCCGTCGGCATAGGCAGGGGCGGCCATCAGGGCCAGGCTAGCCAGGCAAAGGGCCAGACAAAAACGCTTGAACGGGGTGAGTAGGGATGGCATAGAGCTATTCCATAGTGATTGAGACAGGTTTGAGAACGTTAGGCGGCCTGCGATCGCATCACCAGACCCACCAGGCTATCTACTAGTCGCTGCGGATCCATCGGCATAATGTGTTCGCCGTGCATCACGCTCTGGGTCATGATAAAAAATATCGTCGCCCCCAGCACGATCCGCGCCGTGGCCTCCGGGTCGGGCAGGTTTAGCTCGGGGCAGGTTTTGAGATAGTCGGTCAGCTGGTCAGCGGCTGGTTTGGTCAGATATTCCACAAAGGCCTGGGCCAGCTGCGGAAACCGACCCGACTCGCCCGCCACCAGGCGCACAAAATTTTGGTAGTCAATATCGTGCAGCTCGCTTTCAATGGCATTGGTAATCAACCGCCGCAGCACCACCTCGGGGCGACCCTCCAAGCAGCCGTCGCCCATCACCTGCTCACAGCGGGCCTGGGCCACGTACTGAATCAGCGCCCGAAACAGCCCCTCTTTATCTTTGAAATAGTTGTAGACCGTAGGCTTAGAGACCCCGGCGGTAGCGGCGACCTTGTCCATGCTGGTGCCAGCGTAGCCATTTTGCAGAAACTCTTGCATCGCCCCCTGCAAGATTTGCACCGCTTTGTCGTTTAGCACCGGCGGACTTGGAACCACGCGTTAAAGCTCCTCTTAACCAAGCTAATTAAATGTATAGCACTCGCCCGCAGAGCACAGCATCGCCCCACTTGCCGCTGCTATAGCGATCGCGCTGTCTCAGTTCTCGCAAATAGCAGCGGCAGATGTCCTAAGGGCAATGGCAATCACGACAAAGCGTCGTGGATGGCCTCAAGTACTCTAGGGCTATTGAGAATGTTTTTGCGCTGCGGCTGAACTTCATCCAAGTTTAGACATAGATTTCGAGCTGGACTTGGGATGGCGTTATCCCCTCCTTGGCAGGGGTGCCCGGAGGGCGGGGTGGGTCAGAACTACTACAGAACATAGGTCTCTAGATGCGGTGAGTTGTCATGCTGGCCTTGACTGACCCACCCCTACCCTCCCAGGAGGGGACAGTGGGACTGCTTTCCCAAAAAATTCTTACCCCGAACTCAGGTTTCCCTAGCTTCAATGTTAGGGGAGAATGGATGTTTTTAACCAAACCGTTTAGTTTAGTTGCGTAGGGGAGTGCTCTCAGCCGCCAGGGGCCGCAGCTAAGATTCCGTAAACTCTGCCCCCGCCAGGGCGATTTGGTGACTAAGCTAGGGGTGCCCCAAGGAATTTCCCAGAGAATGCCCCTTCGCCCCGCGATCGCCCATAATGCCGTCATCCAACCCCAAGACCGCCGCCCTCTCCACTGGCTACCAGGTTACAGAATGGGTGCAAAAGCAGATCAAGCGCGACTGGGTCAAGCTCTCGCTGGCGGGGCTGTGGCTGACTTTTGTGGCGGCCCACGTGGCCACCGACTCGGTGCCGGTGCAGCTGGCCGAGCGGCGGCTGCAAACCCTATTTTTTGAGATTCGCGGCCCGGTCACGGCCCCCGACGACATTGTGATCTTGGCCATGGATGACGAGTCCTTCAGTCAGGCCGAATACTACCGCACCGACCCCGAGCAGTACAGCTACCTGGCCCCCATTGCCGGTAGCCCCTGGCAGCGCCGCGCCCATGCGATCGCCATTGAGCGCCTGCTAGAGGCCGGAGCCAGGGCGGTGGTATTGGATATTCTGATGTTCTCCGACAGCAGCTATGGCCCCGCCGACGACCAGGCCCTGGCCGATGTGCTGACTCGCTGGGGCGATCGCGTGGTGCTGGCCACCGCCGTAGACGACCAGCTGCGCCCGGACCAGTTGCGCCAGGGGTCACTGATTCGCCCCACCCAGCCCCTGCCCCAGCTGCGCGACACCCCCGTACTCACCGGCAACATTAACTTCCTCATCGAGCCCAATGGCCGCATTCACCGCCACGGGCGGGCCTACCTCAACGGCGTCGACGCCAGACTGGCTCACATCGATGCCGTCAGCCGCCTGCCCAGCGCCGTCACCACCACCCAGTCCTTCGCCGAAGCCGCCCTAAAGGCAGCTCGGGTTGAGCACCCGCCCTACCGGGGTGATTTCATTAACTTCTACGGACCCACTCGCACCTTTAGCCACCTGCCCTTTTGGTATGTGCTCGACCCCGACCCCTGGGCCAACTACCTCGACGAGGGGCGCTATTTTCAAGACAAAATTGTGCTGGTTGGGGCCACCGCTAGGTTTTTGCAAGACTTTCACCAGGCCCCGTTCTCAGAGACGCTGCTGCACCCTGAGACCATGGCCGGGGTCGAGATTTTGGCCAACGACATGGCCAACCTGCGCAGTGGCCAGTCGCTGCGCCAGGGGTTGCCCAATCCCTGGCTGCGGGGGCTGTTGGTGATGGTCGGCGGCGGCGGGTTTGTGCTCTTGCTGCGGCGGTTTAACCGCCCAGTGGCCCGCCTGGGGTGGACGCTGGCTACCCTGGGCGGCTGGTTTTGGCTCAGCTATGGGGTCTTTGCCGGGGCCGGGGTGCTGCTGCCCACCGGGGCACCGATAATTGGGCTGATGGTGCTGGGCAACACCTACATCGTGGCCGACATTGTCACCGAGCAGCTGCGCAAGCAGCGCCTGCGCCAAACCCTAGAGCAGTACGTCACCTCCCCCATTGTGCAGGAGATCATCAGCCAGCAGGACGACCTGCACGACCTGCTGAAGCTACGGGAAGCCGAGGTGCTCGGCCTGCTGCTGGCCAACCGCTACCGGGTTGTGCGTCTGCTGGGGTCGGGGGGCTTTGGCGAAACCTACGTGGCCGAAGACACCCAGCGCCCCGGCTCGCCCATCTGCGTGGTCAAGCAGCTGCGCATTATCAGCGATGACCCCAGGGCGCACCGCCTGGGTCGGCGCTTTTTTGAAGGAGAAGCCGAAACCTTAGAAAAACTGGGCCATCACCCCCAAATTCCCCGGCTGCTGGCCTACTTTGAGGCCCAGAGCTCTTTCTATCTGGTCGAAGAAATGATCGACGGCAGCCTGCTCAAGGATGAGCTGGCCGCTCGCCGCCCCCTGCCCCAGGCCTACGTGCTTGACCTGCTGCTGGGGCTGCTGCCGGTGATTGCCTTTGTCCACGACCAGGGGGTGATTCACCGCGACATTAAGCCCTCCAACATTATTCGGCGGCAGTCAGACGGGCAGCTGGTGCTGATCGACTTTGGCGCGGTGAAGCTGATTTCCAACAAGCTAGCCGACACGGGGGTGCAGCTCACCTCGACTTCGACCATTGGGGTGGGCACCCAAGGCTACATGCCCAGCGAACAGTCGGCGGGGCTACCCAAGTTTGGTAGCGACCTCTACGCCCTGGGCATTACCGCCGTGGAGGCGCTGACCGGCGTGCCCGCCTACGCCCTGCGCCGCGACGTCAACGGCGAACTACTGTGGCGGCACGAGGCTCCCCACGTCGATCCTGCCCTGGGCGATATCGTGACCCGACTGGTGCTCTACGACTTCACCGATCGCTACCAGCGGGCCGAAGAGGTGCTGGCTGACCTATCTGGGGTTGAGGGCTTGGTGCGATCGCAACCCCACACCGACGCGATGCCCAACCCGGCTGGGTACCACGGTCAACCGGCCTACGGGATGAGCATCGATAGCATCGCTACCGACAACCTAGACGAACCCGAAGCCGGCGAAGACCCCACCCGCGTGCTGCCCGGCGACTGGTTTACCACCGCCGGAGAAGTCTCCTCCAGCGACGACGACACCGAATCTTGATTTCTTAGGATGGTCTCCTAGTGCAGCGTCAGGACTTAATTTCAGGGTAGACAGACGATAGCTTACAGCGTGCGTCGTCTACCTTCATCTGCCAATCAACCCCGCGCTGCGTAGTCCACCCGTTGGCCGTGCTGGCGGGTAGCGGGGCGCGGTATCCGGGTTTCTCGTTGCAATTGCACGGGTTGTTCATCCATGCACGGGATCACCCAGTATTCAACCTTGCGGTTGGTCATGCCGTTTTTTTCAGCGTCTGTCGCACCGTCTCATGGCTAACAGACTCAACGAATAAGTTAGCTCAGCAGGCGCGGCAACCCTAACTTTTAGTGCTGACGCTGCACTAGTATTGCTAGCGGCAGTTAAGCAGGTGCATCCCAGTTTTGATTGACCTGCTCAGGTCTAAGCTACGTCTTCAACCTGCCGGAGCGCCAAAATTACGGCTAGCAGCCAAAAGACGCCAATAATTACCCCGGCAACTACATCGCTGGGCCAATGAGCCCCTAACGCCAGGCGAGAACTGACAATCATAGCGATCCAGGCTACTGCGCCTAGGGTTATGACCAACCGCTCCACCCAGCTGCGGGAAGCGCGGCACCACAGGTAAGCCAGCAGCCCGTAGACCGTAATCACCACCACCGTGTGCCCCGACGGAAACGAGTGCAGCCCCGACGCTGCCACGCCATCGGCAATGAGCGCAGGGCGATCGCGGTTCCAGTAGCCCCAGCCAATCCACACCAAGACAAATTGCAGACCGTAGGCCGCCATCATGGTGGCGGCCAGCAGGGGGCGCGATCGCGTCACCATAATGCCAACAAACAGGCTAACCACAGGCACCATACCAAGCAGATTCCCCGGTGATTCCCAGGTGATGGCCCGCGAAAAACTCAGGGGCAAATGGTCGGCAATCACCGGCAGCAGTCGGGCATCCCAGGTTTGTAAACCCTGGGTAACATAGGTCTTTGCCGCTACCGACATGGCCAGCATTAGCCCCGCACACAACCCTAGACCCAGGCCCAAGGTGCCTGCCCAGCGCTGCCAGACTTTCATCGGCAACTGGCGACTGTCGTGCCAAAACCGATACCAGCCGTTCCGAAATATTCGCCCTGTGACCCAACGCGCCATACCCTCAAACCTCCTGGCTATGCCTTCCCTAATACCTTCTTCCACCGAGAGATTTTCAAAATCCCCCTTTCTAAACCTATAGGAAAAGGGTAATTGCTCAAGTCGGTAGCCAGTCAGCCTGATGTGAGGTAACGACACGAGAAATCACCTCAAAGGCAGATGTTCCCTGCCGTCGAGCCTTGTTCACCAGCGATCGCACCTGGGCAAACAACTCTGCGCTCTTAGGTCTAAGCAAAAATTACCGTAAAATGCTGGTTTACAGCCCTGCTCAGGTTTTTTGCACAGCAGGGCTAACTTTTGAAGCATGGGTATTAGATAGCTTAACAATCGCCTAAAAAGCGAGCAGCCACATAGCCATTGATGGGTTCAGAAATGGGCAGCCAATTGTTCACCTCAGAACCCACTACGGTTACATTGGTGCCTGTGGGCAATGATCCTACCCGAGTAGAGTAAACCGTGGGCTCAGCCCTCACATTCAGGCCACTTCTAACAATCACCTGACGGCAAACCTCAGAGGCAGCGGCGACCGGGGCATTGGCGACCGGGGCATTGACGACCGGGGTATCGCTGATGGTGCCTCTAACCGCTGGGTTGCAGTAGATCAAATAGCCAGCAGACACGTAACCGTCGAAGGGGGCTGTGATGGGTACCCAGCCACTTTGCCCCCGATTTTGCAAGGTGATATTACTACCGCCGGGCACTACGCCAATCACATCGGCGGTCAATGTGGGGGCCTGCCGCACGTTCAGGCCGCTGATACGATTGGTTACCTGTCGGCAGTTATCGACCTGAGCCAGTAGTGGTGCGGCTTGAGGCGAGTCCACCACGGCAGTCGTGCTGGCGCGGGCGATCGCTGTCGTAACTGGTGCTGCGCTCAGACCAAGGGCGACAAGCACGGCATTGATGACGGCAAATCTAGAACGATTTCTAAGCATCATGGGTATGGCTCCTTATTAGAGTGTTAATTGAATGGCAACATTTGGCCGGTCTTGCAAATAGCGCCCAGAGGGGTGAATGTATGCCTATTGCAACCAGCCAGAGCTCTAGCAGTAATAGGCATGGACACGGCCCAAACCCTGCTGTGAGCACTCTAAAAACAGCCGTTTGAGACTATGCCCACTCGCTAAAGCACGTTAGAACTATGACCAAATTAGCTAGCAAACAACTACCCCCATAGGGCAGAAATCACCTAAAAGAAGGGCTATACTGCAAAATTTCGGGCGTTGGTAAAGGGAAAGATGGGTAATGTTCTAGACCTATATATTGGTTGTCATACGGGCCGCCCAACGCCACCGATCAGGTTACCCGCCGTCGCGATGGCCATGCGCACCAACCTTAATTGAGTAACCTCCGTCTTAAAACTGAAACCCCAGCACTCGCCAGTAGAGCAGCACTGCTGAAAACAGCACCGCCGCCAAAGACAGCAAAGTGTAGTGCCAGCGGCGGGCAGTTGACCATGCCCTACTGATCCACGACCAGAGGGCTACTCCGACCATCACCAGGGTCAACAAGGCCGAGGCCATGGGCAGTACCAAAAAGACGAAGCCAAACCAGGGCATGCCGTAGGCCAGACGCCAGACCCCGTACAGCCACAGGGCCAGGGGAAAGCCAATTAGAAACACCAGATTCAGGAGGCTGACCCAGCCTGCTACCTGCCAGAACTGAGGAGCCTGCATAGGGATGGCACCAGGCTTACCCTGCACTCGCCTTAGCGCCGGGTGTAGCGGCCAGACCCACACGCCGCTGAGAAACAGCAGGGACGCTACAGCGAGAATTCCGGCGTGGAACCAGATGTTTTCGTACCAGGCAATTTTGGTGTAGGTGGCCATCGTCGGAAAGATGGGATTGTAGGCGTAAAGAATATTGCCGTCCTCGTCCGCTTCGAAGGCCGTCAGGGTCGCTGCTTCGGCACCCTGCTCCGGTTGCAGAAACAGCAGCGGCTCCAGCGGTTCCAGGGAGATAGCGGGGCGATCGCGCCCAAAGAACAGAGCGGGGGGCTGAATCTCTAGGCCCGTATCAGTGCGGCGAATGTTGATGTGCTGGTAGGGGGCAGAGAGCTTAGCAATGGTGTGGCGGGAGTACTCCAGATCGCGGTAGGTGCCCACAAACCGATCCAGATTTAGCTCAGCCGGGTCAACCGGGGAAGGGGTCGCCCCTGCTTCAATCAGACCCGGCCTGGGGGGAAAGTAGCGATCAAAAAATTGCCGCAGTAGCTTACCGTGGACGCCGCTAAAGCTATTGGAGACAATAAAAATGCCAATATTCTGCTCTGGCATCAGGGTCAGAGAGCTAGAGTAGCCTCGCAAACTGCCCAAGTGGCCAATGGTTTGAAATCCGTTGATGCGCCGTTCGCGAAACCCGTAGCCCGTCCCCAGCAGTTGGGGGTGGGGGCGAAAGCGAATGCGGTGCATGGCTGCGATCGCATCCGGCGGCAGAATCGAGGCCCCTTCATACTGCCCCCCCTGGAGGTGAGCAATCATGAAATGGGCCATGTCTGTAGCAGTACTGCTCAGGGCAGCCCCCGGGCCAATGTTCAAGTACAGGTAGGGCACCGGTTGAAAGCTGCCCCCCTGTTGCTGGTAGCCGGTGGCCAGGTCTTCTTGGTGGGGCGGCGGCTGGGCAAAGCTACTGCGATTCATATCCAGCGGGGCCAAAATGTGGTCGCGGATATAGTCAATAAACGGTTCGCCAGAAATGCGCTGCACCAGATATCCCAGCAGCGCCATGGAGTGGCTGGAGTAGCTGAACAATTCCCCCGGCGGGTAAACAATCGGGGGCAGGTGGTCGGCCAGGTAATCTTCCAGGGGCTGGAGTTTAGCTTCGGTATTTGCCGCCAGGCCAATGCGGCGCTTGGTGGAGCCATCGGTGTGGGTGAGCAGTTGGACAAAGGTGACTGGGGTAGGAAAAGGATTTTCCAACTCCACTTCATCGCCCAGGTAGCGAGCAATGGGTTCCTCCAAGTCAATCAATCCTTCTGCCTGTAGCTGCATAACGGCAGTAGCGGTAAATAGCTTAGATAGCGAGGCGACTCGAAATAAAGTTGTTTCGGCATCTACCGGAATTTGTTGATCGATATCGGCGTAGCCGTAGCCCCTAGCAAAGAAAATTTCCCCGTCTTTCACCACCGCAACGGCACCACCGGGAACACCTCCGGCCTCTAACTCTTCGGCAAAAATATTACCCACAAGGGCATCTAGATCCTCGGGATCATCCAGACCGGGAGTCACTGAGGACGGTTCTACCTGCGATGGCCCCAAAATCAGAGCGGGTTCCCCTTCAATGGCTGAAGGTACCGGCCCCGTTGTTCTGGCTAGACCCGGCAACGTCAGCATCAGCGTCAGCAGCAAACCCAGCAGACCACAGCCAACTCGTTTCAATGCGGTCTTTAGGGAATACACCAGCTATTCTCCAATTTCTTTAGGCAGTACCTCTTTAATTACCAAAAAGGTGGGCCGGCCGAGAACCTTCAAAGGAGACAGATGAAGGAGAGATTTCTAAGGACATTTCCAGAAAAGAATTGCCCTGTGCGTAGAATGGGCAAAGGGCCTCGCCCGTGCCCATCGTTAGGCATTCGGACCGATGGGCACGCAAGCTTCGCCCATCCTACGAGGGTATGTTCTTATCAAGAGACTACCTAAGTCTTGCTTAGAACTTGAACAACGTGAGTGTTTCACAGGTTACCCCTGGCAGGGAAGAGGTGGCTAATTCAGCAATGCCAGAGCTAAACCAGGAGATGCTGGTCGGACCATTAACCCCTGGAGATAGAGGCCAAACCCGTCATTTTTCTGTAAGCTCGCAGAAATATCATTCTCTTGGCTCTATGAATTTCGACTATTCTCCAATTTGGGAAAAAATTCAGGCCATGGCCAATGGTTTTCTGGCTTTACTGCCAAACATTGCCCTGGCCATTGTCGTATTCTTAATCTTCTTTTTAGCCGCCAAAGGCATCAGAGCAACGGTCAGACGACTGACTCAGCGGCGGCGGCGAACTCGAAATGTGGGTCTGGTTTTAGCGCGTTTAGCCCAGGGCACTACCGTTTTAATCGGTCTGTTTGTCGCCCTATCAATTATTATTCCATCTCTAAAGGCGGGAGATTTAATTCAGCTCTTGGGCATTAGCGGAGTTGCGATTGGCTTCGCTTTTCGAGATATTCTACAAAATTTCTTAGCTGGCATTCTCATTTTATTGACCGAGCCATTTCAAATCGACGACCAGATTGTTTTCAAAGACTTCGAAGGCACCGTTGAGCATATTGAGACCCGCGCTACCACTATTAGAACCTACGACGGTCGCCGCATTGTAATTCCCAATGCAGAGCTATTTACCAACTCGGTTTTGGTCAACACAGCCTTTGAAAACCGCCGTCTAGAATACGACATCGGCATTGGCTACGGCGATGATATTGAGACCGCTAAAGATCTGATTTTAGAAGCCGTACATGACACTGATGGGGTACTGCCCCACCCCGCGCCCGACGTGATTGTGGTCGATTTGGCCGACAGCACGGTTAACCTGCGCGCCCGCTGGTGGGTACAACCGCCGCGCCGCGCCGATGTGCTCGACCTGCAAGATCAGGTGCTGATGAACATCAAAAACAAGCTGACGGCTAACGGCGTTGATATGCCTTTCCCCACCCAGCAGATTTTGTTCCACGACCAGACCGAGGAGACCGATGGCGATCGCACCCGCCAGCGCGAAGGCTGGCCCGCCCGCCGAGGAGAAGCACCCAAACCGCGCAGCATTGGTGGTTCGCTGCGTCAGCTCGCTGATGCGCGCTCGGCTGACAACGGCCCCTCGGCTAGCAAGTCCTGATGGCTTGGCAAGCCCGGTTTCATTCGCACTCAATTTTTTCTTGATTGCAGCCCTCTAATGAAACACATTAAGCTCAGCAAATTTTGGGATAACCTGCGATCAAGCTACTGGTTTTTGCCGACGCTGATGGCGGCTGGAGCGATCGCCTTGGCCTTTACCCTGCTGGCCATCGATCGCTCAAGCTCTATTGATATTAGTGATATGAGCGCCTTCAGCTGGATTTACCAGGGGGGTGCCGACGGGGCAAGGGCCGTGCTGTCAGTGATTTCGGGGTCAATGGTTACGGTGGCTGTCACCGCATTTTCGATTACCATTTTGGCTTTGCAGCTGGCCTCATCCCAGTTTGGGCCGCGTCTGCTGCGCAACTTTATGCAAGACCAGGGCAATCAGATCGTGCTCGGCACCTTTATTGCCACCTTTATCTATTGTTTGCTGGTACTGCGCACCATTCGGGGAGAAGATTATCAGCTGTTTGTGCCCCACCTGTCGGTAACGGTGGGGGTTTTACTGGCCATGATCAGCATTGCGGTGCTGATTTACTTCATTCACCACGCCTCTACCATCATTCAGGCCTCCCACGTGATCGCCGATGTCAGCCACGACTTAGAGCAAGTCACAAACCACCTGTTTCCACAAGCCGTAGGCCACGAACTCGACCCGCAAGACGAGGGTGCAAAAGATATCCCGACCGATTTTGAAGCCGCCGCCCGCCCTGTGCGGTCTAAGAAAGCGGGGTACCTGCAAGCTATTGAAGACGAAACCCTGATGGAGCTAGCCCGCCACGAAAACCTGGTGCTGCGGGTTCAGGCCTTTCCAGGCGTTTTTGTGATGACAGAGAGTCCCCTGGTGATGGCCTATCCGGGCGATCGCATTACCGATGACGTCGAAAAGCGGATCAATCGAGCCTTTGTAATGGGCCGCGAGCTAACCAAGCAGCAGAACGTAGCGTTTCCGATTGAGCAACTGGTCGAAATTGCGCTGCGGGCGCTGTCTCCCGCCGTCAACGACCCCTTTACGGCCATTCGCTGTATCGACCGATTGGCCGACGGGCTGGCCCGGCTGGCTGGTCGTGAGCGGCCGTCGCCCTACCGCTATGATCAGTCGCTCACCCTGCGGGTGATTGCCGCCCCAGTCAAGTTTGAAACCCTGGCCCATATCGCCTTTACTCAAATTCGCCACTACGGCAGCGCCGATAGCGTGGTGGTCAGTCGGCTGCTGGCGGCGATCGCCGCCATTGCCCCATTTACCCGCCATTCTAAGCAGCGCTACATCCTGCAACAGCACCTTGAAGCTATCTGGCAGAGTAGCCAGCAGCAGCTCCATCAAAAACAAGATCTAGAAACCGTAGAGCAGCACTATCACACCGCCCTAGCGGCGCTACAGCAACCCCAGCCCCCCGTCAAACCTACGCTCTAGCCCGGTATCGTTACCCGATTTGAAGGGCAATCAACATGCGATAAAAGTGTAACTTCCGCATCAATGGTCATGGCTGATGCTCCTCTCGTTCTCCCTATTCTGCCGCTAAGAAGGCGAGATAGTCGCTGGTGAGTTCTTTCACCGCTGCCTCATAGAGCTGCTGCCCATGCTCGGGGGTGGCCAGGGCCGGGTTCGAGCCCATGCGTCCGTCGGGGTAGCGCAGGCGAAAGTCGCTGGGGCTGTAAATAGCGTGGCCCGACGAGGCCACCTGCGGCTCTAGCGAAGCCTGCTTAATGAAATCGGGGTAGGCGTACTGGGTCAGCGCCACCTCGCTGGGGGTCGCGTGGGAGCCTTCCTGATCGCCGTAGAGTTCTTTCGCTAGGGTGTAGACCGACCGGGCCATAAACCAGTTGGCCGTCTTGCAGCGCACCCGCTCGGCGTTGGGAATGCGATCGGTGGCGAGCGCCGTGTAGGCTTCGGCAAAGGCGGCTTTGAGGGTAGCGATGTTGCCGCCGTGACCGTTGATAAAAAAGAACCGGGTAAAGCCGTGGCGCACCAGGGGCGAGAGGTAGTCTTGAATAACGGCAATTAGGGTGCTGGGGCGCAGGGTCATGGTGCCGGGAAACCCGGTGTGGTGCAGGGCCATGCCCACGTTAATGGTGGGGCCGACCAGGGCATTGGCGGCTTCGCCCACCCCTTTGGCCACCACTTCGGCACAGATGGCGTCGGTGCCAATCAGCCCGGTGGGGCCATGCTGTTCTGTAGAGCCAATGGGCAAAATGATGCCCGACGACTGGGTGAGGTAAGCCTCGACTTCGGGCCAGGTGCAGAGGTGCAGCAGCATAGGGCAGGGCAGAAAACAGGGATGAGTTCCCACTATAGCGTTCACCCTAGGGACGCTGCGGATGCACCTGTGGGCAAGGCGTTGTATGACTTGTTACACTGCTAGACCAGCTTGATTGATACGAGAAGGGAGAACGCCCCCTGCGATCGCTAAGCAAATGAGCGTTGATGTTACCTGTGAAGGAGCCGCGACTATGCTACACCGCAAGATCTATCAACTCTGTTGTGATGGTCAAGATGTGTGGATTTTTCTACGGGACCAGCAGCGTTGGATTGAGCGGGCCAAGATTTTAGACATAGAAGGCGATTTGGTCACCTTTCGCTACGAAACCGAGGAAGACGACGAAATCTGTTCATGGGAAGAGATGGTGCGCCTAGAGAGCATTGGTGCCGTCACCAAGCGCCTCGCCGCTGTGCCTCGAGGCGATGTGGAGATCAATGTCTCCGATGACTGCCCAGAGACCGAGCAACTGAGCGATCCCTATCCGGAGTCAAACGCTGACTAAGTCCGCAGCAGGGAGAACCATGGCCAACCCTGTCCTAGGGAAATCAAAAGCTACACCCCTAGCCTAACAACCCCACCCATCCACCCATCTACCTACTCACTTCTCCCACCACCACCCACTCCCCCCGCACCACTGCGATCGCCCCCCCAGGAAAGGGATCGCTCTGGCTACCATTGGGGGCCGTCAGTAACGCCAAGAGTTTCTCGACCTGCTCAAAGCTCACCTGGGCCGTGGTGACCGACTGGAGCACACGCCGCAGCACGCGCCGCCGCAGGGCTAGAGAGGCGGCGGCGAGGGGCGCGCTCCGAATCCGCCAAGCGCCCTCACCTCCCTCGTTTTGGGGAGAAACCACCGCCGCCGCGTATAGCCCCTCTGTCAGGCTTTCTAGCAGCTCAACCTCGGCGGTCAGCAGCTCAGCGGTGTGGGCCAGGGTTGACTCGACCCCAGGGTTAAAGTGCTCGCACAGGTAGGGCAGCAGCTCTAGGCGAATGCGGTTGCGGGCGTAGCGGGTGTCTTGGTTAGTAGCGTCTTGCCAGATGGGCAGCTCAAACTGGTGGCAAAAGTCTGCTGTTTCTTTGCGGGTGAGCTCTAGCAAAGGGCGCACTACGGTGATCGAACTCTCTGGCGTTAGGGGCCGCTGCCAGGCCAGAGCTTGCAGGCCATCGGTGCCGCTGCCGCGCAGCAGGTTGTAGAGCAGGGTTTCGGCGCGATCGCTGGCCGTATGCCCGGTCACCACCTGGGTGCATTGCTGTTCAAGGGCACATTTCTCAAACACTCGATAGCGCCACTGGCGGGCGGCGGCTTCGGTGGGGGTGGCGACATCGGCAACGGCAATCTCGCAGGGGATGTGGTAGCGATCGCACAGCCCCTGCACAAACTCCCCATTGGCCCCAGAGTCAGCCCGCCAGCGGTGGTCGCAGTGCACCACCCGCAGCCGCCAGCCCCACTTGGGCTGCAAATCGACCAGCAGCTTGAGCAGACAGACCGAATCTTGCCCCCCCGAGACCGCCACCAGCACCACTGACCCGGGGGGCAGCAAGGGCCTTACCCGCAGCAGCCGATGCACCCCGGCATGGGTGCTACTCCAGGGAATCCCACCCATTAGTTGCTAATGTCCATAGCTTTAGAGATTGGCCTAAGTATCTCACTCCCCCAGGCCTCCCGGCGAAGACTGGCTGAACCGAAAAAAAGATCTGTGTCAAACTTGGACAACAAGTCTCCTCCGTCAGAGACTGTTTTCTGCAACCGCCTGAGACTGCAACCGACCGCAACCTTTGACCTATGGCCCAGCCTTACCAAGCCCTGATTGACGAGATTGTTGCCGCCACCCTCAAGGGCAAAATTCAGTCGAAGCAGCAGGTCTACCGCATGCTGCAAGCGGGCATCGAGCCGGGCGGCGGCGAGCTGTTTGAGCGCGCCCTGGCCACCACCCTCACCGAGCTTGAGCCCCAGCTCTCCCCCGGCGACGACGAACTCAAGCACGCCAAGGCCGTGCGCAAGCACCGCGCCCTGCGCACCATTGAGGCCGAGTGGCAGCGCTGGCAGGCCGACAACCAGGCCACCGCCACGCTCACCGGAATAGAGGCCGACATCATCGCGGCACCGCCAGAGCAGCGCCTGTTTGAGCTAGTGGCCGCCCTCGACCCCAACCGCGACCAATCCCTCTCTAGAGAACAGCTGGTGCAGCTGGCCAAGGCCCTCAAGCAGGCCCCGGTGGCCCCCAACACTGACCCCGCCACCGAGGCCACCCCCGCCCTCACCACCCTGGCCGACGGCCTAGAGCAGGGCCTCGCCGCCTGGCAACAGCTCGAAGGCGATGTGGTGGGGTGGCTCTACACCCAGGGGCAGCAGCTGGGCTTTAGCGGGCCGGGCGATCGCACCGGCTCCTGGCAACACTGGGGCAAAACCGTCAGCCACCCCGCCCTCAAGCGCCTGTTTGATGACCTGGCCCAGCACCAGACCGTCACCGCCGCAGGCGTGACTGCCCCCCTGCGCGTGGCAGACTGGATTGCCTGGGGTGTGGTCTTACAGCGGCTCCAGCTGGCCCTGGTGAACTGGTTTGACCGCCAACCCTACGACCCCCAGTCAGGCAAGCGCCTGTCGATCGCCACCTTTCTCACCTTTGCGGTGGTGTGGGGGCAGATTTCTCACCGCCTAGGCCAGCAGGGGCAGACAACCCTATCCACCGGCTCCTTCCAGCTTGCCCTGCAAGGGCTACGGCAGTTTGCCAACCAGAGCTACTTCCCCCTCTACGGCGGCTTGTTTACTGCCCTCTCGGGCGAACCCCTGCGCGCCCTACTCGACTATCTCAATCAGCCCCTCCAAGAAGTGCCCAACACGGCGGTGAAAGCCCGCATTCTCACCCTGCTGGGCTACTCCCAACGGGCGGTGGGCAACTATCGCCAGGCCCAGCGCTTTCACCAGCAGGCCCTAGAGGCCGCCCGCGACGCCCAGGATGTGCCCTGCGAGATCGCCAGCCTCAACCACCTCAGCCGCACCTGCGTCGCCCAGCAAGACTTTGACACCGCCCAGGGCCACAGCCAGCGGGCGCTGATTTTGGCCCGCCAGAGTGGCGATCGCATCGGCCAGGCCAACGCCCTCGCTAACCTGGGCTACAGCCAGGTAGCCCAGGGCCAGTCGCAGCTGCTAGAGGCCGAACAGTACGAAACCGTGCTCAGTTACCTAGAGCAGGGCCTAGCCCTGTCAGAACAGGTGGGCGATCGCCCCAGCCAGGCCCTCTGTGCCAATAGCCTCGGCATCGCCCAGCTCAAACTCGGGCAGTATGCTGCGGCGATTACCTCGCTGCAAAAGGGGCTACAGGTGGCCCAGGCGATCGGCGATCGCTTCCTCATGGCCTCTAACTTCGCCCACATGGCCGCCGCCCACCAAGGCGACGGCAACCTGGAGCAAGCCGTGCTCACCGGCTGCCTCGGCATGTACCTGCTGCACCAGATCGACTCCCCCGAATGGCGACAGCCCGCTGCCCTGCTCAGCATTCTCCAAGGTCAGCTTGGCCCAGAGACCTTCGAGGGCATTCTCGCCGACCACCGCCGCCAGTTCTTAGCAGTGATTGGCGTCGATGGCTATGACTTCTTGCAGCCGCTGTTGGCCCGGTATCGAGAGTCGCTGGAGCCATAGACTTTGCACCGGGCGAACCGCCGTTTGCCCCCACGGTGGGATTGGGCGAACCGCCGTTCGCCCCTACGGTTCGTTGTCATATTCATCGTCGGCGACCCAGGTGCCGACGGGGCGGAGGGCATCGGGGATGGCCACATCGTCGGTAAACTCCAGCACCGTCTCGCGGTAGCCCAGGTAGCCCGACTCCGTAAAGCTCATCAGCATACGCCCCAGGGCCGGCCATACCACATCGGCAAACTCCCAGTCATGGTTAAACCCCGCCCGGTCGGCGATCGACCGCAGCGCCCAAAAATAGCTGTTGCGCACCACCGACCCCGACTTTTTGTAGGCGGGCACATCGTCTTGGTGGACATAGAGAATGCCGTGGTCAATGTGGGCGCGCATGGGCAATTTAGAAATTTAGATTTTGGCGTTGCGATTGGGTAGGTTAGCCGTCGGCCCGAACTGTGGGGAGGCGAACGCGCAGAAACCTCCTCAGGCCATCCTAGCCACCGAGGGATTTGCCGTGGCTAGGTGATACCGTAGAACCATTAACAATAAGTTACAGACGACCCAGAGCCAAGGCCGGTCGCGGTGACTTAGCTCTGGAGCCTGTTGACCCCATGTCCGCTGCGGTTTGCCTGCAAAACGTCCACAAAGTCTACGGCGGCGTCTCTGTCGTCAACGATCTCTCTCTAAATATTGAATCTGGAGAAATCTTTGGCCTGCTCGGCCCTAACGGCGCGGGTAAATCGACCACCATCCGCATGGCTACTACCCTCACCCGGCCCAGCGATGGCCACGTGGTAGTGGCGGGCTACGACGTCAACCGCCAGCAGCTCGACGTGCGCCGCCAGATCGGAGTGGTGCTGCAACAGACCAGCGTCGATGGCGACATGACCGTGTGGGAAAACATGGAATTCCACGGGCGCATGCACCACCTGCCCAACGCCCAACGCCGCGACGCCATTGGCACCTGGCTAGAGTATGTCGAGCTGACCGATCGCCGCGACGACAAGGTCAAAACCCTCTCGGGCGGCATGAAGCGGCGGCTGCAAATTGCCCGCGCCCTGCTGCACAATCCCAAAATTCTCTTTCTCGACGAGCCTACCGTGGGCCTCGACCCCCAGACCCGCCGCCGCCTGTGGGAGATCATTCTCGACTTAAATAAGCAGGGCATGACCATGCTGCTCACCACCCACTACATGGAAGAGGTGGAGTACCTGTGCGATCGCATCGGCATTCTCGACCAGGGCAAGCTAATTGAACTGGGCACCCTGGCAGACTTTCGCCAGCGCCACGGCGAGGGCATTGTCATGACCCAGCAAGGCGATCGCTGGAATTACCAGTTCTTCCCCACCCTCGATGCCGCCAACGCCCACCTCGATCAGCAGCCCGACAAAACCGGCATGATGACTCGTCCGTCAAACCTCGAAGACATCTTTGTAGAGCTAACGGGCCGCAACCTAGATTGAAGCTTTATGACGGTGTGTTGCCGACTTAGAAAGTCCACAGCTGGTTAGCAGGGCAAACGCCGTTTGCCCCTACATAGATTGCCTACGCTCCCGAATCAACCGTTTCCGTCGATCAGCGCTAGGCTGGGGGATGGTTTCACAGTAACGATGGTCTATGTCCACTCTGGCCACCACCCTAGAAGCAGTTTTGTACCTCAAAGGGCAGCCGCTGGATATTGCCAAGCTGGCCGAGCTGGCCCGCTGCGATCGCGAAGATGTAGAAGAAGGGCTGATCGAGCTGATGAATGACTACGCCCACCGCGACAGCGCGCTGGAAATCGTTGAAACCGTCGATGGCTACTGTCTTCAGCTCAAAGAGCGCTATCGGTTTTTAGTAGATCTACTAATTCCTATCGACCTGGGCGTAGGGGCACTGAGAACGCTGGCGGCGATCGCCCTCAAAGGCCCCATCAGCCAGACCGATCTGGTCGATCTGCGCGGTTCTGGCGTCTACCAGCACGTGCCCGAGCTAGTCGCCCAGGGCTTTGTGCGCAAGCGTCGCCAGGCCGAGGGGCGATCATCGTTGGTGCAGGTGACCGACAAGTTTTACCAACATTTCGAAATCGATCAGCTGCCCCAACTCCGGCCCAAAGGCTCAAATACTTCGCTGGCAAGTGATGCGGCCCCCGATGATGACGACGAAACCGCGTTTGAGCCAGCGGTTGAGGAAGCGTCTTAGCTATGTTTCACGATTCGTTACGCTATCATCGGGAATACTGAGAGGCACAGGCAGGGTAAGGGTTGCCTTTTGTTACAGTGGAACTACACAGCCCAAGCTGGTTGTCGCCCGCCGCGCCTACGTTGTGACCAAAGGCTTTAAGATTCCATGGTATTTAACCCTGAAGACGCTGAATTCATCAGCATGTCGGCCAATAGCGACCACCCCAACGAGTTGCTCAAATATCTCCAGCACCAGTCTCCAGAAGTGCTCAGCCGGGTAGCCCAAGCAGTCAGCGGCGAAATCAAACAAATCATTGCCCACAATGTGCAGGGCCTAGTCGGCGTACTGCCCAGCGAAGGCTTTAACGTCCAGGTCACCACTGATCGCGAAAATTTGGCCGGGCTGCTAGCCTCCGCCATGATGACCGGCTACTTCCTCCGCCAGATGGAGCAGCGCATGGAGCTAGAGCACACCGTGTCTGGCTCCTTTCTCGGGGCCGACTTTGGCTCTGACGATCTCGACTTTGACGACTAGGGCAGCGTGGCATTCATCTGTCCACCATTCCTGACACCGGATACCCGACACCGATCAAATAGTGGCACACCCCCCAGGGGCGGCACCCCGCCCCGCTAGTTAGCATGCGATAACTGGCCTAACTATTTTGCTAATAGGAGTGGGTTAAACACTATGCAGCGATTCTGGCAGACTGCTCATCAGAACAATTATCAAAAATTCCCAGTCCTAACAGCTGCGGCACAGCAGCTTGGGCAGGGCACCGTTACCTTAGCGCTGCTGGTAGCCACCACCCTCATGGGCCTGGCCGTTGCCGCTCCCTCAGCCAAAGCCGTAGAGGACGTGCAAATTACCTACGGGGCACTAGAATCACCTCCTATATCCGTCAGCGATTTAGAATTTTTCGCCCGCACCGGCATCCCCAGTCGCGACCTGCAGCTGCTGCTCAACGTGTTGCGCATTGAAGAAACCCAGGCTCGCGAAGCACTTACCCAGAACGTGCTGGTCGACGTAGACAGCCTGCGTACAGCCTCCAACACCTTCGCCGGGCAGTTTCTCTGGCGGTTGCTGGCCACCACCGTTACCTTCACTAACAACGATAGCCCTGGGTGGGAGCTGCTGCGCAATGCCGTCCTCGATACCGCCGCCAGTGGCCAGTTGACCATGCTAGACGTGCTCCGCACCATCGAAGCCAGCAGGTTACAGGTCGATGGCCGCCGAGTCATGGAGATTGCCTCCCAAGTCGACTTCGAGCGCATCGGCGCCCTAGCTTCTATACTGCTGGGCAAGTAGGGTGTTACTGAATTGAGGCATGAATTTGGGTAGGGGCAAACGGCCGTTTGCCCTTGCGAGAGGCATTCAATGTTTGATTCATACCTACGTCCAGTAACTCCCAAGTAAAGCACTCGTTTTCCAAGAACGCGCCATGCTCAAGCCTATGGAGCAGCTGCGTATGAATGGGCCTAGAACTGGGTGAACAGATATTACAGCCGCCCAAATCTGTTGCTTTGGAGTGGCGACCGGCTATCTAGAAGCCTTTTACGCTGGTAAGATCTGGCTATTGACCGAGCGGTCTGCCAAGACGTTACCCCAGGGCAACCCCAATGAACGATAACCCCAACCAGCACGACGAGTTTTTGCGGCAGCAAGAGCTGACCCGCCAGCAAGACGCCCAACGCCTGCGGCAAGAAACCGACCGGGTCAACGCAGCGCAGCGACGAAACAAATTTGTCTGGATGCGCAACACCATTGGCCTGCTGGTGGGGTCGCTGGAGATTTTGCTGGGGATTCGTTTCTTTCTGCGGGTGACCGGGGCCAACCCTGACAACCCGTTTGCTCGGTTTATCTATGGGCTGTCTGAGCCCTTTATGGCCCCGTTTTCGACGCTGTTTGTCAGCCCTACCGACGGTGGAGCGACCCAGATTTTTGACATCAACCTGCTGATTGCCATGGTGATCTATGCGCTGCTGGGAGCGATCGCGATCGCCATCGTCAACTACTTACAAGGGCAAGCCCCCTACAGTCGTTAATGACTGGCGCTGTTCTGGGCATTTTCCGTATAAATATGTTGGGTATGCAGGTGATTCAGGTGGCGATCGCCGACGAAGTATTTGCCACCCTCGACTGTCGGTAAAAAAGGTATCAGGTATCAGGTGTCAGGCCGACCCTGAAACCCAACCCCCAATACCTGAAACCCCTCACTTCACCTGAGTCACGCGCCAGCTCAACTTCAGGTTGAGCCAAAAATTCCAGAAGGTGACGATCGCGATCGCCATCAAATTGGCCAGGTAGGGCCAGCGCTGGCCAAACACTAGGTTGTAGAGCACATTCAGCAGCAGCACGTTGAGCACCAGCCCCGCCAGACAAACCAGGTTGAACTTGAGAAACCGCTTTAGCCGCGCTGACCAGCCCTTTTGCTGCATGCTGACATCGGCAAAGGTCCAGGCGTCATTCCAGGTGAAGTTGTTGAGAATGGCGACCTCGGCGGCAAAAATTTTGCTGCGGGTGAGGGGCAGCCCCAGGGTGCTGTGCAGCAGGTAGAGCATCACCATATCCACGACCACGCCGCTAAGGCCCACCAGGCCAAAGCGCACAAATCGCTGCATCGGGAACCGCTGTTGCAGCTGCCCCAGCCGCCCCCCCAGCCGCAGCCGCAGCAGGTGATGAATGTAATCGATATACTGCCGCCAGGTGACCTTGCTGGCCCCCTCCTGGCGTTCTTGAAACACATAGCCCACTTCGGCAATGGTGTCGATGCCGCCGCGCCCCAGCACCTCTAGCAAAATCTTGTAGCCCTTGGGGTTGAGCAGGGGGCCTGTGATCGCACTGCGCCGCACCATAAAGTAGCCGCTCATGGGGTCACTCACCCGCCCCACCACCTGAGGCAGCAGCAGCAGCCCCACGGTCTGCGCTCCCCGCGACAGCACTCGCCGGGCCAGGCTCCACTCGCTGACACCGCCGCCCTCCACGTGGCGACTGCCCACGGCTAAATCGGCCCCCTGCTGAATGGCCTTTAGCAGCTCGATCAGCACCTCGGGCGGATGCTGCAAGTCAGCATCAATTACTCCCAAAATTTGCCCCCGTGCCCCCTGCCAGCCCCGAATCACCGCCGAAGAAAGACCGCGCTCTCCCCGGCGGCGGATCACCCGCAGCTGCGGGTAGGGTGCGGTGAGGGCCAGGGCCTGCTGCCAGGTTAAATCAGAGCTGTCGTCGTCTACCACGATTAGCTCATAGTCGTGGGGCAGTGCCCCATCGAGCAGCGTCGTCAGCCGTTGAATCAGGGGGCCAATATTTTTGCCCTCATTGTAAGTCGGGATAGCTACCGATAGGGTGAGGATTTTGGGTACCAGACCATTCTCCTCAGCGGTTAGCCCCGCAGCGCCGGCCAGGGGCAAAATCTGCAACGGCCCCTCGGGGCAAGACTCAAGTTTCTGCAACTGGGATTGAGGAATCATGGCAACGGCGCAACAGACCAACGTATTCCGGTAGGCTGAGCTACCCAGCGCCGCACAAGTTGAGCGCCGAGGCCTGAATCTGGCCGAAATTTTATCCAAGCACCCATCCTACAGCAGCCGCTTCTTACCGTAAACGAGCGGTAGGCGAAGACAAGAACCGATCCACAAGTTTGCACGATGTTCAAGCCCTATGCTAAGTAATTTTGTCACTCGGGCTTTCTACCGCTGATCTGAGCAGAGCTAAGCCCCCTGAATAAACCTCAGCCCTGAGGATGTGCCTGGAGGTAGAGAGGAGCGGGCATTTGGTTTCATACCATACAGGGCAGTCGGTTTTTTGCCATCTCGTTTTTTGCCATCAGCGTCAATTAACATCAATAATTGCCGCCGCTCTGTCGCCGCTCTGTCGCTGCTCTACAGAGGCAAACCGCCCCCTACAACAACTTCTCTACAACTAAAACTTAGGAGCTTTTTATGCAACGCTTAGTTACCTTTGCCCAAGAATTTTGCGACCGCTGTCTGCGATCGCTAGCTATAGCATGCCTAGTCAGCATAATGAGCGGGCTCATAGTTGCCCCTCTGTCCGCCTATGCCGCCAGCACCGCTGAGACCTCAACCCCAGTAGACCAGGTCATGGCCGAAGAACCCCGCGACCAGGCCTATGAAGAGGCCCTACAGGTAATTGACGACCCCAACGGTGTGCAAAAGACCTACAAAGACAACCTCAAGCAGTACCGCAAAGAAAATCCCGAAACCGGGGGCCTGGTTGAAGATACCAAAGAGCTAATCGAGAAAATCACGCCCGGCAAAAAGTAACCCCCTGTCTTGCCCTGGCAGAGTGATTGGCCTAGCAACTCTGCTTCTGGGCTTTCGCTCTTTTTAGCCTTTGCTTCAGGCACCAGCGCCTAGATCATCGGTACAGTATCTAATACGAAACCCCGATTCAAAACAGGCACCCCGTAGGGGCGTAGCATGCTACGCCCCTACCAATCGGGCATAGCCAGGTAAGATTCAGCATAAATAACAGCCCTCACCCTAGTACCCAAGCGGAGCTAGGGCACCAGGGTCTTGCGGCTCTGCCGCTCATTTGAAGAGGCAGAGCCTCCGACGAGCATTTCAAGCACTGGAACGAGGGGTAGCAAATACTGAACCAGCGTTCTAGACCCGGTGACTTAGCCCCACCGCTGCGCTAATGTCTGAGATTTTGTGCTGCTCTAGCTTAGCCAGCAACCCTTGTAAAACTCGCGGCACCATCCAGGGGCCTTCGTAGATCCAGCCGGTGTAAATTTGCAGCAGGGTGGCCCCGGCGGTGATTTTCTCCCAGGCGTCGGCGGCGGTAAAGATGCCCCCCACGCCGACGATGGGCAGGCTGCCTCCAGTACGCTTGTAGATGTGGTGAATCACTGCCGTAGAGCGCTGCCGTAGGGGAGCACCGCTGATGCCCCCGGCCTCTTCAGCCACAGCATTGCCGGTTTGCAGTAGAGTTGGGGTTTTTAGCCCCTGCCGGGCAATCGTGGTGTTGGTGGCAATGATGCCCCCCAGGCCATAGGTCTGGGCCAGATCAACCACAGCGTCAATGTCGGGCCAGGCTAGATCGGGAGAAATCTTTACTAAGATCGGTTTGCGATCACCATTTTCTTCTTGAAGGGCCGCCAAGATCGGGCCGAGCTGGTCGGCGGCCTGGAGCGATCTCAGCCCCGGCGTATTAGGCGACGACACATTCACCACAAAGTAATCGCCGTAGGGGTAGAGCTGTCGAAAACTAAAGCGATAGTCATCGGCGGCCTCGGCTAGCTCCGTCACCTTTGACTTGCCCAGGTTAATGCCGATGGGGATGGCAGGGCGCGCCGTCTGCCAGTAGGCTCCCAGATGGTCTGCCAAGGCAGTGGCCCCGTGGTTGTTAAAGCCCATGCGGTTAAGCACCGCTTCATCGAGCACTAAGCGAAACAGGCGGGGCTGGGGGTTGCCCGGCTGGCCGTGGCGGGTGACGGTGCCCAGCTCGGCAAAGCCAAAGCCCAGCAAGGGCCAGGCCAGGGCCGCTTCGCCATCTTTGTCAAACCCCGCCGCTAAACCCAACGGGTTAGGGAATTGTAGCCCCCAGCAGGTCTGCGCTAGGCGCGGGTCTCTGAGGCAAAACTGCGATCGCAGCCAGGGGCGAGTCTGGGCTGCCACAGTCGGCTCCCCCGGCTGGCCCAGCCAGCTCAGCAAGTTGATGGCCCGACGGTGAACAAACTCTGGGTCGAGCTTAACACCGTGGAACAGCAGCGGCCGCAAAACCTGACGATAGGGATCTTTCACAGACTGTATTAGTGAATGCAAACAAAGAGCAGGGTAAACTGATATTCAGGCTATAGGCGCTGCGTCGGTAGTCAATCGCACCCCGGAGCACGCAAGGTTAGTACGTCGATTAGAGGTCTTGGGGAACAGGTGCTGCTATCACTTTCGTCCCTTTCTCATTAAAGCAGCCCTGGGGGGTTGCTCAAGACCCCTAAGCAGAATATGGGTGGAGTCTACAGCAATCTACCGCTGCTCGGTGAGGTGAGGTTCTACCGCCGCGCCCGGCACGGCCAGGTTACCAGCCTGGACAATAACCCAAAGCCAAGTCCAGAGGCGGAGTTTTCCTCCAGGCAAAATTCCAGCCTCCGAGCTGGACTTGGTATATCTGGGGTTGGGCGCAGGGGCGAACCAAGCCCCAGGTATAGATGTTTATCCCTTTTCTGCCATCGAGGAGATTGTTAACGCCAATGGCGCAATCGCGAGCTAACGATTCCCTTAACGACCAGCACGACCAAAAGATCATGGCGCTGTCGCGGCTGCTTAAGGCACTGCGCGGCACCACCACACCCGAGGAGGCGTTTACCCTCGCTATCGACCACCTGCACCAGGAGCTAGACTTTGAGGTGGCCTGGGTGGGGCGTTATGATCGCATCAACCATCGCCTGCTCACCAAGGGCTGCCACAGCCCAACTCAGATGCGATCCATCCGCACGGTGATCAATCTTACCTCGGGGGATGTGATGGAGCAGGTGGTGATTCAGCTGCGTCCGCTAATTGTGGCCGATCTGCAAAATGAAATTCGCGCGGGCGAGTGGGGCACCATTGCCAAGCAGCTGGCCCTCCAAAGCGCCATTATTTTCCCAATTAAGTGCAACGAAGAATGTTTTGGTCTGCTGGTGCTGGCCTCCTCCGAGTGGGGCAAGGGGGCCTCCCTAGGCGAGCGATCGTACCTGGCTATTGTCATGGGCGAGCTGGCCGAGGCGCTGCACCACTTCGAGGCCGAACAACAGAGACAGCAGGCTAAGCGCCCAGAGCAGCCGCTGCTAGCACTGCTGGCGCTGCTAGGTGACCGGCCGGATATCGATAGCCAACTCAAAGAGGTGCTGCGCGAGATTCAACAGTTTATCGCGCCCCACCGCAGTCGGGTGTTTTGGTTTGAGCCTAGGGGCAACTACTTTTGGCAGCGTATGCCCGCCCAGCCCCTGCGGACTCCGGCCCCTGGGACTGACTCCAATGCCCATCTGTCTAACGCCCACATTTCTGTCGACGAGGTGCGGGGGCTGTACCAGGCTCTGTGCAACCAGCAGCTGGTGGTGGTGGGCGAAAGTCAAGGTGCACTCAAGGCGATCGTCTCCGACCGTCTGCTGCAACACATTCACGCCCAGTCGCTCTTGGTTGCCCCCATCAGCCACCAGGGCGATCTCATGGGTTTTATCTCGGTAGAGGGCAATGCGCCCCGCCTGTGGAAAGAGACTGAGAAGCGGTTTGTGATCGGTGCAGCACAGCTGCTCAGCCTGGCTCTACCCGGTGCCGTCGACCGCGAGAGCAGTCGCCAAATTCAGCTCGATGAACACCTCACCACCGGGGTGATTCAGGGCATCCACGGCGATGTCGACTGGCACAACACCCTGCAAACCTGTGCGACGGTGCTGCAAGACCGCCTCGCTATTCAGCAGTTTTTTGTGCTGCTGTTTAACCCTGATCGCAACGGCTACGACCTCTGCTTCCAGAGCCAGGCGAGCCGCCCCAGGGCGGTGCCCCTGGTGTGGCCCTGCCTCGACGATGGCGATTGGCAAATGCTAGAGCGCAGCCCCTCGCCGATCAGCATCGATCATCTGGCCCACGACCTCAGGCTTACGACCTGGCGATCGCAGCTGCTAGAGCTGGGTGCTCAGTCGGTGCTGGTGAGCAATGTGGCCCCCGGCAACGCCCCTGAGGGGCTGGTGCTGATCTGCGATCGCATCAGTCGCCAGTGGACCTCCACCGAGCAGTCGCTGTTTGAGGCGGTATCTCGGCAAATTGGCGTAATTTTGCACCAGTGGCAGCTCCAGCGCCAGCTTGACCAGCAGCAGCACATCTACGAGTCCATTCAGTGGGGGCTACAGGCGCTCCATAAAGGGCTACAACCCAACCAGCTAGAAGAAGTTACCCTCCAGCATCTGATGCAGCTGCTGCAAAGCTCGACGGTGCTGCTGGTCAGCTGGCCCGCCGGCGGGCACACTGCCGCCGTTACCCAAGTGGTCAGTCAAGATAGCAGCGTTCGCGTTAATAGCGATCACTCCATCTCCGTCGGTTCTGACGCCGTGATTAACTGGGCGCTGCAAACCGACGGTATGCTGCCCCTCTCTGTAGATGAGCTGCCGCCAGAGACCGCCGCCTGGTTAGCGGCCCCGGCGGGCAGCCGTCTGCTGATCGCCGCCCTGCGCACCGCGCCGTCCCATGCGGTAACGGGCGTAGCCGTGGCCGTATCCCCAGCCAACCGCCAGTGGGGCAACCACCACCTGATCATTTTTAAGCTTCTCATCAGTCAGCTGGCCTGGTCACGGCGGCACCTGACCATGAGCACCATGCTCACCCAACAGCGCCAAGAGCTAGAAAACCTCAACTGGTACAAGCACCACAGGCTCGAAGATCTCTACCGCATTTTGGGCAAGCTGGCTCAAGACCTAGACCATTTGCGGAGCAAAGAAAGCCCTCTGGACAATGAGCTACAGCTGCTGCACAGCCAGCTTGCCGCCGTGATGGAAAACGCCGAGGCAGTGCTAGTGGGCGAGCGCTGGCAGCTCCATAACCAGCATCAGACCATGCCCCTCGTGAGCCTGCTCAACCGTCTCATTGAGCGGGTTAACCCAATTTTAGAAGCCCGCCAGCTCTGGTCTAAGGTGCACAACGAAAGCAACGTGGTGCTGGGGGGCGACATGCTCAAGCTAGAGCTAATTCTCTACGAAGTGATGGCCGCCGCCTGCAACCGCTCCCCCTCCGGGGGGCGCATTGATCTGTGGTGCCGGGTGATCAACCTCGACTGGATCGAGCTTTCCATTACCGATGACGGTCACTGCTCCCACCGCCTGATCGAAGAACTCAACCAGGGCCATCCCCAAGATGTGCTGGCGCCCTCCCCTCTAGATGGGCCACCGGGGCTGCACCTGGCTATTTGCAAAATGCTGATCGATCAGCTCGGGGGCGAAATGAGTTTCTCCATTCTTGACGATGGCCGCACCCACAGTCGCCTGCTGCTGCCCCTCGCCGCCTACCCCGATCCGGTTAAGCCCAAGCCTCGGACCTCGGCTTTGCCTTCCCCCGAACTCAATCAGCCCAGCCCGACCTAGTAGTCCGGCCTAGCAGTCTGCCAAACCAAAAGTGGGTTAGGGGGGTGCAAGGTTGAGGGGGTGCAAGGTGTGAGGGGGGTACTAAGGTGTAAGGTATACGGTTCAAGGACTGCCGTGAACCGTATACCCTGCACCGTACACCTGAAACCTAGCACCTGCAACCCCACCAAGGGTTGCCATATTTCTGCAAACCAGTACTAGTGTTTAGTCAAAAAAATAATGCCGGGTGAAAAGGGTAGGATCAAGTCAGTATTTTTCCAGGGCACTGGCATGGTCAAAAAGTACATTGTGAGCTTAAGCGCAGAGGAACGACAGTATCTTGAGCAACTGGTCACGAC
>JBBSKN010000050.1:0-27411 GCA_038256265.1 Phormidesmidales cyanobacterium
TCGTTCCCGATTTGAATTCGTACCGGTAACGATACCGGGCTCTGGGCAATGCCGCAGAGCCTTTTATCTCTTCTCAACAGGGTGCTCATTAATACATTGCACCCAATATCCCTTTGTCCCGCCTTACGTTGATACCCGATCAAAGAGCGGCTGCCATTCGGGTTTCCAGGCTGGCTCGGCAGGCTCAATTTTCAGATCTAGAACTCTAGTAGGTCGAACAATCCCAAGAGACGTAAGATCTAAATTGTGTAATTCCTTAAGTTGCTTCACTGTGTGAAGAGGCATTCGGCCAATAATCTGACGCCGATCTCGCCATCCGCTCTTGGTCGACAACGGTTCGCCCAGTACACGGAGAGAATCTAAATTAGGCTTTCTACTTTCCTTTCGCCGATCATTTCCCTGCCCTCGAGGCAGTAAATCTACTTCTACCCACTGATACTTACGAAACTGCTGATTTCTGGGCCTATAGCGGTAATCGATTGGGTAAAGCCTAACCCATTCATGATTTTCAGTAATGCCAGCAGTACAAACCAATTCTTGATATCCTCGTGACGGATGAGGATAAGTCATCACAGTGATGAGAACTTTAGTTTTCACTGGTTGAGCGTTCATGGCTCATATCCGAGATGCTGAATGGGTAAATCCATCATACCCGTGAGGTGATGAGCTAAAACATTGCGATGGCAGTATTGTGGGTTTGCTTCCATACAGACCAAAACACTGGGCTCTGATCGCAGGAGGGATTGAACAGTCTCTAGATCTTGACTTCGATTGGGTAAGTCCTCGCGATAATCCTCAAAAAGCGATGTATAGCTTTCGGTCGAGTGTAAATCTGCCCTAGCAGCGCTGGATATTCCCAGTCCAGGAAGATGCTGATAGTCAATATCGAGGGAATTGCAAATCTTCTGTAAAGTACTTTTGTGAAAGCCGTAGCGGCGAGAAATTGGGTTGCGGCGAACATCAATGAATCGGCGAATGCCTGATCGCATTAGCAGATTCAGGAATTCATCAACGGTTTTCCCCTCATAGCCAGCGGTATAAATAGCCAAATCGGCTATGGGACGATCTATGTGTCGTCTACCAGGTAAGTCGCTATTGACGGTAAACCATGGATATTTCGCATAAACTGAGTCAATTAAGGCCGCCCCCGACAATTGACCATACTGCTGAGCAATGCTCGTAATATCTTGTGCAACCGACTTCGGCAGATTATTCTGCTGCCCATACCCATAGGATATTAGCTGCCAACTACTTTGGCCTGTCTTTTTTACAAGCCCATTGCGAACCAAGGCATCAGTTTCTCGATTAAGCGTAAAGGAATAAGGGCCATATCGATAAGGAATGAATTGGTAGAAAGTTTTCCCCCCATGGGAAGGTGTCTCTTTACCAAGCAAAAAAGCCCACTTCATTATTTGCAGAGTGGACGCTTCTCCCCCCACCTGCTGAAGTATGGCTAATAATGCCTGTTGCCGATGGAGCATATTCGATCCTGTTAGTTCCTTTGTATTATACTCTCGGCTACGCGAAAGCAACTAGGCTAGCTAGCACCTAAACAATCAGCATCACATACAACTGAACTACTCATCACTGTTCAGTACATCGCCTAAATAGAGTTGTACAAACTCTTCAGCAGCTGGGTGACTTAGAGATTTTATCGCTTTAACTATATCTAGCAGAGTCTCAGCTGTCGGATCCCGCATTTCATGAACCCACCGATAGACGTTAGTACGCTCTACGCCTAGTGTCTTAGCGAGGCTGTATTGGCTGACGTCGTACTTCTCTAAAACGTGCTTGAGCACCTGACCTGCTTTACCCATGAGCCCTATGGTGTCAGAGCTTCATATCTTCGTAAATGCATGCCCAATAGTTGACGGATGCCTAATGGATAACTATAGTTGTTTGTATTCCTAATGGTTCACGCATCAAAGAGGTACTCGTCATGCCACAAGCATTTCTTCCTTCAACTTTGTCCAATCCCGCCTTACAAGTCACCATCGAACCTGCCGCCGAGCCGGGGCGGGAGGTGATTCGCATTTTGGTCATTGGCAACGCCCATGGCGTTGATCGCATCGTCCACGAACTCTACCGCCTCGGCTTTGCCGAAGTGTGCGAGTGGAGCAAGCCCCAGCCCACTGGGCGCACCCACGAAATCATGCGGGTGCTGACTCGCTATGTGCTGTTGTAGGGTTCATAACGCTAAGGCGAGGCTACGCCAGCGCGAAGCAATGCACCGTGAATGGGGCATACCAAGAACAGAATTTTCGGCATAGTGGGATGGTGCATTGCTCCGCTGCGCTGCGCGAATGCACCCTACGGTTCTGGTCGCTGTTACCTACTCTGTCATGTGCTTGAGCACGCGCTTATCGGTGGCGGAGAGCACGTCTTCGCCCGACTCCTGAGCCTGTCGGGCGCGATCGCCCAATTCCTCAAGTTTCTGGCTGGCGGCATCTCGGCCCGTTTCAATCGCCTGGTTGCGGGCTTCGGTCTTGCCGATGATCTCTTTGGTGGTGTCTAGCCCGCCGTAGACCCCTTCCGAGAGGGCATCGGCCTGGTCGGCGACTCGCTCAAGCTGCACGGGTGCATCGAGCGGAACTTCGGTTCCCCGAGCCTGACTCGCAGGGGAGAGAGAGGTGCCCCAGACAATTAGCCCCACGGCAATGATCAGCAGCCCAGCGGCGATCGCGCCAGTGAGGGTAAATATTCGTTTACGAAGTCCCATAGTGCTTTCCATGCAATACCCCTAGCTTAGGTAGGGGTAGGGAGCTTCGTCCTCTGGCCTAGGAGATACCTCTAGGACTTGAGCAACCTGATTTTGACAAGGTGCAAGGTATACGGTTCACGGTACAGGGTTCACGGTATACGGTTCACGGCAGCCCTTGAACCGTATACCGTGAACCGTGAATCCCCCTCGCCTATCATCTTCGCCTTGGCAGACCACTGAGCTATCCCTGCTCTAAAATTTCGAGCAATTCTAGAAGCACGCCGTTCGTCCAGCCGAAGCCGACTTCGTTGGTGCTGTAGCCAAACTTGATCTCGTCTGACACCTCGCCGCTGCATTTTTCGATGTCGTACTTTTCGAGCAAGTCGCCGCAGCGCTCAAAGTCTTTGACCAGCAGGGTGACGTATTTTTCGGCCAGGCGCAGGGCTTCGGTTTTGTAGCCGTAGCGCAGCAGCCCCTTGATGGCAAAGTACTGGAAGGGTGCCCAGCCAAAGGGGGCATCCCACTGGTTGCCCGAGGCAAAGTTGCTGGTACGCACGCCGCCGGGGGCTTCGAAGCGGTGGAGGTTTTCGACCATGCGATCGGCCTGTGCTTTAGAGGCAATGCCGCTCCAGAGGGGGTAGAAGGCGGTGGCATATTCGTAGCGGCGGTAGCAGACTGAGCGAAAGTTGTAGTCGAGGTAGAAGCCGCTTTCGTCGTCCCACAGGTAGCGGTCAATTAGCTGATTGCGGTAGTTGGCCCGACTGCGCCACTGATCAGACAAGGCCCCGTGGCCTAAAATGCCGTGAATTTTGGCCAGGTCGTGCTCCATCTGGTGCAGCAGCACGTTGAGGCACACCGGGGCGTAGTGAATCACGTCAACACTGAAGGGGCCAAAGCGGTTGGTGGGGTCAAACCCCGACTCGCGCATGGCGCGATCGCCCTTGTAGAACAGATCGGTCAGCTCGTCGGCGTCGCGATCGTAGTAGAGCGAGGCGTCGTAGTCGGTGACCTCATTGTCGCGGTAGAAGATCTTGACCCGGTCAAAGTGGCTGCGGCCCTGGTCGTCGGTCTCTGAGTAGAGCACCTCGGGGGCTGGCCCGCCGACCACCGAAAAGTAGCGAGAGAGACCGGTGGCCTGGTTGAGGTGGGGGGGCACCACCCAGTAGTAGTAGTAGCTTTCGAGCTGGGGCAGGGTGGCCATCAGCCAGTCTTTATCTTGGCAGTGCTCGTACCATCTCAGCACCATCTGGGAGAGCAGCGGCGGTTGCGATCGGTTGAGGTAGTAAGTGCGATTGGCGTTGAGCACGGTGCCGTAGTGCTTGACCTGGTAGAGCAGCTGTTCTACCAGACTTTTGGCCAGGTCATATTCTTCGTCGTGGAGCAGCCCCAGCATGATGAAGTAGCTGTCCCAGCCGTAGAGCTCGTTAAAGCGACCGCCGGGCACCACGTATTTACCGGGCAGGTAGAGCAGGCCATGGCCATGGATCTGTTCGCACTCCAGGGGCAGATTTCTCACCGAAATTTGCGCCATCTCTTCGTCAGGAACCGACTGACGGAGGCGATCAATAACGTCGTCTAGGTTTTCTTGACCCGAAATATAGATCAGCCAGGGGCCGTCTTTTTCGTGCCCAATTTTTTCGTCGTAGGCGGCGTCGAGGATGTGGTCGTGGGAGCGAGTCAGGGCCTGCCACTGCTCTCGAATGTAGGTTTTGATCGCGGGAATGGTGGGGGACTGGAGAATGCTTTGGGTTTGAGCAGTCATAGCCGGCTTAAAGCTGTGGGGATATCAATGTGAGATCAGCAGGAAAGACGACGGTGGGTAACCATCGCCCGCCCAGAGTGGTATTACTCGGCCCCCGAGGCGATCAGGATGGCGATGGGGAAGGTGGCCAACAGCTCTGACAGGTTGACCTTGGCGGCGGGGGTAACGGCTTCGCCAGTGACCCAATTGTGCCAGGTGAGGGCATTGCCTGGCAGTGCCAGGGTGGTGTCGCCCCACATGCTGCCGATGGGGTATTCGCCGGGGTCAATGCGGCCCGTGAGAAACCGGGGGGCGATCGCCACTACCCACTGGTCACTCCAATGGCGGGCAAAGGCGATCATGCTTTCCTCGGCTTCGCCCTGGGCAAACAGCGGCTGGTAGTCGCCCTGGGCAAACAGGTCGGGGTAGGCCTGGCGGGCCGACAGGCCGCAGTGGGTGACCCACAGCTTGATGCGGCCATCTTGCCGGTAGTCGAGCAGGTTTTGCAGCAGACCGGGGCGGTCGCCCTCGGCCCACTGCTTCAGCTCACCCAGCCACTGGCGGCGCAGGTTGTAGTCGACCGGGCGGCGGTTGTCGGGGTCGACCAGGCTAAAATCCCACAGATCTTGGCCCTGGTAGATGTCGGGCACCCCCGGCAGCATCAGCTTGAGCAGCACTTGGGAGAGCGAGTTGTAGATGCCGTAGTCGGCGATGCGCTGCTGAAACTTGCGAAATTCGGGGATAAAGCGGTTGTTGTCGTCGGGGGTGAGAATGGCCCGGGCAAAGTCGACAAAGCTATCTTCGTAGTCGGCGTCGGGGCGCAGCCAGGCGGTGTGGACTTTGGCCTCGCGTACGGCTTTAACCACGTACTCGGCGATGCGATCGCTAAAGCTAGTCAATTCACCATCATCAAAGGGGAACGCCCCCACCAGGGTCTGGTAAAGAAAATATTCATCGTTGGCGTCGGGCACCACCTGGTCGTGCACCACCTTTTTGTAGCTGCCGTTGAGGCTGCGCCAGGTGTTGACGGCGGTTTCCCACTGGGTAGGCAATTCTGACAAAACATTGAGCCGGGCGCGCACATCTTCGCTGCGCTTAGTGTCGTGGGTGGAGGTGGCGACCAGGGCGTGGGTCCACTGCCGCTGGCGCTCTTGCTGAAACTGGTGAAACTGCCGCAGCGACAGGCCAAAGTGCCCCGGTGAGCCACCCACCTCGTTGAGGCTGATGAAGCGGTTGTAGCCATAGAACAGGGTATCTTCGACCCCCTTGGCCATCAGCGGGCCGGTGAACTGCTGCAAGCGCATGACAAAGTGCAGCCACTGGGCTTTTTCGGCCTCGGGCAGCGAGCCCTCAAAGTTGAGTGATAGAAACCGCTCGATCAGATTTAGCTCGTTGATCAGCTGGGGAATGCGCCTGCGGGCAGCCTCGATCGCCTCGCGTACGTAGCCCAAATCGCGTTGGGAGATGCCGTCTTCGTTGGCGTAGGTGCAGTAGATCGGAAAGGCGATCAGCACTTCTTCGATCGCCGTGCGCAGGCCGTAGAGGGTGAGGTCGCGACCGTAGCGATACTGCTGACAGACGCGCTTGAGGAACCGGGCCAGGTTGTTGATGTCGCCCACTAGGTTGGTATCGGCGATCAGTCGTTTTTTAGCCGCCAACAGCTCGTCGTAGGGGGTGGTTTCTCCGGTGAGCTGCTGGTAGATGCGGCTAAAGGCGTCTTGATTGTTTTGGTGACAAAAGATGCCGTTGAGTTGAATCAACGACTCGTAGCCCGAGGTGCCCTGAATCGGCCATTTCTCAGGCAGGGTTTCGTCGGCTTCGAGAATTTTTTCGACCACAATGTAGGTGTCGCCCAGTCGATCACGCAGGCGTTCTAGGTAGGTGGTGGGGTCGTAGAGCCCGTCAATATGGTCGACCCTAACGCCGTTAAAAGACCCCACTTCAACCATCTCGGCGATCAGACTGTGGGTTTGCTCAAACACCTGAGGGTCGTCAACCTTGAGGCAGATCAGCTCGTTGACAGTGAAAAATCGGCGGTAGTTGAGTTCTTCAGCACCGACCTTCCAAAAGGACAGGCGGTAAAACTGTTCTGACAGCAGCTCGTCGAGCAGATCAAAACTGCTGGGCTGGTCGGGGGTGCCGTTGAAGATCACCAGGTTTTGATCGATAAACTCGCGCACCTCGGGGCTGTCTTGGTACACATCCCACAGTAAGCTTTTGGCAAACTGGGCCTGGTCGCGGTACTCGCGGCCGTGGAGATCGATGATCGCATTTTTGACCAGGTAGACCAGGCCAGAGACTTTGACATAGGTGCGATCGCTCTTGTCCAAATGCTGAGCTAGCCGCCCCGACTGGTGGCTCAAAAATCGCCCATAGGACTCGATTCGCACCGGAAACCTGAGGCCGTAGTAGTTGACGCTCAGCCCGGTTTCGTCATAGCTGAGCTGAATTTCGCCCCGCTCTAGACAGCGATCGTAAAAGTCTCCCAGCATCGGTGCCAGCACCCGACCACCCAGTTCCTCTGGCCCTTCCCATTCAATGTCAAAAAAGTTGAAATATTCGGAGTCAGAGCCGTACTCCATCACATCCATCAAATAGCGGTTTTGGCCGTCATAGGCCATGTGGTTGGGCACAATGTCTTGCAGCCAGCCCATGCCCTGGTGATGCACGGTGTCAATCAGCGGTTGAAAGGCTGTCTCACCCCCCAGCTCGGGGTTGAGCCGAGTGGGGTCAACCACGTCGTAGCCGTGGGTACTGCCCTTACGCGCATTAAAAATTGGGGAGGCGTAGATATCTGAAACGCCTAGGCTTTTGAGGTAGTCGACAATGCCCTGGGCGTCGGCAAAGCCAAACTCAGGGTTGAACTGAAGGCGGTAGGTGGCGGTGGGAATGCGCATGGGGGACGAGAGGTTTTGGATTTCGGACTGGTGGCTGAGACTGCCCGTGAGGCAACCTCCCCAAAGGAAGCACCCAAATTTTGGCTGGGCGACTTGAGATAGAGCGTATCTGAATAGCTTCTACGGTAGCTAGATAGCGGAATACAAAACGAAGCTCTGAGGTGCCAGCGTGATGCTCTGAGGGTCGGCAATGGTCTGGGGCAGCGATGACCCTGGCCCCCCCCAGGCGGCATTGGCAGAGTCTAGCTGGAGCACCCAGGGCTTAACCGGAGGCGAAAAATCGACCGGGCTGGCCGAGGAGCTAAAGTTCATGCCGCACCACAGCGCCCCGTCATGCAGGGTGCGTTTGTAGTAGACGACCCGGTGTTCTTCGTCGGCGGTGGCGTAGATGTCTTGGCTGGTGGAGGGCATGCCCAGCTGGAGCTGTCGCCGCAGTTCTAAGAGACGTTGGTAATAGTGCCAGAGGGTTTTGTGCTGGCCCTCGTGGCGCAGATCCCAGCTCAGTTTGGCGGCATCAAAGGTGGCAACCTCGTGGGCGGGGGCCGGTTCGCCAAAGCCGTGGGCGGCTTTGAACTCGCGCTTACGGCCCTCGTAGATCGCTTGAATGAGATCGGGGTCGCTGTGGTCGATGAAGTAGTTGAAGGGCGCGGTTTCGCCATATTCTTCGCCCATGAAAATCAGCGGTATGTAGGGGGAGGTGAGCACCGCTCCAGCGGCCAACTTCAGAGCTTCAAAGGAGACGGTTTTAGCGGTGCGATTGCAGCCTGTGGCGTTGCCCACCTGGTCGTGATTTTGGGCACAGACAATGAACTGGCTCGACGGCAGGTCGCTAGCCGAGTTGCCGTGGCTGCGCCGGCGAAAGGGGGAGTACTGGCCGCTGTAGACAAAGCGATCGCCGAACGCCGTAGCCAGCGCCTCACAGGTGCCAAAGTCTTCGTAGTAGCCGTAGTCTTCGCCCGTCACCAGGCTGTGCAGGGCGTGGTGAAAATCGTCGTGCCACTGGGCGGTGAGGCCGTAACCCCCCTGGTCGGCGGGGCGCACAATGCGGCTGTCGTTGAGGTCGCTCTCGGCAGCGAGATACAGGGGTTTGCCCAACTGCTGCCCTAGGGCAGAGACCGCCTCGGCCAGCTCGGCCAGCAGGTGTTTGGCGCTAAAGTCATAGATCGCGTGGATGGCGTCGAGGCGCAGCCCGTCAATGTGAAACTCGCGCAGCCAGTAGAGGGCGTTGCCAATGCAGTATTGGCGCACCTCATCGCTCCAGGCCTCGTCAAAATTGATTGCCCCGCCCCAGGGGGTGCTGTATTTCTCAGTGGTGTAGGGGCCAAAGCAGCCGCTGTAGTTGCCCTCGGGGCCAAAGTGGTTGTAGACCACGTCTAAAATCACCGCCAAACCCTGCTGATGGCAGGCATCCACTAGGCGCTTAAGACCATCCGGCCCGCCATAGGAGTTTTGGGTAGCGTAAGGATATACGCCGTCGTAACCCCAGTTGCGATCACCCGGAAACTGCGCCACCGGCATAATTTCCACGGCGGTGATGCCCAGGTCAACGAGATCGGGGAGACGGGCGATCGCCGCGTCAAACGTTCCCTCTGCCGTAAACGTACCGATGTGCAGCTCATAGATCACATAGTCAGCCCAGGGAATATTGAGCCAGCCTTGGTCGCCCCACTCGTAGCTGCTGAGATCGACCACCGCCGATGGCCCCTGCACCCCCTTGGGCTGGTAAAACGAGGCCGGGTCAGGGCGCAGCGCCGCCTCATCACCGTTGATGCAGTACCAATAGTTTGCTCCGGCTGCAACATCGCCTACGGTCGCCGTCCAGTAACCGTGCTGATCTCGCTCCATGGGCACCGCCACCGCCTGAGGCGACACCAGCCGCAGCTCCACGGAGTCTAGCTCAGGTCCCCAAACCGTGAACTGGCATTGCCCATCGCTCTGTAGACAGGCTCCAACTTGGGTGTTTGATGTCATCGGGGGTCTCAGATTAACGTGTCAGCGCCGCTGCAAGGAAAAAGCGGCTCAAGGCAACATTACCAGGGCTACTTAAGCCAGCAATCTGCTCTTTGATAGAGCTTCTAGGAGCCATCTCCACCCCCTGAGGCCAGGAACCCCATCTCCCCTAGGATATAGACTCCTCACCCCTCTTTTCCGAACCACAGCAACTCATTCCCCACCCCCTCACCTACTCCCCTGTTCATCCACCCATCTACCCACCTACTCCCCATTCCCCCCCTGTCTCTCAACAAAGGCCCGATTCCGCTGAAGATTTAGCTCTAACTCCACCAGCTCACCGAGCTGGGCGGTGAGGGTTTCAATGCGATTACGAGCGGCAACCTTGCGGTGTAGGGCGGCGCGGGCCAAGTCTTCACGGCTCTGGGTCAGGGCTTTTTGGGCGACACGATGCCACTCGTCGGCGGTTTTATAGGCGGCCTGCTGGTCGGCGAGGGTGTTGTTGTAGGCAGTGGCAATGTCGCCTAGGGCTTTTTGAAAGTTGGCGCGGGCTTGCTCGGGGGTGGTGACGTGGCGATCGCGCTCGGCCAGTCGCCGCAGCTCGGGCAGGTTGAGCTGATCGGTTCGCAGGCCAAAGCTGGTCAGCTGGCGGCTTTCGCTGCGGCCCGTGGTGCACCAGTTGGCGAAATGTTCGCAGTTGTTTTGCAGCAGGTCGTACTGGCGCTCGCCCAGGCGGCTGGTGGCCCGCTCGATCACAACGTCAGGGCTATAAACCAGCGACTGCCGCACGGGGTAAACCGCATTGCTCAAAGAAAACGCCTCGTAGCTAGTGCGGGAGATTTCGGCCTCGGCGTTGGCCTTGCTGTAGTGGATGATGGTGCGATCGCCGCAGTCGATGCCGTGGTGCTGGTAGAGACCCGGCACCCCTGCCAGATCGCGCAGCACGTAGATTTGATCACCCTTGGCCATAGCGGTTGCCGTCCTCTCATCCCCACGTCATTTGCGTCGATATTTTCACTCTATAGCCGTAGTTTCAAGCGGGGCAGGGGGGATCTCCACCCAGTACGGTGCCCCCAATAGCCATGCTGCGATCGCAGATCAAGCTCCGTCGCAATCTGTTCTAGACTCACAAACAAAAGCTAGCAGCCGCGTTCTACCTGAGATATGGCCTCGCAGACCAGGCAAAACACCGTTCTAGAATCACCCAAAAATTTTCTGTAAGATTCCGTTCTTTTGGCGGTGGCCGAGCACCAGCTGTTGCAGCATTTGCCCTTGCCACAGGGGCAGAGACTCACCAACGGGCCGAAGCTGGGCCACCTGGGCTAGGTCGCTGGCGGCCTCGGCCCCACCCCCGGTCAGCCAGCGGGCAATGGGGTGATCCCACCCCTGGAGAAATTCGTCGAGCATCACCCGGTGGCTGTCATCGATGGGGAAGGGGGTCTGGCTAGTGTCGGCGTGGGCGGTGTGGTGCAGCCCTTTGCGAGGCTTGGCGGCGGCAGTGAGGGCCTGGGCGGTGAGTGATCGCCAGGTTTCGCTCAGCAGCGGCGGCAGCGCCCCCAGGCCACCCGCCTGGGCCAGGTCATGGGCCAGGGCGACCATATCGCGATCGCCGCTGTCTTCGCCGTAGCGGGCAAAGCCGGTGAGCAGGGGCTGCAACAGCTCGCGCTCTAGCACCGTGGCCAGCCCCGCGACGGTAGCCGCGTCCTGGGCGGGGATGGGGTTGCTGGCGATCGCCAGGTGAGCCAGGGCCGCCGCCAGGTCGGTTTGACTGTCGGCACTGAGGCAAAACCAGACGCGATCGCTGACCGCTTGACGCACGTGGTGCTTGGCCTGCTCAATGTCTAGTTGGCCAGGCACACCCTTGGGCGCAGCCTCGACACTTGCGGTCTGCCTAGACGCCTGGGGCGGGCTGGGCGACGGTGCTGGCTCCGGCTGAGGGACTGGTTCGGGTTGAGGAACTGGTGTGTTGGGCGTAATCGTCGCCTGGGGGCTAGGAGCAGCGGGGCGGGGGCTGACCGCAGGCGGTGCCGCTTGCAGATCGGCTTTCTCAGCTTCTAGCACCTTGATTAAGGCGTCTTGGTGCGCGAGCTGCGCCGCTTGCGCGGCCAGGCGGGCCTCGGCCTCGGCCAAGCGCTGGCTGAGCTGCAACAGTTCGACTGCGGTGGCTCCGGCCCGTACCAGGTTACCGTAGTGGGGTTCACTCAGGTCGACGGGCTTGGCCGACTCCCCCGGTGGGTAGAGCCAGCCCTGCTGGTTGCCCCGGCTGACCACCAGCCGCTGGCCCTCGGGGTTGCTGATGGTGAGGGTGGTGGTGCCGCTGGCGGTGTGGGTGTTGGCTGAGTAGCGGCGGTTGCTGTAGATAAACTCAGCCTCTTCTTGAAATTCCACCGGTCTAGATTCTACCGGCCTAGATTCCACAGCCAAAGACTCTACTGCCCGAGACTTCACCTCAGTAGGGTCTGCGGCGGGCGTTGGTCTGTCCGTTGGCTCTAGGCTGGGCGTAGGGGCGATCACTGGGCCAGGGGCCACCGGGGGCGAGGGGTGGGGTTCGACCATCTCTGATCGGGTTGTCGCTGGCTTCTCATTCTCGGGTGGCTCACTCGACCTGCCCTCGGCAGGTTCGCTGACCCCTAGCCTAGGGATGATGCCGCTGGCACCGGTCGCCAGCTTGGGCAGCGACGGCCCTGCTGGACGGGGCTGCGGCTGCACGGCAACAGATTTTCCTGATGCTTGATTAAAAGCCGCATTCTCGACGGGGCGCACCCCGACTAGCTCTAGCTCAACGGTGGTGGTGCCCTGCCACTCGTTTTGCTTGAGCTTATAGGCCACGTCGAGGTGGCTGGGCAGGGGGTAATATTCGCCCCAGCGCCAGGCGATCGCCTTGATCGTCACATCGCTGTCGGCTTCGCCCAGCACCAGCTTCAGGTGGTCGCGGTTGCGGCCCACGGTCTGCTGCTCTAGCACCTGCACATTGGGCGTCCAAAACACCGGGTCGGGGTTCTCAATGCCGCAGGGATGCAGGTGGTCGATCTGGTCAAATAGCCCCTGATTCACATCTCCCAGGCGGGCCTGGCTGTCGATTTTAACCAGGGGTTTGAGCAGGTCGACAGTGAGGGTCTGGCAGGCGTAGTGCGACAGCCGCGAAGTCACCTGGCGCAGGTGCTTGGCCAAAAACGAAAAGCCCCCGGCCGCCCGGTGACCGCCAAATTTTTCCATCAGGTCGTGGCAGGTTTGCAGGGCGGCAAACACGTCAAACTCAGGAATGCCTCGGGCCGAGCCGCGAATCACTTTGTGATCGTCGTCTTCGTAGGTGCCGATGAAGACGGGCACACCGTAGCGCTCCACCAGCCGCGAGGCCACAATGCCAATCACGCCGTGGTGCCAGTTGGGCTGAATGACGACTAGGATGCGATCGCGCTCGATATCCACCGCCCCCGTGGCCCGCTGCTGCTCACACCAGGCGATCGCCTCCTGCTCAATGCTCTGGCACAGGTCTTGGCGGGTGGCGTTGATCTGCTCGCATTGCATCGCCCGCTCCAGCGCTACCCCGACATCGTCGGTGGTCAGCAGGTCGATCACAATCTGCGGCTCGCTGATCCGGCCCACGGCGTTGATCCGTGGCCCCAGGCGAAAGCCAATGTGCTCGGGCTTCAGCGGCTTGCTTTGGTCGGCCAACCCCGCCACCTGAATCAGCGCCTGAATGCCGAAGAGGCGCGACCTAGGCAGCAGCCCCAGCCCCCGCCGCACCCAGCGGCGGTTTACCCCGGTGAGCGGGGCCAGATCGGCGATCGTGCCCAGGGTAAACAGCTCTAGCAGGGGACCGGTCAAGTCTTGGGTGCGTTCCAAAGCCTGGGCCAGACACACCGCCAAAATGTAGGCCACCCCCACCCCCGCCACTCCCCGGTAGGGCGAGGTCTCGGGCAGCAGCTTAGGGTTCAAAATCGCGTTGGCGGGCGGTATCTCGGGAGGAATGTCGTGGTGGTCGGTGATGATCACCGCCAGGCCCAGCTCGCGGGCGCGGGCGATCGGGGCCACCGCCGCAATGCCGTTGTCGACAGTGAGAATAATGCTCACCCCGTCGGCGTAGCAGTCTTCGACAATGCGGCTGTTGATGCCATAGCCCTCGGCCATGCGGCTGGGAATGGTGTAGCTCACCTGCGCGCCCAACGCCCGCAGCGCCCGCAGCAGTAGGGCGGTGCTGGTCATGCCGTCGGCGTCGTAGTCGCCGCAAATTGCGATCGCCTGCTGAGTGTTGATTGCCGTCACCAGCAGCTCTAAGCTCGCCGCCAGATCGGGAAATTCTGCCAGGGGCGAGGGCAATTGCAGCCGCTCGGGGTCAAGAAAGTCGGTGGCCTGGGCGGGGGTGGTGATGCCCCGGTTGATCAACACCTGGGTGAGCAGCGGCGACAGCCCCGTGGTCTGGGCCAGAGAAGTGGCCAGGGGCGCATTGGCCGTCGCCACCTGCCATCGCTGGCGCGGCAGCCCAGCTGTATTGGTGGCGGAAGGCGAAGCTTCGTGAAGGGCAGAGTCAGTCACAACACAGGGGCACTAGATCATGTGCACTTATAATAGCGGGTGAGCTGGGTTTGATATGGAACTGCATCGCAGCTATCCACGTTTCCTATTCTTTCTGCGAGGACGAGTGCCTTGTGATTGCCCTAAATTTCGGTGCTGGTGGGCAAAGAAACTCGTCCCTACCCGGTTGTCCCTCGTTCCAATGCTCTGCATTGGAATGCTCGTCGGAGGCTCTGCCTCCTCAAATGAGCGGCAGAGCCGCGAGACCCTGGTGCCCAAGCGGAACTAGGGCACCAGGGTGAGGCTGGTATTTAGATACTGTACCGATGCTCTAGGGAACCTAGAGTTTACGCACGGTGGCCTTGCCGTCCTTGACCTCGCCCACCAGCACCTCGGTAGCCACGCCCACAAACAGGCCGTTGTCGAGCACGCCGGGGATGTTGTTGATGGTTTTTTCTAGCCCGGCAGGGTCGTCGATCGCCGCAAATTTCACATCCAAAATCATCAAGCCCTGGTCGGTGATTACCGGGCCATCTTTTTTGATACCCATGCGCAGCTCAGGCTGGCCGCCGAGGGCCTCTAGGGCTTTGGTGACGGGGGCAACGGCCAGGGGCAGCACTTCTACGGGCAGGGCAAAGGTGGTGCCCAGTTTATCCACCAGCTTCGAGCTGTCGACCACCACGATGAATTCTTTGGCGAGAGAGTCAACGATCTTCTCGCGGGTGTGGGCGGCACCGCCCCCCTTCACCAGGTTCATTTGGGGGTCTACTTCGTCGGCCCCGTCGATGGCCAGGGCAATGGTGTCAACCTCGTCCAGGGTGGTGAGGGGAATGCCGTGCTGCTTGGCCAGCACCGACGCCTGAAAGGAGGTGGGCACGCCCTTGATATTGCTGATTTCGCCTGCGGCTAGCCGCTCGCCGATGAACTGGATGGCAAAGGCGGTGGTTGACCCGGTGCCCAGACCCACGACGGTGTCTGACTGCACCCGCGCCGCCGCCTGGCGACCCACTTCTTGCTTCATCAGCTTGACGGGATCAATCTCGGCCATGGCTGTATCTCCTATAGGTCAACTGCATTTTCGGGATCTAGCATGACCTAAAGCGGGGCGGCTGCATAGGGAGTGGGTGGGTGGGTGAAGGGTGGGTTGAGCTAACATCGTAGGGTTGGTTAATGCTATCCCTGTTAGCAGATAAAGGAGTAAGCCCTTGATCTGCCGCTGAGCCTAGGACGAGAAGTCCTATTTAGCAGACTTTTGCTGTGAGCCAGGGAGTTTACTCCCTGGTGGTTGTGGCCAGAGTCTCCAGCCTGAGCATTTCGGGAATAGTTTGGCTTGACAGGATTGGGTGGGCCTTTTCTACTGTCCCTAACTTGGCTTTTTGCTGTGGCTCCATCTTCGATGTTACTGAGCAGTTTGCCGTCGACTCTGAGCGCGGCGGGCTACCAGCGGTTTTGGCATTGGCGGGGCTGGCGGGTGCGCTACTGGTTTCATCCGGGGCCAGAGGGCGCTAGCGGGCCGCCGCTGCTATTTATCCATGGGTTTGGGGCCAATTTGAACCAGTGGCGGCACAATTTGCCTGCCCTCTGTCAGGTGGCTCCGGTGTATGCGATCGATCTGCTGGGCTTTGGCGACTCTGAGAAGGCGGCGACGCTCTACGGAGCCGAGCTGTGGGCGGCCCAGGTGAGCGATTTTATTCAGGCCGTGATTGGCCAGCCGGTGGCGCTAGTGGGCCATTCTCTGGGGGCGCTGGTGGCGCTGACGGCAACCCACAACCACCCGGCCTGGGTGCGACAGCTGGCCCTGCTGACCCTGCCCCTGGGGGCCGACCGCGAAGACTTGTTGGCGGGCTGGGTGGCGGCGCTGGCACTGCGGGTCGAGAGCCTGGTAGCCAACCCGGTGCTGATGCGATCGCTCTTCTCAATCGCCCGTCGGCCCAGCTTTTTGCGTCGCGCCCTGGGGGGCATTTACACCGTGCCCGAACGGGTAGACGACGATTTGGTGAATTCTTTTGCGCTGCCCACGGGCGATCGCGGTGCGGCCCGGACGTTGTGCTATCTGGTGCGATCACGCACCGACCCCAGCTTTAGCCCCTCGATCAAAGATATGGTGGCCACGCTAACGGTGCCCACCCTGGTGCTGTGGGGCGACCAAGACCGCGTCGTACCTGTGGCCCAGGCCCAGAGCATCGCCAACCTCAGCCTCCTGCTCACCACCCAGATACTGCCGGGTGTAGGCCACTGCCTTTACGACGAAACCGACGCCGACTTCAACCAGCGAATTCTCACGTGGCTCAAGGATATACAGGGGTCTACGCCAAGGGTGAGGGGTTAGTGGGGTTTGCGGTTCAAGATTCACGGTTCAAGGTCTGCCGTGCACCGTAAACCTTGAACCGTGCACCGTCTAGGGCAACGACACCGGCCCCGCCGAACGCCCTGGCTGCCCTTGGCCGAATGATCGCTTCGTGCGCCACTTGCGAATTGCCTGGGCCTCGCGCTGAATGGGGGTCAGGTAGCTGTCAGTGGACAGGTTGTTTTGGGCACTGGGGTCGTTTACAAACGGGCGATCGCGGGTGTTCATGCAGCTGGCCAAAACCTCGAGGTGAGGCTCTAGCTCTAGGGCGCGCTCTAGCTCGTCCATGGTGGTGTAGCGGTCTTGGGCCTCGGGCATGAGCATTTTGTCGAGCACCGTGGTCAGGTGGGGGCTAACGGTGACCGTGTGCTGCCAGCGAATTACGCCGGTACGGGGGTCTTGCTCAAACTCAATCGGGGTGCGCGCCGTGAGTAGGTACAGGCTGGTCATGCCCAGGGCGTAGATGTCGCTGGCGTAGCAGGGGCGCAGGGCCAGCTGCTCAGGGGGGGCAAAGCCGGGGGTGCCGACAAATTGAGTGGCTGGGGCCTGCACCGCGCTGTCGTCCACATCAGAGAGAAACTCGCGCACGGCCCCAAAGTCGATTAGCACTAGGCGGCGATCGCGCTCGCTGCGAATGATATTGGGGGGTTTAATGTCGCGGTGCACCACCCGGTTGCGATGCACAAACCGCACCACTGGAATAATTTCGCGCAAAAAGTACTTCACCTGGGCCTCGGTCAGGCGACCGTTGCGGCGCACCTCCTGGGCCAGGGTTTCGCCGTGGATATAGTCTTGCACCAGGTAAAATTCACCCCCGGCGGTGAAGTAGTCGAGCAGCTGCGGAATTTGAGAATGACTGCCCAGGTTAGCCAGCGCTCGAGCTTCACGGCGAAAGCGCACCTTGGCCCGCTCTAGGGAAAGCTCACTGCCCGCCTTCGGGCAAAGCTGCTTGATCACGCAGTAGGGCGACCCTGGTAGGGTCGCATTTTGGGCCAGATAGGTGACCCCAAAGCCGCCCTGGCCGAGTTTTTTAATCACCCGGTAGCGATCGCGAAACAGGCGATGCGACTGGTAATAATTGAGAATTTCAGATTTAGCTGTGCGATCTGAGGTTTGCCCTGGTGGATTCGCCATAGTGTCTGTCCTGGCCTCAAAAGAGGGGAAGATGCCTGTTTCCCAGTTTAATTATCAGCCATGGCACAGCAGCCCCGGCTGTCGTCAAAAATACGTAGAATTCCAAGAACTTTAGAGGGTTGCCAATTCTCTAAAATATTGATGCCACTACCTTAACAATTCTCTCCGAAATAAATAGAAAATTAAAGCAATCCGCGCCGGTGTTATGTCTTGGCAGTTAGCGAAAAGGGTATCACGCTAGGTCGATTAACACCTGCTGGGCGTCGCCCCCTTGGCCCAGGGCGCTGAAAACAATTCTGGCAGCGAAAAACCCGAGAAGCTTGCTTTCTGCCAAGGACGCAGGCGCTGCGCTCCTACTGGGAGCGTTGTCTTGACCAAAAATCTCCTAAAAGCCCAAATCGGCTCGGGCCATTTCTGAGGCTTTAAACACCACCTCATCCGGCAGTTCTTCCCAGGGAGTGGCTCCCACCTGGGCGTAGAAGGTACTGTCGTAGGGGCGGGTGCGCACCACCACGGGCATAGGCACCGCGTGGCCCAGCACCAGGGCCTGCTGCTTCGAGTCGAGCTTAGCGAGCACCGACCGCAAACTCTGCCCCCCCGACACCCCGGTGAAAATCGCGTCGATGTCTTTCTCGTCGTTGAGCAGGGCGGTGATGCGGGTACCGATCTGTGACATCACCTCGTTGTCGATGCCCGAGGGCCGCTGGTCCACCACCAGCAGGGTAACGAAGTACTTGCGCATCTCGCGGGCGATGGTGCCAAAGATGGTCTGCCGCGCTGTGGCCGGGTCGAGAAAGCGGTGAGCCTCTTCGATGGTGATCATCAGCTGGCGGGGCCTGTCCACCACGTTTTTGGTCTGCAAGAAGCGATCGGCCTTTTTGACGTAGCTGGCGTGGATGCGGCGGGCGATCACGTTGGTGGCCAGCATATAGGCCAGCATGTTTGACTGCGAGCCAAACTCCACCACCACATGCTTGCCCTCGTCAATGGCCGCCAAAATCTGGGTGATGTAGTTGGTGCCGCTGGCCGCCTTCATATACTTAATGTCAGCCAGCCGCGTCAGCTTGCGCTGCAAGGCCATGATGGAAGATTTACTGCCCATCTTGGTCTCGCAAAATTCCTGGATTTCCTCGTTGGTCATGGTCAGCAGGCGGTTGATCCAGGCCTTGCCAAACTCGTTGCGCAGAATGATCGCGTTCTCTAGACTCGCCTCCGATAGGTTGAGTTCCCCCCGCACCAGGTTCAGGTCTTCCACATCGATCTGGTCAAAGCTGATGTACAGCTCTTGGGCGTCGCGCACCCCGCGCCGCTGGGTGGCCTCGGGGTCGAGGGTGAACATCTGCACCTGGCCCGGAAACAGCTGCCGCAGACCCTTGACGGTGCTAAACTGCTTGCCCTCGCTGACCGCCTCCCAGCCGTACTCCGAGTGCATATCGAAAATTAAATTCACCGCCGCCTGGCGTTGAATCACCCCCGCCAGCAGCAGCCGGGTGAGAAACGACTTGCCCGTGCCCGACTTGCCAAAGATGCCGTTGCTGCGCTCCACAAAGCGGTCCAGGTCTAAACACACCGGCACCTCCATGTCGATAGGCTGGCCGATGGCAAAGTTGCGCCGATGGGGGTCGTCTTCCCAGCCAAAGATGATGCGAAAATCGCGATCGCTGGCGTCATACACCTGGCTAAAGTGCGCCGGAATCGTCTTCACTGGCAGCAGTTCTACATCCGCATTGCTCTGCACCGCCATCGACCCATAGCTACTGTCAGCCGATTTCTTCTTGGCCTTGCCCCCTTTACCCTTCGCCCCTTCACTCTCTACCCCTTCACCCTCCTGCTGGGTAAACATCAGCATCGGCGTCAGGTTAATCGTGCCGTAGGTGCCCGTGCCCGCGAGAACTTCCTGCAAAAATAGGTTCGACGGCTCCGGCGGGTGGGCCAAAATGCGCTGACTGCCGGTGCCCAGGGCCACATCGGTGAGCATGCAGAAAAACTGCGATCGCCGCCCCTGCACTACCAAAAACTTGCCCACCCGCATATCTTCCACCGAGATATCGGGGTGCAGACGCACCTCCAACCCCTGGCTCAGCGAACCCTGAATCACCGACCCCAGCGGCTGACTCATCCCCATTGGGCAATCCTCTATATGAGTTCAGTTGGATTTTAATACATTTGTCCTGGTTAAGGACGGGGTCTCGGGTTTCAGGTACTGGGTCTCAGGTATTGGGTATACGGTTTGCGGTTCACGGTTCTGCCGAACACCGTATACCCTGCACCTTAGACCTTGCACCCTGCACCTTAGACCTTGCACCCTGCCCCCCAAAAAACACCCGTGCGACATCTAGTCCCACGGGCGCTTTAAATCTTTACTTGAAGGTTGGCGCAGTTTCTAGAACTGAATGCCGACGCCGCCCTGGACGGAGATTGCCATGTTGCCCCCCTGGCGGTAGGCATCAAAGGCAAAAATGGCGTTGCTAAAAGCCACCATATTGCTGTTTGGGAATAGGTAGTCAATGCCGGGCTGCAGCACGAAAGAAGTTTTGTCGCCCACGATGGAAAGCTCATTGCCGCCCCCCACAAAGGAAGCGCCCGCCCCCAAGTACACGTCGGTGTTCCAGCTCAGGGGTACGTCGTAGGAAACAGTGGGCACAAAGGCAAACTCACCACCAAAGAGAAACGCCTGGGCACGCAGCGACACCGGATACTGCAACAGACGATAGCGCCCGGAGATCACCCCCTGGACACCGCTGCCCTGGCCAGTGGCGGCATCGTTGGTGACGCCTACACCGGCTCCAACCCCCACATAGCTGCCGTAGGCCACCTGGGCCTCGGCGGCCTCGGGAGCCAGCGCCGCACCCGTGACGGTGGCAATCACCGCCAGCGCCGAGGCCCATGTCCCATGCCCCATCCAACGCCCTAAGCTTTTCATGGAGTAATTCCTCAACCTGTCTGTTTGTTTTGAGCCTACTGAAGCAAGGCCAAATCTACCGCCCCAGGGCGATCGCAGCCGATTTTGACTATATCTGCCGATAAGCTTACTTCATGGTTCAGATTTCAACACACCAATTTTTATGGCGTGAGCTTGTTGGGGAGAAATTCAAAATTGATAGGGAGAATAATATCGCCTCCCACCTCAGGCAGTCGTCGCCCGCCGCAGTTTGCCGTTAGGCTGGGCCTAACGCCCCCAAACGAGCCCCCAAACGAGCCCCAGCCATGACCAGCCTAATCATCCGCGATGCTGACATTCTCTTTCCCAGCGGCGAATTTTCGCGGGGCGATGTGCGCGTTGAGCGGGGCAAAATTGCCGAAGTTGGCGTTGCCCTGGCGGCCAGTTCTGACCTTCTTGAAATCGACGCGGTGGGCCTGACCCTGCTGCCCGGCGTGATCGACCCCCAGGTACATTTCTGCGAGCCGGGGCTAGAGTACAAAGAAGACCTCTCCACCGCTACCCGCGCCTGCGCGAAAGGCGGCGTCACCTCGTTTTTAGAAATGCCCAACACCAAGCCTCTGACCACAACCCAGGCGGCGATGACGGCAAAACTGGCCTTGGCGGCGCAGAAATGCTTGGTGAACTATGGCTTCTTCATCGGTGCCACCGCCGAAAACCTGCCCGACCTCAACACCGCCACCCCGGTGTGCGGCATCAAAATCTTCATGGGTTCTAACCACGGGCCGCTGCTGGTGGATACGGAGGAGGCGATTGAGCCAATCTTTGCCAGCGGCACCCGGCTAATCGCCGTCCACGCCGAAAACCAGGCCCGCATGGTTGAACGTCGCCAGCAGTTTGCCGGGGAGACCAACCCCCGTGTGCATTCCCAGATTCAAGATGACCAAGCCGCCCTAGAGGCTACCCAGCTGGCCCTCAAACTCTCAAAAAAGTACCAGCGCCGCCTGCACATTCTGCACCTCTCCACCGCCGCCGAAGCCGGGCTGCTGCGCCACGACAAGCCTGCCTGGGTGACCGCCGAAGTCACCCCTCAGCACCTAGTGCTCAACCTAGACGACTACGATCGCATCGGCACCTTCGCCCAAATGAACCCGCCCTTGCGCACCGCCCACGACAACGAAGTGCTCTGGCAGGCCTTGCTCGACGGCGTGATCGACTTTATCGCCACCGACCACGCCCCCCACACCCTCGAAGAAAAAGCCAAGGGCTATCCCCAAAGCCCCTCGGGCATGCCGGGGGTTGAAACCTCGCTGCCGATCATGCTCACCCAGGCGATAAAGGGGCGCTGTACCGTGTCCCAGGTAGCCCACTGGATGTCGACAGCCCCGGCGGCGGCCTACGGCATCCCCAACAAGGGCAAAATCGAGCCGGGTTACGACGCCGACCTAGTGCTGGTAGACATGCAAACCTACGCCCCCGTGCGCCGCGAAGATCTGCAAACCAAGTGCGGCTGGAGCCCCTTTGAGGGCTGGGAACTGACGGGCTGGCCCGTGATCACTATCGTCGGTGGGCAGGTGGTCTACGACCACGGCCAGTTCAACCTGGAGGTGCGCGGTCAGGCGCTCCAGTTTGAAGCCCCGTAGGGTGCGATGGGAAAATGCTCCAGCACAGTCAGCCACGGCTGCTCTCTCCACCCCCTTCAACCTTCATAGGGCGGGGCGCGATCGCCCGACAGGGGCTGCCCACACACACCTGTCCCGACGGCAGCGACTTAAACACGCTGCTGCGGGCACCCACTACGCTGTTTGCTCCTACCGTTACCCCAGGGGCGACAAAGCAGTCGGTCGCTACCCAGGCTCCATTTTCAATCACCACCGGAGCCACTTGCAGGGCAAAACTTGGATCAGCAATATTGTGGCTGCCGGTGCAAAGGTAGCTTTTCTGCGAAATCACGCAGTGATCGCCGATGGTGATCTGGGTCAGGCTGTAGAGCACCACATCATCGCCAATCCAGCTGTGGTCGCCAATGGCCACATGCCACGGGTAGGTAAACCGAGCCGTCGGGCGAATCACCACGCCCTGGCCAATTTTGGCCCCAAACTGCCGCAGCAGCCACCGCCTCGGCCCGTGGGATGCGTGGGGTGTCAGCGGAAAGATCACCGCCTGCAACAGCCACCACAGCAGGATGATTCCCTTGGATCGCCCTGGCCGATACCAAGACTGGTCGTAGGTATCGAGGCGCACCCAGGGGCGATCGCCCGCGCCACCGTAGGCGCTATCAGAACCAGAAGAAATCGTCATCAGCCGCCACCCTAGAGCGTTCTACGGGGCTGATTCTACCGAAACCATGGCGGGCTGGCTTGCTGGACTGCCAAGGGGTCGCCCTAGATAAACCAACCTCAAAGCCAGCGGTGAAAGGCTGACTTTCGGCGGCTCACGCCCTGGTCTAGATGGGCGATCGCCCGTCACTAATCCAATCAAGCCTAGGCCAAAAAGGCTGGGCAAAAAAAGGCAGTTCAGAATCACGCTGATTCTAAACTGCCTTTTCAACACTGTGGACTACCGAAACAGCCAGCCTGATCTAGAGCTAACGGTTCAGAGCAGCTACCGCTGGTGGCGAGGTTGGGGTTGATAGTAGACCTTAGAACCCTGGTCAGCCACGTAGTGACAGGCTCGGGATGATCGCATAAAGCTTTTCCACACCGGCTCGCTAGAGCTGCGATAGTAGTCGCCCAAAATTGGCTTGATGGCCGCCGTCGCCGTCTTCAGATGGTAATGGGGCATGCTCGAAAAAATGTGGTGAGCCACGTGGGTGCCAATATTGTGGTGAATCGGGTTGATCAGCCCGTAGTCGCGGTCAATGGTCGACAGCGCCCCCTTGAGAAAGTACCACTCGTCACCCCGGTACCAGGGAATATCCGGCTCGCTGTGGTGCAAGAAGGTGACAAAATCGAGCCACATGACAAACACCAGGTAGGGCATGACATAGTAGGTTGCCAAAAACAGCAGCCCTTGGGTCACCCCCAGCCAGCCCAAAAATACAACCATCGCCGCACAGCACAGGGTGCTCGTCAGCACGTCGCGCCGCTCCGACGGGCGAAACAGCTTGCTGCTGGGCAAAAAGTGAGATCCAGCGCGCCCCGGAGATCGAAAGAAGAGATAAAACGGGTAGGCCAGCAGCGACCCATAAAACCGCACAAACTTCTGCGCCGCAGGCATGGCTCGATAGGTGGCTTCATCAATGGGGTACCAGCTCTCATCGGTGTCAACGTTGCCGGTGTTGGCGTGGTGGGTGCGGTGGCTAATACGCCAGCCGTGGTAGGGCACCAAAATCGGCGTATGGGTCAGGTGCCCCACCAGATTATTCAGCCACCTATAGCACGAAAACGACCCGTGGCCGCAGTCGTGCCCCACCACAAACAGCGCCCAAAACATCGTGCCCGCAGCCAGCCAAAATATCGGGAAAAACAGCCAGGAATTGAGGCTGTGGGCCAAGGCATATAGCCCAACAACAATGCCCACATCGAGAAAAAGATAGGCCAAAGACCTCAGCACTGACGGCCGAAAGCAATAAGCCGGAATAGCTGCCTTCAGCTCTTGAAGGGTGAAGTTTAACTCCTCCGCTGAGCGAACGTAGGTCGATAGCTCAGCCTCCGTGGCCCCGGTCGGGACGCGATCTACTTGCACAAAAGCACCAAATTTTAACCGTAGGGATCAGCGCCCGACTGCTGTGATCGAAAATGAGCGGGCGTTACACAGCTTAACTTTTTACAGAATAAAATTCTATCTTGTAGTAGATGTCCGCTTGAAGCCAGGCGTCTGATGCCAAATTCGAGTCACATAACCCCGATTCACCCAAGGCCAAACCGTAGGGGCGTAAGCGTAGCCGAGCCAGAGACTCGATGGCATTCGCCCTGTCCCATCGAGGGTACCCAAGAAGGATTGGGTATCCGAGAGATATTCAGATGGCCGATTGAGACCGATTTACCTCGGCAGTGCGCTCAGCAGTGGCCTCAAAATCGGGTTTCTTCTGCCCACACCGACACCGACCCGCCGTTGCAGCAAAACTCGGACCAGCCATCGTCGTTGGTGGTAATGCTTTGCTGAATATGGCCAGTGAGATCGTAGAAAACGGTGTTGGGCTTGCCCACCTCCATCCACTTGCGGCCCTCTTCGCTATTGCTCAGCAGCACCGCCATGGCCCGGGGGTGATCGGCTGAGCCTAACCTCGTCCAGCCCACCACATTGGGGTGGTCAAAGTAGTCGTACTGGGGGCCGTAGGCAAAGTGGCGACGGCCCACCAGCAGCCGATCTAAGATCTCCCGGTGCGAGTCCATCCAAATTTCATAGTCGTTGCCGTCGCGGCCCTTGTCCACGTAGTGAGCACCGTAGTAATCGCAGTGGAAGATGCAGGGGTACCCTGCCTCCCGCAGCAGGATCAGGGCATAGGCCAGGGGCTTAAACCAGGCTTCCACCACCGACTCTAGAGCTTGCAGGGGCTGGGTGTCGTGGTTTTCGACCAAAGTAACCGCCAGCAGCGGCATCTCTTTGACAACAGTGTTGTCAAAAATGGTGCGCAGGTCGTAGTGGCTACCGGCTCTGCTGGCCTGGTAAAAGTTGTTGTGCAGGGGCGCGTCCAACAAGTCAAGCAGACCACCCGAGTTACCCGCGTACCAGCTCAGCGCCCCGAGGTCATAGGTCCAGTATTCACCGACGCAAAATAGGTCGCGCTGGGCGTAGTTTTCGAGATGGGCCAGCCATTGCCCAAAAAAATCGCCGCAGATATGCTTAATCGCATCGACGCGAAAGCCATCGACGCCGATGTGGTCGAGCATCCACTCGCCCCAGTAATTCAGCTCGCCGCGCACCTCAGGGTGGTCAATATCTAGATCACAGCCCATCAGGTAGTCAAAACTGCCCAACTCCAAACTCACCTTATCTTCAAACTGTTTACCCTCAATCAGCCACACGGCTTTGTAGTCGGGTTCATAGCTGTTGTAGTCAACGGCGTCGAAGTGGTACCAGTGCCACTTCATGCTCGAGTATTTGTCGCCGCGCCCAGGAAAGTTAAAGCCCGTCCAAGACTTGATCGGGCGCATATCGCCCAGGGGACGGTGGCGATCGCCCGGATCCATGGGCATAGCGTTAAACTCTTCCTCAAAATCTGCCGCCATCTTGTGGTTAAACACCACGTCAGCGTAGATATTAATGCCCAGGTCGCGGCAGGTTTTCACGGCTTGCACATACTCGTCTTTAGTGCCGTATTTAGTGCGCACCGAGCCTTGCTGATCAAACTCTCCCAGGTCAAACAGGTCGTAGACCCCGTAGCCCACGTCAAAGCCGCCGCCGATGCCCTTGTAGGCCGGGGGCAGCCACAGGGCGGTAATGCCCGCATCCGCCAGGGCCATGGCCTCTGCTTTGACCTGGTTCCAGTGGCTGCCGTCGGCGGGGGTATACCAGTGGAAGTACTGCATCATGGTGCCGTTAAACTCCCCCGGCTGGCGCTTGCGGCGCAGGGCGTCGGCATTGGTCTCTAGCCATTCCCTCAGGGAAGCCTTCGCGGTTTCCGCCGTTTCAGTAGTAAGGGTAGACCCGATCGCCTTAAACCTGTCTTTAAGCTGCTGAAAGGGGTTAGACATAGCTGCTACCGTAGGATGCGTCTCCATACAATACGGCTAAATCTTAAGACTTTGGTAAATGCGGCAGGGCTAGACCACCAGCCCACTGGCTAGCCCTACTGAACCTGATCCAAGTCCAGAAGTAGAGTTTTGCCTGTAGAAAAACTACAGATTCTGATCTGGACTGGGTATGGCAGCCGAACTGTTCGCATCAGAGAATCACGCATTTCGCTGGTTCGTTACGGCACTCAGCCTACTCAGTAGCCTACGGAGTTTTTACGCTATTGGCACTAGCTTGGAGCGATCGCGATCGCAGCCCCACGCACAATTCAGCAGCAAGCTAGACAGCGATCGCGATCGCATTAAACCCCCTAACAAATATTGCTGGCCTAGCCTAACTTTCGTCTCGCCATCCCCTAAAAGCCATACATATAGAGGTTGTCGAAGTCATCTCAAGGCTAAATAAATAGTCAGAACGAGCCTGTTTTCAATCTTTAATCAGGTTCAAAGTATAAAAAGAACAGCCTCATCTGCAAATGTACGGACGATTCTCTGCGTGATTAATCTTGCCCTCATCAGATCATGTCAATCCTGTAAAAGCGCAACGCGAAAATGGAGTGTGGCGTTGTTTTTTGATTTGATTGAATCAAGGAATCTTTTCTAGTGGCGCTGCCGACACAGGTGCAGCTGCGGCAAAGAATGGGTAACTTAATTGTCATCATAGGGATTGCATCACCATTCCGTCCTCACCATCCATACTAGGACTAGGCATCGATGCCCCTGCAAGCCCCCGGCAGGATGAATTCTCTAGCCCCCAGTCTCCTCTGATGACTCCTTTCATAATCCAGTTTAGGAGTACACCTTTGACTATGGCTACGTCTGCACCCCGTCCGTCGGTTGAGGCCCAGGTTGGCGTCTATGAGTGTGCCATCACCCTCAAATTCCGCATTCTAGAAGAAAGCCACGCCATGGCGAATCGCGATCATCTGCTAGAGCAGCTGCTTGACGCCTTCTCCTACGGCAGCGATGAGTTCGTCGAACAGCTAGAGTCTCAGGTAGAAGTCAACGAAGTGTCTGCCATGGACGCCTCGCCGCTAATGCGTCGGCAGTTGATTCGGCTGCGCAACTTGCCCTCTGCCTAATGCAACTGTCTAATACGACTGGTTCCCTCCAGGCTCTAAGCCCCGTATATTGAATATTAGGTTTTGCAGGCGATTTCGTCGCCCCGCAGTCCAGTAGTCACCATAGCTTAGGCCCATGAAAAGTTACTCCCTGCGACAACGGTTTGCTCGGCTGGTTTGGCTCTGCCAGACTGGCCTTGTGGGCTTAGCGTTACCTCTGATTATGGTGTTTGGGCTAGGGGTTTCCCCCGCTGGCGCTGTAGCCGTTTTCCAGGTTCCCACCGTAGCCGCCGGTGACTCCACCTGGGTGGTCGATGAGGCAAACATCATCAGCCGCATCAACGAGAACAAGATTTCGGGCCGGTTGGGTGATTTGGCTGCCACCACAGGCAATGAGGTTCGCCTTGTCACCATTCACCACCTGGACTATGGCGAAACCATCCAAACCTTTACTGACAAGCTGTTTGAGCGCTGGTACCCTACCCCCGAAGAGCAGTCTAGCCAAA
>JBBSKN010000051.1:0-26838 GCA_038256265.1 Phormidesmidales cyanobacterium
CCGTTGATCCTGAACCCTGCTTTGCTTCTAAGAAAGCTGAAGCCCAGTATTATGACCGCATTTGGTTCTCTAGGATCCAGTCCTTGTGCTGCCAACTACCACCCTGGGAGGCCGCCTAAAGATGTGTCAGGCAGTCAGGGTGCAGGTAGCTCAGCGACGAGTAGCCGGTGCCAAAATCGTCGATGGTGATCGTAAACCCCTGGGTTTTGAGCTGTTGCAGCAGTTTTCCCATGGCCTGGATGTCTTCGATCAGGGTACTCTCGGTGATTTCAAGATTGAGGTGGTGACCCCGCAGGCCGGTTTTCGTCAAGATGTGGTGTAGGTCGTCGAGCAGGTCACCGCGCAGCAGATCTTTAACCGAAAAATTGACGCTCATGGTCAGGTCAGAACGGTGGGGGTGGCACTGGTGCCAATGGGCCAACTGCCGGGTGGCTTCGGCCAGTACCCAGCGATCAAGGGGCACAATCAGCCCCGTTTCTTCGGCAAGGGGGATAAAGCTGTCGGGGGCAATGAAACCCCGCTCGGGATGCTGCCACCGCACCAGGGCTTCAAATCCGTAGATCTCGCGGGTCTCTAGGTGAAAAATGGGCTGGTAGTAGAGCACTAGCTCAGAGCGATCAATGGCGTTGCGCAGCTCTTGTTCGAGCTGTAGGCGCTGCAATGCCTGCTGATGCATCGAGTCGTTAAATACGACGTAGCGGCCCCGCCCCTGGGCTTTGGCCCGGTACATGGCAATGTCGGCATCTCGCAACGGCTCAGAGGGAGTTTGGTAGTCGCTACCCCCTAGAACAATGCCCAGGCTGGCGTTGAGAAAGACAGTGCGCCCGCCTACCGCTAGGGGCTGCTGTAGCTCTTCGAGCAGGCGCTCGGCAATGCGCACTGGCTCCTGCAGGGTTTCAATATCTTCTAGCAGCAGCACAAATTCGTCGCCCCCCAGCCGGGCGGACAGATCGCTGGTGCGCACCAGCGATCGCAGCTTTTGGGCTACCACCACGAGAACTTCATCACCCGCCAGGTGGCCCAGGCTGTCGTTGATCACCTTAAAGTGATCGAGGTCGAGAAACAGCACCGCAAACTTGCCCCGATGGCGATGGGCGCGCTGAATGGCGAGATCAAGCCGCTGCAAGAGAAAGTTGCGGTTGGGCAGCTGGGTGAGGGCATCGTGCAGGCTGTTGTAGAGCATTTGGTCGGCTACCCGCTTGTGCTCAGCTTCGGCCAGGCGGCGGTCAGTGATATCGGTGTAGGTGCCGCTCATGCGACGAGGGCGTTGGGCCTCATCCCACTCGACGACTTTTCCCCGATCAATTACCCATACCCAGTGCCCCAGGCGATGGCGCAGGCGAAACTCACAGTCGTAGATCGGGGTTTTACCCGCGAAGTGACGATCTAGGACTAGCTTTTTGTGGGCGCGATCATCGGGGTGCAAAAATTTTTGCCAGGTGTCAATGCGGGCGGGGCCAAGGTCGGCGGGGGTGTAGCCCAGCAAGGCGGCGCAGCCGTCGCTAGTCCAGACTTCACCGGTTTGCACTTGCCAGTTCCAAATCCCGATGCCCGAGCCATCAATGGCTAGTTGCAGAAACTCTTTGGTGCGCCCTAGCTCGGTCTGGGCGTGCCTGCGATCGCGGCGGCTGTGGGCGTCACGCACCTCGCGCCGCACGGCTTCTGCCAGTCGCGAGAGGTTATCTTTCATGACATAGTCGTGGGCCCCGGCCCGCATCATATCTACGGCGGTGGCTTCGCCGACGGTGCCCGACACCACGATGAAGGGGAGATCGTAGCCACTCTGCTGCAGCACCTCAAGGGCAGCGGGGGCGTTGAACTGGGGCATCCGGTAGTCAGAGAACACCACATCCCAGGCGTCGTTGTCGAGGGCAGCGCGAAAGTCAGCGGCCGTTTGCACCTGCACCCAGACGGGAGCAAAGCCTCCCCGGCGCAGCTCCCGCAGCAGCAGCACCAGGTCGTCATCGGAGTCTTCGACAATCAGTGCTTTGAGCGGCTCAGCAGTCATGGCAAGGTGGGTGGCAACTCACTTATCAATGCCCAGTACAGCCCGAGTTGGCGCACGGCCTCGGTAAACTCGTCTATGTTAACGGGCTTGCGCACGTAGCTGTTGGCCCCCAAGCTGTAGCTTTCAATAATATCGCGGTCTTCGCTCGACGACGTGAGCATGACCACGGGCAGCAGTCGGGTGCGATCACTGGCGCGAATCCGGCGCAGCACCTCTAGGCCATCGACCTTGGGCAGCTTGAGGTCGAGCAGCACAACACAGGGCAAGGGCTCAGGCGAAAACACCCGCTGTAGGGCCGCTTCACCGTTGCGGGCCACCACCACCGGGTTGGCCAGGTTGCCCCGGCGCAGGGCGCGCAGGGTAAGACGCTCGTCGTCGGGGTTGTCTTCCACCAGCAAAATCGGCCGCACTGCGCTCATGGCCGACTCTCCAACGGCAGCGGCTCCAATGGCAACGGCACCGAGGCCAGCGGCACCGATGGCAGAGTGAAATAAAACGTCGCCCCCTGCTCCACCGCAGCCTCGGCCCACACTCGGCCACCGTGGCGGTGGATGGCCCGCTGCACTGTGGCCAGACCGATGCCGGTGCCCGGAAACTCGTCGGTGTTGTGCAGCCGCTGAAAGACCCCAAACAGCTTGTTGGCGTAGGCCATGTCAAAGCCAGCGCCGTCGTCGCGCAGGTAATACACCGGCTCGCCACCCTGGGGCATGACCCCAAACTCTAGGGTGGCAGCGCTGTGGTGGGCGGTAAACTTCCAGGCGTTTTGAACTAAATTACTCAGCGCTACCTGCATCAGCGTAGGGTCAGCGCTGACGGTAAGGTTGGGGGCGACGATCGCCGTGACGGCTCGCTCAGGCTCGGCGGAATGGAGTTCATCGATTTGTGCCTGCACTAGGGCGCTGAGGTCAACCGGGGTGTAGGCCATGGTTGAGCGCGACACCCGCGACAGCCGCAGCAGATCGTCAATCAACTGCCCCATGCGGCCCACGTTGTGGCGAATGCGATCAAAATAATCTCGGCCTTCCTCATCAAACTGGTCGCCGTAGTCTTCGACTAGGGCGCGGCTAAAGCCGTCGATTGCCCGCAGCGGGGCGCGCAGATCGTGGGAGACCGAGTAGGCAAAGGCTTCTAGCTCGCGGTTAGAGGTCTCTAGCTGGGCGGCGGTGCGCAAAATCTGCTGCTCAGCCAGCTTGCGATCGGTGATGTCGTAGTTAATGCCGATCATGCTCAGAGCCTGCCCCTCGTCATCGCGCTGCACCAGAGCGCTAGAGCGAATCCAGCCCAGGGTGCCATCGCCGCGCCAGACGCGAAAATCAATGTCGTAGGGAATGTTGTTATCTAGAAGAGCCTGCTGGCGGACCTCCACCTCCTCAATGTCGGCGGCGTAAACCTGGGCTCGCCACTCCTGGTAAGTGGCCGGATGGTCTAGCCGATCAAACCCGTAGAGATCTACCAAACACTGATCCCAGGTGACCTGATCGCTGCTCAGCAGGCGATCCCAGGTGCCAATGTGGGCCGACTCTAGGGCCAGCTGTAGCCGTAGGGACAGGCTTTGCAGCTGGGTCTCGGCCTGTTTGCGTTTGCTGATGTCGAGCACCGTGCCGGTTAGATGGGTGAGCTGACCAGCCGCATCGAACATCGGTTCTCCCTTGGACTGAATGTAGCCCTCGCTGCCATCAGCTCGCACAATACGAAATTCACTGTCGTAGGGCTGGTGGTGGGCGATGGCAGCCTCCACAACCTGCCAATGGCGATCTTGGTCACTGGGATGAAAATAGCGTTGCAGCACAGCAAAATTTTCTGGCTTCTCTCCCACCATGAGGCCAAAAATTTGATAGACCTGATCCGACCAGATAATGTCCTCGGTAGCCACATTAAACTCCCAGCTGCCCAGATTGCCGATGCGCTGGGCGGTTTTCAGGTGGGCCTGGTGCTTTTGCAGCTCGGTCTCGGTCTGTTTGAGCTGGGTGATATCGACGTGGCAGCCCACCATGTAGAGAGGCTGCCCGGCCTCATCCCAGTTGATCACTCGGCCTGCACAGATTACCCACACCGTTGAGCCATCTTTGTGGCGGTAGCGCACCTCGTTGTAGTACGGCACTGCTCCACGGCTCTGGATATGCGCCTCCATGCAGCTCAGGGCAATGGGCAAGTCGGCGGGGAAAATTAGGGTTTGCCAGGTGTCGGGCAGGTTGGGCAACTCATGGTCGGCGTAGCCAAACATACGCTTGAGACCGGGACTCAGGTAGGCCGTTTGGGCGACAAAGTCGATGTCCCAGTAGCCCGCCAAAATTGACTCTAGGGTCTGCTCTAGCAGCGCTAGCTCATGGCGCAGGGTTTCGCTTTGCTGTTGAGTGGCTTCGGCGGTTTTGCGATCGCTGATGTCGCGGGAAATGCATAGAATCGACTCTATCTGGCCCAGGTCTGACCACTCCGGGGCCAGCACCATCTCAAAATGCCGTAGGCCAATCAGCGTGGGGATAGAAAACTCAATCGCCTGTTTCTCTCCCGTAGCCAGCAGGACAACCACAGCCGCCTCCCAGGCGCGGATCATGGCCTCATCTATGCCCACCAGTTCACGGCAGGTTTTACCCAAAAAAGCGCGGCTGTCAATGCCCGTGAGCTGGCTCAGCGCCGGGCTAACGTAGAGGTGGCGCATCTGGAGGTCAAACCGCTCGATGACATCGGGAGAGTTTTCAACCAGATTTTTGTAGTATCTGCAGCCATTGGGCATGGCCACAGCGGCCTGCTGCGTTGCGTTGGTGTGGGCCTGCCGGTGAAGCTCTAGGCTGGTTAAGAGCGTTTTAGGGGTGAGTTCAGTTGAGTAGAGGTAGTCGGCGGCGCCCAGCTTCATCGCCTCTAGGGCGGCGCGCTCTTGCCCTGGCTGTACCAGCACCGTGACCGGCAGGGGGCGCTGGGTGCCCGTCGCGGCGATCGCGGCCAAAAACGCCAGCTCGTGGCCCCCAGGCTCAGCGAGATCGAGTAGCACCCAGTCGGCTTTGCCCTGGCGCCAGAGGTGCAAAGCGTCCCTCAAGGTGTGGGTTTCTAGAAAGCGATCACCCTGGGAACCCGGCGGCAGGAGCTGTTGTATACCCTGGTTGACGGAACTGCTGACCAGCAGTACCCTCGTGCTTCTGTGGTCGGGCGGCGGCCCTGCTGGCGCTAGATCGCCGTCTTCTGCAACTACACTTTGAGGCTGAAGGTGAGCCATAGGTCAATAAGACGGCAACTAAAGGTAGCTTTAACACTGCCATTCGGCACCAGCACTATCTTCTCTAGACTACCCTGGCTGTCCAAGGGTCGTAATATAAATCACTGCCTCGTCGGGGGGGATGCCCAGCACTTCGTTGACCTGGTCATCGTAGAAGCCGCCAATGCCGCTGACCCCCACGCCCAGGCGGGTGGCGGCCAAATTTAGCCGCTGGCCCAGGTGCCCAGCATCCATGTGCAGGTAGCGGTAGACGCGATCGCCGTAGGCCGCCACCGCCGCGTTCAGATCAGCAGTGTGAAACACCACCGCAGCGGCGTCGCGACCCAGCTCCTGCCCCAGACACAGGTAGTGCAGCTCGCGGCGAAAATTCTTGAAGCGCACCTGGCGCAGCTCTTCGCTGCGGGGGGCGTAGTAGTAGCAGCCGTCGTCTAGCCCCTCGACGGCGCAGGCCACCACAAAGGTCTGCACCAGGGCGAGATCGCCGTAGTCAGGGTCAGGGTCTAGGCCTTGATCGCGGTAATGGCTGGACTGGTAGGTAAAGTCTAACAGCTGCTTTAGGGCCGCTAGATCGATGGCTCCACCGCTGAAGCGCCGGGTTGATCGCCGTTTAAACAACGCTGTTTCTAGCTGCTCCAGATGCGGACCCCAGGCGATCGGCGCCGTGGCTGTCGGCACCCGCAGACCAAAGGGCAAGTTGTACTTATCTTCTAGGGTATCGGTAGGCTGAGGGGTATCGCCCGTGGGGCGCATCGCCCACCTGGGGGCGTCTGCCGTAGCCGCAATTTCGGTCACCTGGTGAAAGTAGCTCAGCAGCTCGCCATCGGCCAGGGCCGGAAAGCTAGTCTGGGGCGCAGTGGCAAAGGCCACCTCGGCACAGGGCAGGTTTTGCTCTACCGTCAGCAGATCGGCCAGGGGCAGTACCGCCAGCGCACCTTCTTCGGCTGGCTCTAGGTAGAGCAAATCAGCTAGGGCGCGATCAGCAAAACTGGCAATCAGGTGGGGGCGGTAGTCGACCAGGGCGCTGGCCAGCTCCAAATTGCCTAGCAGATGGCCCACGTCTAGACAAATGCGGCGGTAGGCCCGGTCTTGGTAGCGCCAGGCTGAGCGATGAAACACCCCAGTCACGACTACAGCCAGGTGGGTCGCGTCTAAGGTTGGGTGCCAGAAACAGGCCCGCTGCAACCCCTGCCAGCTGTGGTCGTCCCAGTAGCGCCAGAGGGTATGGCTACGGGCCTGATAGTTGTACAGCCCGGCGGGCAGCAGCCGGGTGCCCCGCGAAATCACGTAGACCTCGGCCGGGTACAGCCCCCCGGCCGAGGGAGCCGATCGCAGATAGAAGGTTTGCCCCGTAGCGGTGGGAAACTTAGCGGTCAACCCATAGACGTTGATCAGCAGCCTCGACAGGCGCATCCAGTCGAGGTATTCATTCCCTGATGCAGAACTACCATCACTTTCTAGGTAGGGTTTGAGGTCTACCTCAGTGCCCACCCGGTAAGTCTTAAAGGGAATCGGCTGTTGCCCGTAGTTAAGGGGTCGAGCCTGGGCAGCGAGAGTCTTAGGGGCGTACTTGGTACGGCCGTGGTAATGATGGGCGAAAGAAACCAGGGCGTCGGGCATAGCCGCAGAAAATTGCAGTGATTAAAGGTAGCCTCAGGGGGCGATCGCAGCCCGTACCTAGCCTATATGTGACCAGTGTAGCCCACCCCACTGATCGGTGAAACCAGTGGGCGACAAAGCCAGGCTTCAACCTGAGCGGTGTCAGGGTCATGACAAACATGATTGGCTGATTAATGCCACTCTACTAATTGACAGTGGTTCTAAAGCGAATCAAGCCCACTTGGTTGGCTGCCACATCTCCGGCGTTGACCACCACGGCACCATTGCCCTGGTTAGTGCCGCAGAAGGACGGTAGCGCCGCCCCAGGGGCGATAAACCGCCCCGCGTCCCCGTCATCGGCGTTGGTGAAAGTGATCAGCGGGCCAGGGGGGGACGAAGCGGCGATCGCCTGAATGCCGATCCCCGGCCCAAAGCCGTTGGGGTCAAAGGTCAGCCCCACCGGTATCTGGTCGCACACCACCGCATTGGCGGCTGTACCGGTAGAGCTATTGGCCAAATAGACGGTGTACTCAATGCCGTCACCCGCCTGCACTGCCGGGTCGGTGATCACGTCTAGCCCCTGGCCCAGGTTGTTGTTTCGCAGCAGCGTCAGCGCCTCCCCGTCTCCCACAAACTGGTTAAAGTTGGGCAGGTCGGCGGGGCCAAACAGGTTAGTGATTCGCTTCACCAGGGAGAGACTGCCGGTCGGTGTGAGCGTCGCACGCCGGACTAGGCCAAAACCGCCAGCGATCAGATCCAACCCACCTGAACCATTATCGCTCGTAGTTGTAGTAGGAAATGTATTGGGTTGGGTAAGGTTAAACGTGTCGTCTACGTCGGCGGCAAAGAGAGAGTAACCAAAGATGGGGGCAGCATTTTGGGGTGTACTCAGTAGGGACGAAATCGGGAAGAATATCCCCTGGATAAACTGTGGGCTTGGCACTAGGAAAGCAGCGCCAGGGTTTGCCTGAGCCAAAGAATCGCGACGTAGAACGCCGGTAGAGATTCGAACGTCGGTACTGCTACCCCATAATCCTCTGTCTATCCTGACAAGGGGGCCGTAGGCAGTGGGGGTGCCGAATCCATCGATAGCCGTGATGGCGGCAATCCCAAAGTCATCATTTCCTCCCCGCTCTAAAATCAAAAATCCTACATCGTCCTGCTGAGCCGGCGGCACCTGGATGCCCGATCCCCTCACTATGTAGTCGACCCGCTGAATGTTGTTGCTGGTTTCGTCACCATTGGTAGCTGGTGGCACCACCTTGTTGGTGTTGTTAAAGACATCGTCAATCCCTCGATTGATAATGGTACTGCGCATCGCCTCCACAATGCCTGCGGCTGCATTCGGAAACAGATTTAAGGTTCCAGTGACCGGGGAACTGCCATCATATTCATAAAAGAGGCTTTCCCGCTCAGGTAATCCAGCCCCGGCGTTGCGACGAAAGACCACTTCATCGGGTAGACCGTCGGAGGGTAGTAGTTCCCTGGCCGGTTCAAATCGGCTGCCCCCTGCAATTACCGCCTGCAACACGCGGTTAACCCCAGTTCCGAACTCTACGTTTATATTGCCAGCCGGGCAATCAGGAAAAGTGATGTTATCACAGGGTGTGGCATAGATTGCCCCTGGCAAGGAGCTCCGCGCACCAGGCTGATCCGATGTAATCAGAATGTCTACTCCACGGGGGGCTGCTAGCTGAGCCCAGGCGGGGCTGGCACCTCCTAGCCCTATGGCTAGGGTTAAGACCACACAGCCGATCAGGCCAATCAGATGTGAGGTATGGACTGGGATCTTCACAGCGTTGCTATTCTCTGTTTGGGGCGTGACGGTCATAGACTGACTCTACAATTGACTGGGCTCTACAAGGGGGCTAAGGCACGTCTATTCAAGCTGGAGATCGGCCTCTTGGTCGACGAAGATAATGTCGAGGCCGCGCAGGTCGGTGAAAATAAACTCCACCCGGCGATCGCGGGCGTAGGCCAGTCGCGAGCTTTCATCGCTGCGCCGCTGGGTGAGGCCAAAGGGAACAATCCGCATGCGCTCCATGGGTACGCCGCGGCGAACTAGATAGTCACGGGCGGCCAGGGCGCGGCGCTCGCTGAGGGCCAGGTTGTAGGCGGCACTGGCGCGGGGGTCAGTGTGCCCGTGCAACTCAACGGTGAGAAAGTCATATTCCAATAGGGTCGCGGCAATCTGATCGAGCACCGGCGAACTCTCGGAGCTGATGTTCGAGCGATCAAGGGCAAAGTGAATGTTGCGCGGAATCTCTAGCCGCAGGGGCTCTAGGGGCACGGGTGGCACCTCTGGCTCAGGCGGCGGAGCGGGCGGCGCACAGCTGGGTCGCTCCATCGGGGGAGTGGGCAGCTCTGGCACGGTGCCATCGGCGGCGGCTACGGTAGCCACGACGGCGGGTTCTGAAGTGCCCCATTGGGGGTCGGTGGCGATCGCACTCACCCGCGTCCCCGGCGGCAGCGAGAGACTGGCGCTAAAGCTGCCATCGGGGTTGGTGGTCACCGTGCCCAGCCTCTCCGACAGCGGGCTGTAGGGAAAGCCAGCCCCATCGACCCGGTAGAGATCCACCTCGGTGCCAGGGTCGGCGGTGCCCGTCAGCGTCACCTGACTAGCCCCGGTGGCCAAGGTGTAGCTGTCAAACTGAGGGGCATCAATGGCCGCGTTGCCGGTTTCGCGGCGACGCTGGGGGCTGTTGCGAGGCGGGTTTGGCCCATCCCCCTTTTGAAAGCCTTGGACGCCGGTGCTGCCCTGGGTGTTGAGGTCGATGGCGAGGCCATCTAGCTCGGCGTAGCGGTTGCCGCGAATCTGGTTGCGATGGCTCTCGGGGTAGGCGGTCACCACCACCCCCGGCCCCGGCTGGTAGCCAATGAAGTTGTCGTTGACCTGGTGGTCGCTGCCCATCAGGTAGACCGCTGCTCGTTCAAACCGTCGCCCGTTGTACTGAATGGCGTTGCCCGAGATCTGGGTCGCGCCCTCGGGCTTGAATATATAGATGCCGCTGCCGTCGTTGGCACAGATCAGGTTGTCGGTGATGGCGCTACCGGCAAGGGTGCCCTCCAGGCGAATGGCGTCGGGCATGCCCGCCAGGCCGTTGCCAATGATGGCGTTTTCGCTCACCTGCAAGCCATCGGCCCGAAAGCCCGTAATGATGGCGCTGCCGTCGTGGTTTTGAATGCGGTTGTTGCGAATGGTGGTCTCCATGGCGTTAAACACCGTCACCCCAAAGGCCGAGGGCATTGCGGGGAACGCCTCGTCTGGGGGTAGCCCCAGCCAGTTTTGCTCAATCACTATGCCGCGCGGGGCAGCCTCCGGCTCCTCTAGGCGAAACCGCCCTAGCACCGGGCTGAGGGGGCTAGCGTCAATCGGCGGAGCCAGGGCGCTGACAAAAATATCTGAGGGCGGTGTGGTCTGGGTGGCGCGGTCTTCGGTGCGAAAGCCGTAGAGGCTCAGCCCTCGCACCGTCACGCCGTCGGCCGCAATGGTCAGGCCACGGGCCACCTCGCTGCCTTCGGCTACGGTCAGGCTGACCACAGGCGCAGGCGGAAATCTAGGATCTAGCCCCGCGTCAGCGTCGTAGCCCGCCTGGGTGGTGCCGTCGATCACCAGCTCTGGAGCCACAATCTCGGGCAGCAGATCGACCAGGGCGATGGTGGTCTGCTCCTCTGGCAGGGCAAAGCTAATCTGCGACCCCTGGCCAGCGGGAAGCGCTTCCACCAGAGCCTGCTCCGCCTCGCTGAGTTCCTCTAGGGTAAGGGTCCCGTTGGCCAGCTCCAAAGCCTCCCGCAGGGTCAGCCCCGCGTCGGCCGTTATCGGCCCATCGTCGGCGCTAGTGACCACCAGGCTGTAGGCAGGCAACGACGACTGCCCCAGGGCTGGAGCCATCACCCCCACCAGACCCGTCCCCACCAGGGCCAGGCTTCCACATCCGATCCACCACTGCTGATTCATTCCTCACCTCCTGGGGCCGTGCCCGTTACGTCGGGCCTGTCGATCAGGGCCTCCTGGTCTACGTAAGAGTCTTGCTGCTGGGGTGGCGACACCGGCTGCACCCCAAAGCTGTTAAACAGCTGGTTGACCTTGGCGGTAATGCCAAAGTAGGGGCCGCTGGCCGAGCGGTAGCCGCCGCCGCCCGTAAACGAGCCATCGTTGGCCCCGCCAAAGCTGTAGCCTAGGCCCAAGCGCACGTCGGGGGTCAGGTAGTAGCCCGCCTCTAGGGCAAAGCCCGTTTGGTTGTAGCCAATCACCGGCTGCCCCACGTAGCGCACCTCGCCCCCCACATCCCAGCGATAGGCAAACCGATAGGTGGCCCGCAGCTGCGCCAGGTGAATGCTGTTGGAGAAGCCAAAGTCTTCGGCCAGATTGACCGAGCTGGCCCGCAGGGCGTACTTGCCGTAAAACTCCCACTGGTAACTGGGGGCGTAGATGCCCTCTAACGCCAGGGTGTGGTCGCGGGCCTCAGAGCTGGTGCCCTGCAAAATGCTGTCGGGGGTGCTGCTGGGGTTTTGGCGATACTCGTAGCTGAGCAGGCTGTTAAACACGTCACTCACCGGGTTGCGGTAGGCCAGCCCCAAGCGCAGCGTGCTAGAGTTGCCCAACTGGTCGGTGATCGTCTGGTTGGCAAAATTGCCCAGGTCAAAGCGGGCTAGGCCCGTGAGCGAGTCGGTCAGCCGCCCCGCCGCCGCCGCCCCCAGCAACAGATTGCTAGCGCCGGGCGAGTCGCGGTACTCGACGCGCCCGCTGGCCTGCCAGTCGGGGTTATCGGTGTACTCTAGCCCGACTGAATATACAGTGGCCGCCTGGAAACCCAGGGCAGAGCTGCCCCCCTGGCCCACGGCAAAGGGTTGGGCAAACTGCTGCCCGGCCCCGGTCAGGTTAAAGCCATCGCCAAAGATGCGCTCAAAGCCAAAGTTAGCCCGCAGCCCCGGTGCCAGCACTAGCCGGTGGTTGAGGCCGATCGCCCCCTGGCCCGTGATGCCGTTGTAGCCCCCCAGCAGCGAGTAGCGGTTGGTCAGGGTGGTGTTGTCGTCTAACTCATAGTCGACCAGGGTGTCGAGGCTGGTGATGGAGTTAGGCCCGGTGCCCCCCGAGAGAAACTGCTGGGCCAGCCGCAGGCTGACGCCGGGCTGCACCGCCCATTCCAGACCCACGGTATTGCGGGTGGGGTAAAGGGGGTCGGTGGTGCCCAGGTTGAGCTCGCTCTGGGCCAGGGCGCTGAGAGTAGCGGTCAGGGGCAGGTTGAGCCGCGACACCAGCTGGTTGGCGTTGGTCGAGGTATTGCCAACCCGGTCATCGCGGTTGCGATTGACAAAGTCAATGCCCAGGGTGGCGCTGCCAAACTGCTGGGCAATGCCCGCCCGCAGCTCGGTCAGGGTGTTGTCAATGCGACCGCCCTGGATGCCGGTTTGACCGGGTCGCAGCAGATCCGCCGCCGAGGTTGGCCTGGCCGTAGCCGTGCCCAGGTTGCGCTCTTGGTCAACCAAGAGCGCAACCTGGGTCTGGGGACCGACCTGGGCCTGTACCTGCCCGCCCCAGCGGGTTTGCCCCGGTTTAAAGCTGCTGGTGGCGGTGTTGTTAAAGCCACTGTCGGTGGAGCGATAGTAGGCCTGGCCGGTAATACCCTCAAAGGGGGTGGCGCTCAGCTCAATGCGGTAGGCGTTGCCCTCGTTGTTGACCGCCCCGGCATTAAAGGCCGAGCGAGCAAATTCTCCGGTGACTTCGCCCAGGTCGCCTAGGGGCCAGAGAAAATCAACCCCGTAAAGGGTGAAGTCTTGGGCACCCTGGTTTTCGCTCAGCACCGAGGCCCCGACGACACCGCCCTGCTCGCCCGCTGGTTGATATTGCAGCCGCCCGGCGTAGAGGCTACCCCGCACCGAGGCATCGTCGACCTGGTAGGTGACAACAATGCGCCGCACCAGGGTAGTGCCTAACGGATTGAGATCAATGGCGCGCACCGGCTGACGAAACAGCAGGGTGCCGCGATCGTAGTCAATGTCGTAGTCAACGCCCCGATACAGTGGGGTGCGCTCCAGCACGGTGCCGGGGCGGTTAAACTCCTCCGCCTCAATAAATACATTCTCACTGCCCCGCAGCACCAGCCGTCGCGACAAAAAGTAGTAGCCGCTGGTGCCGTCGGGGGCAATGGTGTCGCGCTGGAAGGGCCGCACGTTGTCGCCGTACATGGCCGTCAGCTGAAGCCCATTGCCGAAGGTGTAGTTGCCCTTAAACCCGTGCAGCTCGCGTACCGTGGCGGTGAACTGCTGCGACCTGCCCGCAAACTCCTGGGTGCCGTAGTCGCCCCACATAAAGTAGTCTGGCCCGGCATCGGGTGCCAACGAGTCGCGCTGGAACCGCAGGTAGAGACTGTCGATGGATGGGGTGAGAAAATCGGTGGTGGAGCTGTCGCCGTACACTGGGTAGCTCTGGTCACAGGCCTGCACATCGCGGTAGAGGCTGTTGCCATCGCAGCGACCGTTGAGGCCGCGAGTGTTATTGTAGGCGCCGGTAAACAGCCAGTCGCCTAAAGCCCCGGTGGCAAACAGACCGGTGGCAAAGCTCACCTCCACATCTTGATTGAGGGAGTCGGGATTGAGAAAGTCTCTAAAACTGCCCAGCAGGTTGGTGCCGCCCCGGCCGACGCGAAAATCGACCACCCCCGAAATAATTGTGGGCCGCAGATCGGTAAAGAAGCTCACCTGGGTGGTGGCCTCTAGGGCCGGATAGCCCTGGCGCAGGATGGGGTCAAACTCCCGCAGGGTGAGCGTATCGATAGCGGCGCGCACCGTAGCAGGCTGGGCATCGAGGGGCGATCGCAGCTGAGTCTCAAACTGACCCCGGCGGGCCAGCACCTGAAACCCGGCGCGATCGCCATCGTAGTCGGCCCCGATAAATTCTCCGGCGCTGCTGGTCATCGTCACCACCACATCGCCCTTGAGGGGCTGGCCGTCAGCGGTCGTCACCGCCCCCACCAGGGTCAGCGCCGAGCGACCGTTGGCCGGAATCTGCACCTCGCGTTCTGGAGTGAGCGTGAGGATGTAGGCCACCGCCTCGGGCTGAGGCACCACGGGCCGCAGCGGCTGGGTGGGCGGCGGGCTAAGGGGCAGCTGGTCGCCGTCAAAGGTGAACTCAAACAGCTCAGAATTTTCGCGCCGGTTGGCCAGGGGCAAGGCGGTATTGGGCAACCCAGGCCGTTCTTCAGAGACCTCGGGCAGATAGCCCAGGGGCAGAATGGTGGCATCGGTGATTGCCCGCTCCGGGCTATCCCAAACCGACTCACCAGGAGTTGAGGAGGCCAGATTAGAGGGAGCTACCAGACCCGAGGGAGCTGGCCCGGGCAAAGGCAGGGTCACCGTGTTTACCACCGCGCCCTGATCCGCCGCAGTCTCCAGAGCCGCTGCTGTACCCAGGGCCTCAGGGGCAGCCTGGCTCGGCGACAAGACGCCGAGCGATCCCACCAACGTGGTCAATAACCCTAGCCCCAGAGAACGAGAAGACAGAAACATCATGACTGCTCCTCCCCGAAGGTGGGTGTAACGGCAAAGTTCATGCGGCCCAGACCGCCCGGCGACAGCCGCACCAAGCGCGAGACGCTGTTTTCCTCAATGCGGTAGAGGTTGGGGGCCAGGGTATAGCCCGGCAGGCTGTAGAGATCGAGCGTGCCAACCCGGTAGCCCGGCAGCACGTTGGCCAGAGAAAACAGCCCGTCGGGGTCAGTCACAATGCGGTTGCCATCGTCCATGAAGATCACGGCGTTGGGCACCCCCGGCTCGCCGGGCTGCTGCTGTCCGTCAAAGTTTTTGTCGACAAACACCCGGCCGACAATGGTGCCGCAGTCAGACACAATGCCGGGGCGAATGGTCAGCTGGAAGGAGGCCGTTACCGGCGCAAAGCCCGGCGCTGCGATGATGACCACGTTGCGGCCATCGCCCTGCACCGCCTCGGGGGTGACCAGCACGGCATAGGCCACCGAGATCGAAGCCCCGGGGCCGAGCGCGGCAAAGTTCAGGGTCAAACTGCTGTCGGTGAGCACCTGCTGGGTGGGCTGCGACGGTGCTGTCTGCACCGAGTCGGGCACGTACCTTAGGCCCCGAGGCAGCTGGTCAGTCACCGTCAGAGAGGTCGCCACCCGACCGGAGGGATTGGTAATCAGCAGGCGATAAACCACCACATCCCCAGGTTCGGCTGCGGCCCGGTCGGCGGTCTTAACGATTTGAAGGGGAAGAACATTTTCACTTTCCCCGACCTGCGTCTCGTTAGAGGTAGTGGTGACTGGCCCCGTGGGGCCGTCAAACTGGGCCACCGCCTGGTTAACAAAAATTCGACTTTGAGCCTGGGCGGCCGGAGGCGATGCGCCAAAATGGCCAAGGCCATAGCTCAAAACCAGGGTCAGCAGAAATAGCAGCCCCCGGCACAGTTGTCGCTGAATACGCCGCACACCAATCCTCTGAGACAACTCCTCACACCATTGACAGCCTGGCCAATTCTGACCAGGCCTTGCACCACTGCTTGCATCGCTTAACCTGGCACCTTTAAGCGGTTAATCACTTCAGAATCTAAAAATTCTGCCTTTGGAAGGATGGAAACACTGACATTTTTGCCAAACCTCGGCAAATCATACCAATTCAACCGTGGTTACACATAGAAAATCTGTAAAAATTTCTAACATTATCCCGGATAAGCGATTTTGCGTGGCATGCCAAAACACTCAGAAATTTGGACAGGAGCTTACCCCAGAGGCTATATAGAATTCATCAGGGCAATCCATCAGGGCAGGGCCAATCCCGAGGGAAGAGGGCTTGGTCAAAGGCAAAAAACTCTATCAGTAAAGGAATTGACCTATGTCAGCCTGGGGTCGAGTCGCACAGATTAATTGTTCTGCTGGGGGGGGTGCCTAAGCTGTCGGTGGCCTCAGTCCAGGTGATCGCCGAGGGCATTGTGGGCGATCAGCAAAAAAATCTGAAGTACCACGGCGTCCCTGATCGCGCCCTGTGTCTGTGGTCCCTAGCAATTATTCAAATGCTCCAGATCGAAATTACCGACTATGCGGCCCCCTGCCGCAAAAATATGCGCTGGTTTAGCGATCGCCGCTTTAGCCGCATCAGTCAACGGCACCACCCCGGCAGCAGTCGTCTCTACGCTCGGGTGTTGCAGGGGGGCGTGGTGACGACGGGCGATCCGGTGCAGGCCGTCGCTTTGGCCAGTGCGCCCGACGCTACCGGCGCATCGGGGCTGTAGCGTCAGGCCATCATCCCTTTGCGATTATTTCCTTTACAATCGACAAAGAGGCTCTATGATTTTGGGTGAGCGGGGCGCTGAGCTGCCCCTGTTTGCCCTAGGTCAGGCACTACAACCGGGTTAGCCAACAATTATTATGACAATGCCAGAACTATCCAATGATTTTCTCCTGGCGGCGGGAGCCTACATCGGCGTTGCCGGCACCTACCTGCTGGTGGTGCCCCTGGCGCTAATTTTTTACCTGCGGCGGCGTTGGTATGTGGCCGGGTCGGTAGAGCGCACCCTGCTCTACGGGCTGGTGTTTGTGTTCTTTCCCGGCATGCTGCTGTTTAGCCCATTTCTAAACTTTCGGCCCCAACCCCGCAACCTCAAGGCTTAACGGGCCATGCGACGTATTGATGTAATCGCCATTGGCATCGGCATTTTTTTGGCGGGCGGCGGTCTGTTTCTGGGCTTTCGGCTGTTTGGCCTCGACGGCATCTCCGCTGGCATCTGGAGCCAGGCGGTGATGGTGGGGGGCGTGGTGGCCTGGTTGGCCAGCTACCTGCTGCGGGTGGTGACGAGCAACATGACCCTCAATCAGCAGATGGATGACTACGAGACGGCGGTGCTACAGCGCCGTCTAGACGAACTCAGCCCAGAGCAGCTAGCCGCCCTGCAGGAGAAACTCGACCAGGGCGACGACGCCTGACTCGCCACAGATCCCTAACCCAGAAAAAATCGTAGACTTGGGGCCGCGCTTGTTCTAGAGTGCTCTATTGGACTGAGGTTTTTCGGTACCCGCTATGGCCCTTGTTTCTGAACGCTTCCGTGACTTGCGATCGCAGGGTAACTGCGCCCTAATTCCCTTTATTACTGCTGGCGACCCCGATCTAGAGACCACAGCGACGGCTCTGCAGGTGCTCGATCAAAACGGAGCTGACTTCATTGAGCTAGGGGTGCCCTACTCTGACCCCCTGGCCGACGGGCCGGTGATTCAGGCGGCTGCCACCCGTGCCTTGGCAGCAGGGGTCACCCTCGACCGAGTGCTGGCCATGGTCAAAGCCCTCAGCCCCAAGCTGCACGCACCGCTGATTTTATTTACCTACTACAACCCGATTCTCAACCGAGGCATCGACCCGTTTATGGCCGACATTGCGGCGGCGGGGGTGGCGGGCCTAGTGGTGCCCGACCTGCCCCTCGAAGAGGTCGAGGCGCTGCTGACGTCAGCAGCAGCGGCCAGCGTTGATGTCACGCTGCTGGTGGCCCCCACGTCGCCACCGGAGAGGATTGCGGCGATCGCCGCCCAAGCCCAGGGGTTTGTGTATCTGGTCAGCGTCACGGGGGTAACGGGCACTCGTAGCGAGCTGCAAAGTCGAGTCAAAGACCTGATCGACAGCCTCAAGCAAAACACCGATAAACCCATTGGCGTTGGCTTTGGTGTTTCTGACCCAGACCAGGCCCAGCAGCTAAAGACTTGGGGTGCCGACGGTGTAATTGTCGGCAGTGCCTTTGTCAAACGCCTGGCGGGCGAAGACCCCCAGACCGCGCTGCACACCATCGGTGAATTTTGCCGCCAGCTTAAGACAGCTCTGAGCTAGCCAGCCACTGCACCTGGCTGGAGACCGGGTTCAGATGGGCCGTCGCCACCCTCGCCATCTGGAGCCTGCCAAACAGAAAGTTCTGCGTTTCGCTGCAGCCTAGGCGATGGAGGCAGCGATTTTGCTTGGTGGTCTTACCCCCTCAGCTCCCACACGGTGGCCCCAGTCTTCAAGTCTAGCCCCAGATGCTTGTCTGTTTGCCAGTCCTGTTGCCAGAGCAGTGCCCCTACGAGGTATCGGTTCAGATTTGGTATTAGGCGTCAGGGGTGGCCTGATGCATGGCGATCGCCTGCATCAAACTCCTCACCGCCGCCTCCGGGGGCTGACGGAGTACCTCTAGGCAGGGCACTAGGGTCAGCCCCAGCGCCGCCGCTTCCGCCGACCCCGGCACTAGCGTCACCAGGGGCAGTTGGGCCAGGGCCGGGTAGCGGGCCAGGGCCTGGAGTTCGGCCAGGGGCATCGGCTCGGTGCTATCTAAAACGATCGCCTGGGGCTGCCACACTCGACTGAGCAAATTGGCCTGGGCCAGATCGTCGGCCTGGAGCAGGCGGCAGCGGTAGCGCTGCAGCCAGGTTTGCACCGCGGCAGACAGACCGCTAGGAGGAGCTACGGCCTCGGGTGATCGCAGCAGTAGCAGGGTCAGCCCCGCCAGCGGCACCGGATAGCGCTGGCAGAGTTGGTCGAGCGCGGGCCGCAGCCCCTGGGCTAGAGTTTCAATCGATAGAACGTTTAGAACTTTGCCCGCCCTATCCTCCCCTTCGGCGCGCGCTGCCGAGGCCAAAGCCGCTGCCTGGTCCGCCGCCGCCGGCCTCAACACCACCGGGTTGGCTATCTCCAAATTATCTACCAGGGCCTGGCGGGCAGCGGCGTCGCTGGGGGCATCGGGCAGCGATTCCCAGTGAATCAGGGTGCAGGTGGGGGCGAGCCGCCTCTGCATGGCGGTCAGGCTTTGGCAGCAGGGGGCGATCACCAGCCGGTAGTCGGTCCCCCGCAGACAGCCGTAGACCTGCTCCACCACCGCCTCGCTGGCGCAGGCCAGCAGCACCAGTACCGTGGTTTGGGCGCGGGCCAGGGCCGGGGGAGCCGGCAGCAGCAGGGTCAGGCGGCTGCCCCAGGCCGGGCTACTGAACAGGCTGACCTCGCCGCCGTGCAGCTGGCTAAACCGCCGGGCCAGGGTAAGCCCTAACTCCTGAAGAGTCTGGAATTCTGGCAGCGCTTCGGGGCGCGGTGCAGCCCCATACTCAGCGCCTGCCGTCGCCAGGGCATCTGGGCTGTCCAGGCTAAACCCGATCCACGGCCCCCAGGGCTCGACCATCAGGCCGCTGGGCCTGGCCCCGTGGGCCAGCAGGTAGCCCAACCCGTAGTGCAGGCTCTGGCGCAGGCGCAGGGGGTCAGCCATCACCCAGCCCTCGGCGGTCGCCAGACGCACCGTAAACCCCTCCGTCCACGAGGCCGCGACCTCGGGCTGGGCGCTGAGAAAGCTCGACAGGAGGGTGTCAGCCAAGGGTTGCAGGCTGACCCGCTCCAGGGTGAGCGCGATCTGGTCTGACTCCAGGCGCATCCAGTCGAGCAGCAGGTTGACCAGGGTGGTCAGCTTACGAATCGCCTGGCGCATCAGGCTGACGTAGCGAAACTGGCGATCGCTCAGCGACCCCACCCGGCTGTCTAAAAGTAGGGTTGATAACCCCAGCAGCGTGGTGATCGGGGTTTTGAGCGCGTGGCTCAGCTCTAGAACCCAGGCCCGTTGCCCAGCCTCTAGCCAGTCTGTGCCAGGCTGGCTAGCCTCGCTGATTCCAGTGGACTGGCTAGCCAGCCAGCCCAGCAGCCGAGTCGGGTTGATCACCCCCAGATACTGCCCGTCAGAGTCGATCACCACCAGGGTTGGGGCAGGCATTTTCTGAGCCAGCGCCCCCAGATTAGCCAGGGCTGACGTATCTAACAGCTGACTGGCCTCCACCTCTACCACCGGCTCTAGCCAGGGCTGGCAATCTAGCAGCCGTGGCCCAGGTAGACTATTATCCCCAGCGTGATGCAGTCCCCAGGTGTGGTGACTGGCCCAGAGCCGCCCCAGGGCGATCGCCCCGAGGGGGCGATGCTCATCGTCAGTCACCAAAATGTGGCTGGGGGCCGCCGCCGCCGGCTGCCCTAAAGCTTGAGTAATCTCGCCGAGAGATATAGCCAGCTCATAGGCGGGAACGTTGCTCAAAAAGTGATCGAGGGGCGGCAGCGCCATAGGCTAATCCCCTAGGGTTTGACTCTGGGTGCGGGGGCAGACCGGATTCTGGCAACCACCCTTTAGAATTGAAAATATCCTGATACGTCCTCGGTCGGCGGGGTTAAATCCTGACTCCGGTAGTTTCTAACTAACTAAACCTAGAGTTAACCCTAGTTTATTTCTTGTCCTGCTCACCATCATCGCTCCTTGATTGCTCCTCTTCAAATCTATGTCCTGACCCGTGATGATCAGGTTAAGCAGGCTCCCGAGTTCAATTTGGACCCTAGCCGATACGTCGTGCACCAAAGTGCCGTTCTAGGAGATGCCCTAGACTGGTTAAAGAGCCATCCCGAACTGCCCGACTGCCTGATAGTAGACAGCCAGGTGTGGCAGCAGGCCCTGCGCCCCGCCCTGATGCAGCTCAATCTGATGATGCCGGTGGTGATCCTCATTGGCGAGCCAGAGAGTGAGGCAGAAAGTAAGCCCGAGAATGCCTCAGGGGAAGACGCAGAGGCCGCCCGCCGCGAACCGCCTGCCCCAACCAATGCGGTGCCCGTTGCTATTGCCGAACCCTACCCAGGGGCCGTCATTCACCACGCCGTTGAGGCCATGTCTCAGCTTGAGCGGGTAATTCAGAATGCTATTCAAGAGTTTTTGCGGCTGTCAGACGCTCAAAAGGCTTCATCGTCATCGGTTTCAGTTGCTCAACCAGACCCCTCAGACGACAGCCTCAGCGCTCAGCAGCATCGCCTGACAGAAAAACTCAAATCTCGACTGGGGTACCTGGGCGTCTACTACAAACGCAGCCCCAGCTCGTTTTTGCGCAACATGAACCCCGACGACCGGGCCGCTTTTCTGAGCCAGCTCAAGGCTGACTACCGGATGATTATCCTGGGCTATTTTGCCAAAGACCCCAAGATCAACCTCAACCAGCTGATCGACGACTTGGTCGATCAGGCGTTCATGGCCGATATTTCTGTGGCCCACATCGTCGAGATTCACATGCAGCTGATGGACAGCTTCGCTAAACAGCTCAAGCTGGAGGGGCGCAGCGAAGAGATTTTGCTCGATTATCGCCTCACCCTGATCGACATCATCGCCCACCTGTGCGAAATGTACCGCCGATCTATTCCCCGCCAGCCCTAGGCCCTCGTTTTACCCCATACAATCGTCCCTAATCCCTGTAGCTCAGAGCCTTCCATGAGTTCCGTTAAAAAGACCTACATCCTTAAGCTTTACGTTGCGGGCAACACCCCTAACTCCCTGCGCGCCCTCAAGACCCTCAACAATATTCTGGAAGAAGAATTTCAGGGGGTCTATGCCCTCAAGGTGATCGACGTGCTCAAAAACCCGCAGCTGGCAGAGGAGGATAAAATTCTCGCCACCCCTACCCTGGCTAAGATTTTGCCGCCGCCGGTGCGCAAGATTATTGGCGACCTCTCTGATCGCGAGCGGGTGCTGATTGGGCTAGACCTGCTCTACGATGAGCTACGGGAAGACGACATTTATGGTTAGCCAGAGGGGTTAGCCAGAGAGTTGATGGCAGGGGGAAACGCCAGGAGTCAACGCCCAGGGGTACTGAACCGGCCCCTAGGTCTGCGAGGTTGGGCCTACCGATCAAGTTGAGGACTGAATCCTGCCCTGAGCGGTCGAATCAAAGGCCACTTAGAGACTTGGTTTAACCGTTTGGCGGTCAGCCGGTTGTCATCGATTAGGGTAGCCGGTTCGGGGTATGCTTAGGCGACTTCTGGAAAATAGTTTCCCAACCGGTGGGCAGGGCCCACCCTACAGCGGCTACAGGCGCTGGATTAAAGCTGGTATCTTCTTTACTGGAAATCTTCTTAGCACTTAAGATCTCCTGTAAGTTTTCTGTAACTTACCTAAAGGGCGGCTACCCTGCTCGACAACCTTAACGGCGTCCCATGACAGACTCTGACCAAAACAATTTGAGAACCCCTGCTCACCCCGTTGGCGTGCGCAAGATTCGCACCCTGATCGAGGGGCTAGACGACATTAGCCATGGGGGCATTCCGGCGGGGCGGTCAACGCTGGTAAGCGGCACCTCGGGCACGGGCAAAACGCTGTTTGCGGTGCAATTTATCTACAACGGCATCACTGAGTTTGAGGAGCCGGGGGTGTTCGTCACCTTTGAAGAGTCGCCCGAAGACATCATTCAAAACGCCTACAGCTTTGGTTGGGACTTGCAGCGCCTGGTGGACGACGGCAAGCTATTTATTCTCGATGCTTCCCCTGACCCCGAAGGGCAGGATGTGGTGGGCAACTTTGACCTGTCGGCACTGATTGAGCGGATTCAGTACGCCATTCGCAAGTACAAGGCGAAACGGGTTTCCATTGACTCGGTGACGGCGGTGTTTCAGCAGTACGATGCGGCCTCGGTGGTGCGCCGAGAGATCTTTCGCCTGGTAGCCCGCCTCAAGCTCATCGGCGTCACCACCATCATGACCACCGAGCGGCTAGAGGAGTATGGCCCGGTGGCCCGCTTTGGGGTAGAAGAGTTTGTCTCCGACAACGTAGTGATTATGCGCAACGCCCTGGAGGGGGAGCGTCGCCGCCGCACTATCGAGATTCTCAAGCTGCGGGGCACCACCCACATGAAGGGGGAGTACCCGTTTACCATCACCAACGACGGCATCAATATCTTTCCCCTGGGGGCGATGCAGCTGACCCAGCGATCATCTAACGTGCGGGTGTCGTCGGGGGTGCCGACCCTGGACGAAATGTGCGGCGGCGGCTTCTTCAAGGACTCGATCATTCTGGCGACTGGGGCCACGGGCACGGGCAAAACCCTGCTGGTCAGCAAGTTTTTGGTGGAGGGCTGCAAGAGCGGCGAGCGAGCAATTTTGTTTGCCTACGAAGAGTCGCGTGCCCAACTCTCCCGCAACGCCTACTCATGGGGGGTCGATTTTGAATCGATGGAAGAGCAGGGGCTGCTGAAGATTATCTGCGCCTACCCTGAGTCGGCAGGTCTAGAAGACCACCTGCAAATTATTAAGGCCGAGATCTCTCAGTTTAAGCCGTCGCGGGTGGCGATCGACTCGCTGTCGGCCCTCGATCGCGGCGTCAGCAACAACTCCTTTCGGCAGTTTGTGATTGGGCTAACAGGCTTTGCCAAGCAGGAGGAAATCACCGGCTTTTTCACCAACACCACTGAGCAGTTTATGGGGCTGCACTCGATTACCGAGTCGCACATTTCCACCATTACCGACACGATTTTGATGCTGCAATACGTGGAGGTGCGGGGCGAACTGTCGCGGGCGATCAACGTCTTTAAAATGCGCGGCTCGTGGCACGACAAGGGCATTCGCGAGTACACCATCAACAACCAGGGGCCAGACATCAAAGACTCGTTCCGCAACCTAGAGCGGATTATCAGCGGCTCGCCCACCCGGATCTCGGTGGACGAAAAGAGCGAGCTATCGCGGATTATTCAAGGCGTGCAGGGTGATTCTGACCTGTAGAACATGGCTACATGACTCGATTTTCTGCCACACAGCGGGCATACCAGTGGTAGCTGGCTTTGGGAATGCGCTGCTGGGTGGCATAGTCGATGTAGGTGATACCAAAGCGGCGATCGCGCCCATAGGCCCACTCAAAGTTATCTAAAAAGCTCCACAGAAAATAGCCAATCAGCGGGTAGCCCTCTTGCACGGCGCGATGGGCTGATCGCAGGTACTGTTGCAGATATTGAATGCGGTCTAGATCGAGCACCTCTCCGGTGGCGGTCAGTTCATCCTGGGCGGCGCAGCCGTTTTCGCTGATGAAGACACGCAGCTCGGGGCGGTGGAGGGTGTCGCTGATGTGGCGCACGCCCCAGTAGAGGCTGTCGGGCAGCAGGTGCAGCCAGGGCATATGCAGGCGCGGGTAGCCCTGGGGAAAGGGCAAGATCTCAAAGCCCTTGGGGTTGTCGGCGGCGCGTACGTAGACCCCGGTGTAGACGTTAAAGCCGAGGGCATCGAGCGGCTGGTGAATGATTTCGAGATCGCCGGCTTGTATGTCGGGGGCATGCTCGCCCAGATCGGCCAGCAATTGCGAACTGTATTCGCCAGTTAGGGCTGGGTAGAGAATGCCGCCGTTGGTGCCCGCGCAGGGAAAGGCAGCCTGGGCGGCGGCGATATCGGCTGGGCTATCGGTCAGCGGTACTGTAGCCAGGTAGTTGTCGACTAGGGCCACCTGGCAGGGCTGGGGCGAGGCGGCGCGAATGGCTTGGCAGCCCAGGCCGTGGGCCAGCAGGGCGTGGTGGGAGGTTTGCCAGACTTCTTTGGCGGTTTTGACGACGGTACCGGGGGCCATTTCGGGCACCTGGCCCACGCCATAGCCCAGATGGGTAAAGCAGAAAATTTCGTTGAGGGTGATCCAGTGGGTGATGCGATCGCCCAAATGCTTCACCACCACCGCAGCGTAGTCGGCAAAGTCATGGGCCATCTGGCGGCTGCGCCACGAGCCGTACTCATCTTCGAGCGCCTGAGGGCTATCCCAATGAAACAAGGTAGCGTGGGGGGTAATGCCAAACTCCAGCAGGGTATCGACCAGTTCGCGGTAGAAATCTAGCCCACCCTGGTTTACCGCGCCGCGCCCGCTGGGGAGAATGCGAGGCCAGGAAATGCTGAAGCGGTAGTGGCGCACCCCCAGCTCTGCCATCAGGGCAATGTCGTCGCGGTAGCGGTGATAGTGGTCGCAGGAGATCGCCCCGGTATCGCCGTTGAGCACCCGCCCTGGGGTCTGGCTAAAGACATCCCACACGCTGGGGCCGCGCTCCGCCGCCGCGCCCTCGATCTGGTATGACGAGGTGGCAACCCCCCACTGAAACCCCGACGGCAATGCGTAGACCATGATTTCGTCCTATTCCTGTCAGCCGACCCTAAGCCACTTCCACTGCGGCGCGGTGCTGGGCGATGATGTCGCAGCAGGTGGCGACCGGGGCGCGATCGCCCATGGCCGTCACCAGCGCATCAAAGGCGTCGCGGTGCTTCTCCAGCAGGGTTTTGGCCTGGAGGGCAGCCCAGCGCTGTTTGAGGGGGATCTCGGCGGGCGATCGCCCTAACGCGCTCCAAAACCTGCCCAGGGCCAGGGTATCGTCGCTGCCGCCCTCGGCGTTGCCGTAGATCAACTGCTCGGCGGCAATGCCCGCCATCCACACCTGACAGTAGCGATCAACCACCTGGGGGGTGAGCCGCTGCAGGGCGGCGGGGTCGCTGGGGCCAAACACCACGCCCCCCTGCCCGGCAATGCCCTGCCGCCAAGATTCCCAGGCGTTGAGCGTGTAGGTTTCCACCGGAAAATCGAGCAGCACCGCCGCGAGAAAATGCCCCGCCTCGTGGTGCAGCACTCGCTGGCGATGGTCTGGCGAAGTCCAGGCCAGGGAATCTATGGCGATGCTGCCGATGCGGCCCTCTAAGCCCAGCTGATCAAGGCTGGCTATGCCCAACCCCACGGCGACAAACACCGCCACCACCGCCGGAGAAAGGCTCACCAACGGCCCCAGCAGGCTGGCCATCGTGACCCCAAAGATAGTGATGGCAACCGCGTTGAGGGTGGTGTCGCGCATGGGCTATGACAATAACAACTGGCTTTATGGTAACGGGGATGGGGGCTGAGGGCAGGCGGGCGATCGCCGCTAAGGCGAGTTGCTAGCGGCTACTCCTGCTCGCTGTAGAAAGTTTCGAGGCTGGTGCGATCGCCCACAAACCGCCAGTGCCAAGGCTCAAAGGCCACCCCCTGAAAATTGTCAGGCGGGAACGACAGCTCATAGCCAAACTGAACCGCGTTAGTCTCCAGCCATCCGTAGGCCGGGGTGTCGGCAAAGTCTGAGCTGAGGTGAGTACCCGTCTGGTTGCGGTCGCCCACGTCGATGGCGTAGCCCGTGTGGTGCTCGCTATAGCCCGGCGGTGCGCTGACCTCGGCGCGGGTTTCGGCATCTTGGCCGCGCTGGGCCTTAAGGCTAAAAAAGACGGCCTCCTGCTCAGCCTGGGAGCGGTAGCCCGACAGCGGCACCAGGCGAATGCCCACCGCCGCCGCCGCCTGGGTCATGGCCTCGTACTGGGTGGCGGCGGCAGACCGCAGCCGAATGCTACCGTTGGCGGCGAGGGGCACCAGGTCTTCGGCGGGGGCTTCTTCAAAAGCGCGATGGCCCAGCAGCTTGCGGCTAGAGGGGGCCAGCTGCACGGCACGGTCTAGGTCGGTTTGGTTTTCAGACTCTGCCACGGCGGCAGGGTTCACCATGGTCTCAAAGGGCCGGGTAAACTCTGTCGCCGAGTAGCGAGTCGTTTGGTACCAGGCCACCAGCCCACCAGCCGCTAGAGCCAGCAGGGTTAAACCAATCGTGCGGCGCAGCAGTCGCGTACGCCTCAGCCAGGGCGGTTGCTCTGTCCCTGAAGGGTACAGGGGCAGGTCGCGGGCGGCTTGGGGAATATCGTCCAAAGGAGGCATGGTCGCTAACAGGTACCCGGCAAAGCTCCAACCATTATGGCCTCTTATGCCAATATCAACGGTGGCGATAGGGTTAAAGATTGACCTGAGATTGTTCTAGCTCAATACTGATCCAGGGTCTTACGGCAACAGGTCCAACGGGCCGAGAAAGTTACAGGGAACGCTACGGGGGCCGTTGTCTTGCCATCGCTAGAAATTTTAATTCGCCTCTACGGGCCGATTGGCGCTGGGGTTTGCGCCGGTATACTGCTGGGGGTAATGCTTTATCGCTTTGCGCCCCACCGGGGTCAGCCCCAGGGGCTTTACCACCGGGTGCCCCTGGGGCTGGGCAAATTTTTGTTTTGGGTGGGCATTCCCCTCAGCATTGTGGGGTTTATGCGGCGGGCCGATCTCTCTGGCGGTAGTGCATTTTAGTGCAGGGCAGAGGAAAAGACGGGATCGCCTTGCTCTGCTAGCTTCTGCCTGATTCGGCGATTGTAGTCATGGATGAACAGCCAGATGGCTCCTATGTGATTCTCTAGCTTTTTGGAGAAAGATAGG
>JBBSKN010000052.1:0-26749 GCA_038256265.1 Phormidesmidales cyanobacterium
CGCCTGTCGCCTCGGGCACCCCAGGCCAGGGTGGAGCAATTGATACAGACTTATATAGGCCAGAGTAAGGCAGAATAGGGCAACTTCAATGATGTGAGGAGTTGCTGACATGAAGCTGCGCCAACTGCTTGAGGGCCTGCCCGCCGGGCTGATTGCGCCTGGGTTTGCCCTGGCTGACGGGGGAGATAACCCCGAGATCAAGGGTCTCTGTACCAATTCCCACGCCTGCCAGCCGGGGGATGTGTTTCTGGGCATGCCCGGCACCCGCGTCGATGGGGGCGAATTTTGGCCCAGCGCGGTGGCGGCGGGGGCGGCGGCGGCGCTGGTGTCAGCTCCAGCTCTCCAGGCCCGCCCGGTCGAGGGCGATGCCTGCGTGGTGCCCATGACCGACATGTCGGTGGCCTGTGCCGAGGTAGCAGCGCGGTTCTACCACTACCCAGCCCGGCAGATGGGCCTGGTGGGGGTGACGGGCACCAACGGCAAAACCACCACCACCCATCTGATTGAGCATCTGCTGAATGCGGCCCAGCAGCCCACGGCTCTGCTGGGCACCCTCTACACCCGCTGGCCCGGCCATCAAAAAACGGCCCTTTACACCACACCCTTTGCGGTCGAGCTACAGGCGGAGCTGGCGACGGCGCGGGATGCGGGCTGTCGGTACGCGGTGCTCGAAGTTAGCTCCCACGCCCTGGCGCAGAAACGGGTGTGGGGCTGCCCCTTTGAGGTGGCGGTATTTACCAACCTCACCCAAGACCACCTCGACTACCACAGCGACATGGAAGACTATTTCCAGGCCAAGGCGCTGCTGTTTAGCGAGGCTTACCTAGCGGGGCGGGCGGTGGTGAATGTCGATACACCCTACGGCGAGAGACTGGTGGCCCAGCTGCCGAGCGATCGCCTGTGGACCTACAGCACCCAGAACCCCAACGCTGACCTTTACACCGGCGACCTCACCTACCAGGCCAACGGCGTGACAGGCACGCTGAAGACCCCGGCGGGCACCGTGCCCTTTAGCTCACCGCTGGTGGGGCAGTTTAACCTGGAGAATTTGCTGGCGGCGGTGGGGGCGGCGCTGCACCTGGGTGTGGCCCTCGAAACGATCGCCGCTGCCCTACCCAGCTTTGGCGGCGTGCCGGGGCGGATGGAGCAGGTGAAAGTGTCTGAGGCCCAGGACATCAGCGTGATTGTCGACTACGCCCACACGCCCGACAGCTTGAAAAATTCTCTCACGGCGGCGCGGCCCTTTGTGCCGGGGCGGCTGATCTGCGTGTTTGGCTGCGGCGGCGATCGCGATCGCACCAAGCGTCCTCAGATGGGCCGCATCGCCTACGAGCTGGCCGACGCTGTTGTCGTCACCTCCGACAACCCCCGCACCGAAGACCCCGAGCAGATTTTGCGCGACGTGGTGGCGGGCATACCGGCGGCGCTGGATGAGAACCAGGTGGTGGGCGATCGCGCTACGGCGATCGCCGCCGCCATCGCCATGGCCCAGCCCGGCGACGGCATTTTGATCGCGGGCAAGGGTCACGAAGATTATCAGATCCTCGGCACCGAAAAAATCCACTTCGATGATCGCGAACAGGCCCGCCACTTTCTCAAAGAACGGTATCCACAATAGTTATTTCGCCTAAAATGGCGGCGTTATGTGAAAACACGCAACATTCTCGCCGTCATCGTTGGTGGTTACAGATACCCTAAAAGACACCACTGTCGATCTACCCTGCGATTGGCCCTAGCCTAGCCTGGCCCCCGTCCATTGGAGCACCATGCAGTCTCATCAAGAGCAAGAGGTGTCGCTGTACCGGCTGCTTCAGCTCAGTGCAGCCTCGCCAGACTACGTACAGGTTAAACCCAAAGGGTTTAAGGCAATTCTGCAATCCACCGTAGAATTTCTTGAAGCCAACGATATTCAGGCGCACCTACTGGTGAAGCTGCCCACCAGCAGCGCCTGGAATGCAGATATTTTGCGCTACGGCCAGGGGTTGGCCTCGCCCTATCGGGTGTTTCGGTTTTTGCGTCTAGAGGCTGACCGGCCCGCGATCGCCGGCAACTCCTCCGAAGTCATTGTGCCGCTGAATGAGGCCTGGCGGGGCGACTACTTTGTCGTGGTGCAGTCTGAGGTGTTTACAGCCATGGTATTGGCCCACCGTCTCCAGCCCCTGTCGGCAAGCCCCTCAGCTCAGGAACGAGAGGGCCAGCGCGACGCCGATGACGCCCCGGCTCACGACGGCCCGGCCCAGCGCGACGAGACCTTAACGGCTCGCTCGTCCTACCTTTCGGTATGCTGCTCAGTGAACCCCGACCTGGTGGCCACGGTGGTGCGTGCCATTCACCACCCGATTAGTCAGGGGGTCGCCGGGGGGACTATCGACGGCGATGTGGCCGAGCTGGTGAGCCAGGGGCCTCCGCCCAGCCCCACCCCGGCTTATCTAAACCTGGTTGATCGCTGGCTCAACTGGCAGCTCAAACGCCAGGAGCACCTGCGCCAGTCGGCCTCTACCTATCGTCGTCAGGCGCTCAGCACCGCCAGCCTGTCATCGCAAAACGAGGTGTTAATGAACACCCTACGGCTGAAGGATGACTTTCTCAACACCGTGGGCCAAGAGCTACGCACTCCCCTAACCACGATTAAAACCGCCCTGACGCTACTCGACTCGCCCCACCTCAAGCCTCCCCAGCGCCAGCGCTACATGGAGATGATTAGCCACGAGTGCGATCGCCAGAGTGCCCTGATCAGCGGCGTGCTCAACCTGTTGCAGGTTGAGACCAGCCTCGATCAAACCCAGCCTGCCCCGCTGAGCCTGGCAGAAACCGTGCCGCCAGTGGTGAGCACCTACCAGCCCCTGGCCGCAGAAAAGGGCGTGGCGCTGGCCTACACCATTCCCCGCCATCTGCCCCTGGTCAGCTGCCCCGCGAGCTGGCTGCGGCAGATTGTGATTCATCTGCTCAACAACAGCCTCAAATACACCGCCAGCGGGGGGCGGGTGTGGGTCACCGCTCGCAGCGCCAACGACCGCGTCGAAATCGAAGTGCGCGACACCGGCATTGGTATTTCTCAGGTCGATCTGCCCCGCATTTTTGACCACTTTTATCGGGGCCGCAACCTGCCCCCCGACACCGCCGAAGGGGCTGGGCTAGGTCTCTCCATCGTGCAGCAGCTGCTGCTCTACTGTGGCGGCACCATCGTCGCCCGCAGTCAGCCCGAGGAGGGCACGACGGTGGTGGTGCGGCTGCCAATTCACCACCAGCAGCCCTGATGGTTAGGAAATTTCTAAGCAATAAAAGCCCCCCATTGGGCGAACAACCGGGCGAAGGAGGCTTGCGTAGGGGCAAACGGTGTTTGCCCAGCCCGGTCAGCCAAGGCAGATTCAGCATGAGAACTACTATCGATGCTGTCGATGACTAAGTGAACCGGGGTCGATACCTGCCGTCAGCCCTGACCGCTAAAATTTCTATCGATAGCCTAATGAGCCTGCGTTGCAGCATCTGCCTTGACCTTACCTACCGCCATTACCACACCGGCCCAGCCCGACCATAGGCTCGGCCCGATCTACGCCCTGCTGGCCTACAGCACCTGGGGTCTGCTGCCGATCTATTGGAAGTTTTTTGGCACTACCTCCGCCGTGGAAGTGCTCAGCCACCGGATGATCTGGTCGGCGGTGTTTTTGGTGGGCATTTTGCTGGTGCAGCGGCGGCTGGGAGATTTGGTAGAACTGTTTAAGTCGCCCCGCAAGGTGCTGGTGCTGCTGCTCACCGCTAGCCTGCTGACCTTTAACTGGGGGCTATACATCTACGGGGTCAACAGCGATCGCGTGGTCGAAGCCAGCCTGGGCTACTACATCAACCCCCTGGTGACGGTGCTACTGGGGTTTGTCTTTCTCAAAGAGCGGCTGCACAAAATGCAGCAGGTGGCCGTGGCCCTGGCGGTGCTCGGGGTGGGCTACTTTATCTGGCAGCTGGGCACCGTGCCGTGGATTGCCCTCAGTCTGGCGATTTCGTTTGCGTTTTACGGCCTGCTGCGCAAGGTGGTGGCGGTGGCCCCCCTGGCGGGCCTAGCGGTCGAAACCCTGCTGATTACCCCCCTAGTGCTGCTGGTGGTGAGCTGGTTGGCCGTCAGCGGCCAGGGGCGTTTTGGCGAAAGTCTGCCCATGACGCTGCTGTTTATTGGCGCGGGGGTGGCAACGTCAATGCCCCTGCTGTGGTTCAACAAGGCGGCCAAACGGCTGACCTTGGCGACCCTGGGTTTTTTTCAATATCTGGCCCCGTCGCTATCGCTGCTGCTGGGGGTGTTTGTGTACGGCGAGCCGTTTACCCCCGTGCATGTTGTCACCTTCAGCTGCATTTGGGCGGCGCTGCTGCTGTATTCGGTGACGGCGATGCGGATGAGGGGGAGAGTGGGTGGTTAGGTGGGTAGGGGCAAACGGCGTTTGCCCAGGGGAATGGAGCTTTTTTGATGCACCGCTCTGGAGCCTAGCGCCAGTTTTCGCGGCGCTGGAGGGGGTTCATCAATTCGTTTAACCCCTCCCCCACGAGAGAAAGCCCCGTCACCATTAGGGTCAGGGCCAGCCCCGGAAACAGCGCCGTCCACCAGATGCCCGTGGGCAGCGCGTCGAGCGCCTGGCGAATGTCGGCCCCCCACTCGGGCACCTGCTCGGGCAGACCCAGGCCCAAAAACCCCAGCCCCCCCAGCACCAAAATCGCGTCGGCGGCGTTGAGGGTAAACAGCACCGGCACGCTCTGAATCACGTTGAGAAACAGGTAGCGGGTCAGCACCACCCAGGTACTGGCCCCCATGGCCTGGGCGGCTTCGATAAACAGCTCGGTCTTGACGCTGACGGTGTGGTTGCGCACCACCCGGTAGTACTGGGGAATGTAGGCAATGCTGAGGGCGATCGCCGCATTGAGCACCCCCCGGCCCACCACAAAGGCCAGGGTAACTGAGAGCAGCAGCCCCGGCAGGGTGTAGATCGTATCCATGAAAAACAGCAGGGCGCGGTCGAGCCAGCCGCCCAGGTAGCCGCTGACCATGCCCAGGGGCACGCCGATGGCCACGCTCAGCAGGGTGGCCAGCAGTACTACCTGCCACGCCGCGCGGGTGCCAAACAGGGTGCGAGAAAACACGTCGTAGCCCTGGCGGGTGGTGCCAAACCAGTGGTCGCCGCCGGGGGGCTGGTGAATTGGGTTTTGCAGGGCGGTGGTGGGGTCGGCGATCCAGCCCCAGTTTGCCAGCAGCGGGGCCATCAGGGCGATCGCCACAAACCCTAGGGTGATGGCGATACCCACCCACATCAGCACCGCCGAGACACTGGCGGCAGACTTGGCGGCGGGGTGGCGCAGCAGGGGCGATCGCGGAGTGGTAGCCATGGCAGCACCGTACAGAATGGAGCTTCATTATGCCAGAGTGCTGGCGGCTAGCAGGTCGGGCCTGGCCCCGGCAATTCTCTCCTCCTAGGGATAGCCCCAGCTCAGGGCTTGTCATAATGGAGGCAGCGATCGCCCACCCAACGCCGCTGCGCCCTTTTCGGAGAGACCCATGACCGCCATCAACAGCGTCACTACGCCCTCGACCACCCCGGTGCTAGAGGCGGCGGCATCGGCAACGGCTCGACCTGAGGGCAAGCCCCTAGGCGCAGCGCTAGTTGCATCCCTACTAGAGGCTGAGCGCCAGACCAAGCAGCAGCGGCGGCAGCTCTCACCCGAGGCCCTGCTGGGCACCTGGCGACTGCGGTTTACGGCCTCCAAAAAGCCCGCTTTCAAAGCTGGCCAGCCCAGCGGCAGCGGATTTTATATACCCGGTCTGGCGGTGGCTACCCTGGCCTTTAGCCGCAGTGACGACACCGCCGATCTGCTGACCATTCAAAACCAGCTGCGGGTGGGGCCGCTAAAGCTGCGGTTTACCGGGCCAGCTAAGTTTTTGCCCAAAAAGAACCTGCTGGCCTTCGACTTTGTGCGCCTTCAGGTGCTGGTAGGTAGCCTGCCGGTGGTCAACCTGCCCCTGCCGGGAAAAGCCGCCAAAACCGAGAACTTTTTGGCTACCCCCGTGGGTAAGCTGCCGTTTTTTGCCTTCTTCGCCGCCCAGGCAGACTATGTGGCGGCGCGGGGGCGCGGGGGCGGGCTGGCGCTATGGGCCAGAGCCGATTGACCCAGCTATCCCTGGCTCAAATACAGCACCAAAATAAAGGCCAACGCTCCCAGAAGCACATTGCTAAATCCGCCCAGATAGGGCTGCGATGATCGCGTCGAAAATCGCAGTTTTCGCTTTCGCCATGTCTGACGACGCTGTGGCGGCGGCAGTGGGGACACAATCCCAAAATCCACAAAAAAGGACAGGTGGCCCTGTCCTTTTGGGGAGATAGATGGTCAAAACAGCTGGCCGGGGGCGCTGGCTCTAGGCTAGGGTTTCGGGGCAGTAGCCCAGACCCATGACAAACTGATGGCGAAAGGCTTCGATCTCTTCGCGATCGGGCTTACCGTGGGAGACGATCGCCACCTGATAACGGCGCATGACGTCGATGGGCGACTGGCCGGTCTCTAGACCCCACAGCGCCATCCGCACCCGAATGCCGGGGTCGTAGGCGATGCCCAGCTCATTCATGTAGGCGCGAAAGTTTTCGGCATCGTAGACGCCAATGTCGTCATCCATTTTAACGCGAATGACCCACCCATCGATCTGATGAATCACCGTCATAAATTCTAGGGGCAACCGGTCTAGGGGCAGGCGATCGCAGCTCAGCAGGTGTTCGACCACACGGAGGGTCAAACTAGCGTTGGCGAGATAATAGGTGTATTCCATCTTGACCTTGTTGACAGGTGCTACAGTTCTCTTGTTGTTCTTATTGTCTTGGATTAGCCTCAGGGCCGTTAGGGTTAAGTCCCCCTACCTGACCTGGGTGTATCCACCCAACCTGGCTAGGCTATGCGCGATGGTCAAAGACTAAATCCAGAGAGTCAGCTCACCTCTGCTGAGTATTCCCTCTCGGCTTATCAGTATTCTCTACCGCCAGAAAAAATAGCCCAAACCCCCGTCACCCCACGGGATGCTTCGCGTCTGCTGGTAGTCGATGGGCCGACCACCCACCGCCACCACCACTTCCGCGACCTGCCCACCCTGCTGCAGCCCGGCGACCTGCTGGTGCTCAACAACACTCGGGTAATACCGGCCCGGCTAATGGGGCACAAGCCCGGCGGTGCCCAGGTCGAAGTATTTTTGCTCGAAGACCAGGGCGACGATCACTGGCTGGCCCTGGTGCGCCCCGGTCGCCGCCTCAAGCCGGGGGCGACGGTGCATTTTGGCCCCAACCCCGACCGGCCCGACCTAGTGGCCCAGGTGCTGTCCACCGACTCCGACACCAATGGCCGAGTGGTCAAGTTTGAACCCCAGGGCAGTGAATCGCTGTTCGCCCTGTTCGAGCGCCTGGGGGAAGTGCCCCTGCCCCCCTACATCACCGACACAGCCGCCTCCCCCGACCAGTACCAGACGGTCTATGCCGACGCGCCGGGAGCAGTGGCGGCCCCCACCGCCGGGCTGCACTTTACCCCAGAGCTGTTTGAGCGGCTAGAGGCCATGGGGGTAAGGCGATCGCACATTACCCTCCACGTGGGCGTGGGCACCTTTCGCCCGGTCGAGGCCGACAACATTCTCGACCACAAAATGCACGGCGAATGGATCGATGTCTCTGCCGAAACCGTGGCCCAGATCAACGCCACCCAGGCTCGGGGCGGTCGAGTGATTGCGGTGGGTACGACCGTCGTGCGCGCCCTGGAAGGGGCCGCCCAGGGGGGCGAACTCCAGCCCTGGCGGGGCAAGGTCAACCTGTTTATCTACCCCGGCTACCAGTACCGTGTGGTCGATGGGCTGATCACCAACTTTCACCTGCCGGGGTCGAGTCTGCTGATGCTGGTCAGCGCCTTGGTCGGGCGAGAGAGATTGCTGGAGCTGTATGAGGAGGCGATCGCCCACGACTATCGCTTCTACTCCTTTGGCGATGCCATGGTGATTTTGCCCGCAGCTAGCCAGTGATTTATTCCGTAGTTGGGATGCCCGTAGTTTGGAGGTGGGTGGCGATCGCCCCTAAAAACTCCTGCTCTAGGTAGGGCTTGGTGAAGTAGTCGGTGGCCCCCAGCTGCATGGCCAGCCAGCGGTGCTTGTCGTTGCTGCGCGAGGTCAGCATCAGGGTGGGAATTTGGGCCAGGGCCGGGTCTTGGCGACGGGCGGTGAGAAACTCAAAGCCATTCATATTCGGCATTTCGATGTCGCAGACCACTAGACCCACGGCGGGGTTTTGCGCCAGCTGCTCTAGGGCTGCTTGGCCATCGCGGGCTTGCAGCACCCGATAGCCCGCCCGCTCTAGGGAAAGCGCCAGGGTGCGGCGCGAGGTGACGGCGTCGTCTACCACCAGCACGGTGGTAGACGGGTGCAGAGTGGCCTGGGGAACAGCCTCGGGAGGCGTGGCGATCGGTTCAGAGCGGGGGCCAGACTGGCGGCTGAGCAGGTCATCTAAGAAGGCCTGACCGTCGATGACGGGAATCACACTGCCATCGCCCAGGACAGTGCAGCCGTAGGCGTAGACCGGCGGGCTGAGGGCCGGGCCGAAGGGTTTGATCACCGATTCTTGCTCGGTGACGAGGCGATCAACCTGGATGGCAAAGTGGCGATCGCCCTGGGCCAAAATCAGCAGGGGCGATTCCCAGTCGGCGGGGGAGGGGACGGCGGCTAGCACCTGGCTGAGGGGTAGCTCGGGCCGCAGGCAGCGGTAGGTCAGCAGATCGCCTAGGCCGTACACCGGCACCCGCTGGTTGTGCCAGGCCAGGTAGGTCTGAGCTGCCTCCTGGGCGAGCTGCTCTGAACGGGGCACCAAAATTTCGGTAATGCTGTCGCTGCGAAAGGCGATGGGCGTCGACCCGACAAAGCAAATCAGCAGGTTGACGATGCTCAGGGTCATGGGCAGCGATAGGGTAAACCGGGTGCCTGCCCCCGGCACCGACTGCACTTTCACAGTGCCCTTGAGCCGCTGGATTTGGTCGCGCACTACGTCTAGGCCAACCCCGCGCCCCGACAGATCGCTGACCTGCTCGGCGGTCGAAAAACCCGGCTCGAAAAGATAGTGATGGAGCTGGTCGGGGCTGGCGGCGCTGGCCTCGTCGGGGGAGAGCCAGTCGAGCGCCACTAAGCGCTGGCGCACGCGTTCGAGGTCTAGGCCCCGGCCATCGTCGCTGACCGCGATCTCGATCTGTCGGCCTCGGTAGCAGGCCTCGATGGCAATCTGACCCACCTCCGGCTTGCCCTGGCGATCGCGTTCCTCAGCGAATTCCAACCCGTGGTCAAAGCCGTTGCGCAGTAGGTGTAGTAGGGGGTCGTAGAGCTTTTCGAGCACGGCCTTGTCGACCAGTAGCGCCATGCCGTCGAGGGTGAGCTCGGCGGGTTTGCCGTAGGTGTTGGCCAGGTCTCGCAGCACCCGAGATAAGCGATTGAGCACCTGGCCCAGGGGCACCATGCGGGCGTACATCAGGTCGTCTTGCACCTGGGAGAGCATTTTGCGGTGCTGCCCCAGCAGCTGATCTGACTGGCGATTAAACAACACGATGTCGGCGGCGGCTTCTTCGAGCTGCACCATCTCTTCGAGCAGGGTTTGAGTGTGGGTATAGAGAGCCGTGTAGGTATCCATCTCTAGAGAATCAAAGCCGGGGGGCCGGACCGGGGCTGCGGGGGGAGGTGCAGGCGTAGATTCGCCAATGACGACCGGCTGGCGCTGGCGATCGGGGGCGATCAAAATTTGGTCTGAGACCCCTTGCAGCTGTTCTACGGTGGCCCGTACCCGCTCAAACCGGCTGATCAACTCCTTGAGGCCGAGGCGAATTTGGTTGGTTTGCAGGGCCAGGCCGTTGCGGTTGATGGTGAGTTCGCCCAGCTGGTTTTCGAGTCGGGCGAGGCGTTGGGTGTCGACGCGGACGGTGAGGGGAGTGGGGAGTGGGGGAGTGGGGGAGATGGGAAGGGTGGGGGAGATGTCGGGAGGAAGATCGGTTTCGAGGGGGGCGGTGAGGGCGGTGTGAGTTGCGCTTGCTTCAATGGCTGTGATTGGAGCTGGAGCGCCAAACAGGGTTTCGAGGAGGGGGTCTGCGCTGGGCGGCTGGGTAGGGGCTGGGCTAGATGGATGGGGTTCTGTAGAGGCTGCCGACAGGGCTAGATCGGCCTCTAGGGGGAGCTGGGCCTGGGTGAGCCACTCCAGCGCCTCAGCGGCTGAGGGCAGTTCTGCATCCCAGTCGCGATCGCCTAGGTCGTGATCGCCTAGGTCGTGATCGCCTAGGTCGTGATCGCCAAAAACTGCCGTTAAAAACTGCTCTGTGATCGGCTCTAGGGGGAGTTCTAGAGTTGGCTCTGGGATTGGCTCTGGGGGCAAGTCTAGGGTTGAGGCAGGAGCTGGGGCGGCGGTGGCTAGGGCTTGCAGGGCGACTGAGGGTTCGCCCCCGGTGGTTGACCCGGCCGCGAGGACGGCGGCTCGACCCTGGGTAAAATCGGCGATCGCCAGTCGGGTAATTTCTACGGCCTGGTTTGGGTGAGCGGCTAGGGCCTGCAGGGCCGTCTGGGCAATGTGGGCAAACCCAGCGAGATCTAGCAGCTCGGCAAAGCCCATAAAGATCTCGGCCTGGGCGCGCAGTTCTCCGGCGACTTCGTGGGCTTCTGGCTGCTCTAACACCTTGGTCAGGCGGTCTAGCCCCTGCTGTACGTCCACCTCAAAAATAGACCGGGCCATGTCGAACCCCAGATCTGAGGAGCTGGGAATGAAGTTTTCGGTTTCGACTAGGGCGCTGGCCAGGCGCAGCTCCAGGTCTTGTAAAACAGGCTCCGCCTGGGCGAGGGCCTGGTCACCGTCAAAGCTGCCCTGGGTGAGCTGCTGAGTGAGGGGCAGCCGCAGGCAGTCAAAGGCCCGCAGCAGCAGACTTTCTAGATCGCCATCGATGACGACAGCGTCGCTGTAGAGCGCCTTAAACAGAGCCTCTAGCCGGTGGGCCAGGGCCTTGATTGGCTCTAGGCCGACGCTGGCCGCGCCCCCCTTGAGCGAGTGGGCCGCCCGCATAATTTGGTGAATCTCGGCGATGTCTCGCTGCGATCGCAGCCCCAGCAGCCCCGCCTCGATGGTTTGCAGCAGCTCCGGGGCTTCTTCGAGAAAGAACTGATAGGCCTGGTCGCGGATGTGGGGGGGATTTGGCATGGGAGGGGGAAGGTTTGGGGGACGAGGTTTTGGGTATAGGGTTTCAAGTTTTGGGTTTCGGGTTTTGGGTTTTGGGTTTTGGGTTTCGGGGGTACGCGGTGCACGGTATACGGTTTGAGGTGCACGGTGCACCGTGCACCTCAAACCGTATACCCAACACCTGACACCTAAAACCTTGCACCCAATACCATTCCCCTAGCTGACCTTGAATCGCCCCACCTCCTCCTGCAACGCCTGGGCCACGGAGCGCAGTTCGGTAAAGGCGTCTGACACTTGGTTGGCGGCGGTGGAGTTTTGGCTGGCGGTGGCGGCGACGCTAGTCATGGTTTCACTGACGGCGTCGGAGGCCTGGGATTGGACGACGGTGGCGTCGGCGATCGCCGCCACCAGCGCGCTAATTTGCTGACTCACAGCGGTAATCTGGTTGAGGCTCTGGCGGGTTTCGTCGACCAGCTGGGTGCCGGTGACCACCTGATCGGTGCCGGTTTCCATGGCGATGACCACGGCGTTGGTCTCGGTTTGAATGCTGGCCACCAGCTTTTCGATTTCGGTGGTGGCTTCGGCCGACTGGCGAGCCAGTTCGCGCACTTCTTCGGCGACTACGGCAAAGCCTTTGCCCCCTTCCCCGGCGCGGGAGGCCTCGATGGAGGCGTTGAGCGCGAGCATGTTGGTCTGGGCTGCGAAACCGCTAATCAGGTTGACCACGTTGGAGATTTTTTGCGACGATTCGCCCAAGCGCTTCACTTTTTTGGCGGTGTCGGCCACGGTCTCACGAATGGCCATGATGCCGTCTACGGTGCGGTTCATGGCGTCGTCACCCTGGGCTACGGTTTGCTCGGCCTGGAGCACCGCCGCCTCGGCTTTTTCGGCGTTGGTGGCGACCAGCTGTACCGAGGTGGTCATCTCCTGCACGCGATCAAGGGCGGCCAGCATGGCGCTGGCCTGCTGGGTGGCCGACTCGGCCAGGGTGCGCACCGAAGTTTGGCTGGTGTCGGTGGTGTCGGCCACCTGACGGGAGGCATCTTGCACCTGCACCACGATTTTTCGCAGGTTGGCAATGGTGGCGTTGTAGGAGTCGGCCAGGGTGCCAATTTCGTCTTCGGTGACCTGGGCACGCACGGTCAGGTTGCCCTGGCTGACGGGGTCCACATCCATCAGCAGCTGCAGGGCGCTGCGCTGGAGGCCTTCTTTGATCTGCCGCTGTTCTTCGGCCAGGTCGCGGGTTTGCTCGATCAGTTTTACCCGCTCGATCACCAGGCCCAGCTGTAGCCCGATCTGCTTGAGAAAATCAACTTCGGATTCTTGCCAGGGGTGCATAGACCGGCAGTGGTGGGCAATCAGCAGGCCGTAGAGCCTACCTTGACCAACAATCGGCACCCCCAAAATCGATTTGACCTGGAGGCTGTGCAGCAGGGCCATGTGCTCGGGGTGAAAGGTGGCGGTGGCGACGTTGTTTTCGAGCAAAATGCCTTCGGCTTCGTACTTAGCGCGGGTCTCGGCAGGAATACAGGGGTCGCCCAGCTGCTGCTCGTAGGCGCTGGGTAAATCGGCCTCTGCCGACTCGGCCACGATCTCCCCACTCCAGTCGGGGTTGAACTGGTAAATCACCATGCGATCGGCGTCTAGAATATCGCGGGCTTCGGCCACCAACCGTTCATAGAGGGGCAGCAGATCGGCAGAATCAACAATTTTTGCGCCGGTAATGGCGGCGGCCAGGTTGGCGCGGCGGGTGTTGAGGGTTTGCTCGCGCAGAAAGCCGCGCACCCGCACCACCAGCTCGTTAAAGGTTTGGGCCAGGGTTTGGGCCTCAGACGACCCAACCAGCTCGGCCTGGGCATCGAGATTGCCCCGCGAGACTTCCTGGGCTTTGCCGGCCAGGGCGTCGAGCGGCGATGAGATTTGCTGGGCGAGGGTTCGGGTCAACAGGGCGACCACACCGCCCAGCGCAAGGCCCAGCAGCCCCAGGGTGATCAGGTTTTCGCGGCCAGCGGCGCGAATTTCGGCGACATCCATCGAGGCGATCGCCACCCAGTTGAGCCGGGGCACCGTCGCTAGCGAATACTGTTTGCCCTGGTGTCTAAAGGTGGCGACCAGGCTTTCTGCGCCACCAGCCGCCCTCGCCGCCGAAATTTCTAGATTTCTGACCGGGAAGGCTGAGTTGAGCTGCCGTTGCAGATCGCTGGGGGTGGTCTCGGCCTGGGCGGCCTGGGTGACAGCGATGGCTAGCTCACCCACTACCTCGCCGCCCACTAAGTCAAGGGATCGAGGCGTGAGCGCGGCTTCTTGGCCCTGCTCGTCAAAGGTGGCCAGCACATAGTTAGAACTGGGTTCGAGCAATTGCACCTGCTGCGAACCTTGAATACCGGCGTTGGTCAAGTACTCACTGAGCTGCTCAAACTCAAGGGCGTTGATGAAGAATTTCACCACTCCTAAAAATTCGTTGTTCTTGGGGTCACGAATGGCTTGGCTAAAGTCGAGGCCTACCTGAAGCGTGGACGCATCGTAGCCGGGCTGACCAAACCAGACCCCATCACTTTTAGCCCCCTGCCACCAGTCGTCACCTGCCTGCACAAAATCAGAGGGAATGCTGCTAAAGCCCACATTGAAGCCATTGGCCTCGGTAACAATGATCTCGGCAAATTGCTTAACCTCAACGGTTTGGGACAGGTAGTTGTTAAAAGCGGGGTTAGTAGCCAGCTGCTTAGCCACAATAAAGCGCGTTTCTAGAGTTGCCTCAGGAACTTGCGACAGGTTTAGGTCTGCGGCTAGGCGGCGATCGCGGCGCACTTTATCTAAAATCAGCGGGTTTTGGGTAAACACCTCGGCAAAGGCAATTTGCTCACCCAGGTTGACGCCGACGGTTTCACTTGCCAGTAAAACCTGCCCCTGGAGAGCTTGGGTGATGGTGGCGCGGGTACCGCTCTGGGTGAGGGCGTAGGTGATCAAACCCTCAATCAGCAGCGGCAGCAGACTCAGCGGCAAGACCGTAGACAGCAGCTGCCGCCGCAAACTGCGGCCAGCAAAATACTGTCTGATCGCGTTTTGGGGTGGGGCTGTACCGGAGTTGCCCCCCCCTACGCTGTTGGCCTCTACGGTTAGAGGGTGTGTTTGGGAACGAGATAGCGACGGAACTTGAGTCATAGTAAATAACCTTAGGAATTCAACGTCATCAGCTGGGAAAGAGGCCGACGCACTCTAGTGCGACAGGCTGTGGAACGGCCAGGTTAGGAAGGGGCCTGGGCCATGGCTGCTAGAACTGCCGTGCCGTCTAAAATCAGCTGGGGCAGGCCACCGCCATCAAAGCAGCACCCCCGCAAAAAAGGCAGCAGATTGGCCTCAATTGGCATAGCAGTTGAACCTGAAAGCGCCGCTGCCAAGGGCTGAATCGCCGCTGCGGGGTAGGCGACCATGGCGTCGACCTGGCTGACCACCAGACCCAGGGTGGGGTATTGCTCATCGGCAGTCTGGGTGACAGCAAAGGGCGGCTTAATCACCACCACCGTGTGGCGGGTGGCGGCTTCGGCCTGGTTGTACCAGGGGGCAAACCCCAAAAAATGGCTCAGGTCAGCCACCCACAGCATGTCGCCCCGCCAGTTGTAGATGCCGATCACCCAGGGGGCCATCTGAAACATCGGCATCACCTGACCAATGGCCAGCTTCATAATTTCGACCAGGTTGCCCCCCGGCAGCAGCAGGGGCAGATCGTCGTTGAGGGTAACCTGCAAAAATTGCTCCTCTGGTTGCTCTTCCGGCGGTGATGCAGGCGAGACGTTGTCTTCTAAAGTTAGGGAATGGATATCCATAAGGGTTTGGGTATTGCTGAGGTGATCGGCCGCCGAGATTCTTTAGTGAAGTCCTTATAGTTTTGGGAGACTTTTTCTCTGAAGGATTTGGTCCTGGGTGACTTCTAGAAACCAGTTTTTCAATGGTGGGCAGTGCCCACCCTACAGTGGCTATAGTCGCTGGATTAAAGCTGGTATCTTCTGTCCTAGAAATTTCCCTAGGCCTTGACCAGCTGGTTGACGGCCTGCATGAGTTCGTCTTGGTCAATAGGTTTGGCCAGGTAGGCATCGGCCCCCTGTTTGAGGCCCCAAAATTTATCCATCTCGGTGCCTTTGGTAGAACAAATAATGACGGGCACCTGCTGGGTGGTGGCGTCTTCTTTTAGCTCGCGGCAAATTTCAAAACCGCTGCGGTCGGGCAGCACCACATCGAGAATAATCAGATCAAACCGATGATTTTTGACCTGTTCAAAGGCTTCTTCCGCGCTTTTAGCGGTCAGTACGCTAATGCCGCGATCGCGCAGGCAGAGCGTCAGAATTTCTTTATCGGTCAGGCTGTCTTCAACAATTAGAACTTTGCTCATGAATAAACCTTGGGGTAGGGAAAGGGGGGAGATAGGGAGAAGGGGGGAGAGGGGAAAGCTTACAGGCGGGCAGGGATGAGGTGTTTGCGAATGACAGAGAGAATCACAATCGGCTCCATAGGTTTGCTCAAAAAATCGGTGGCTCCCAGCAGCCGGGCCCGCACCTGATCGACCAGGCCATCGTTGCCGCTGAGAATGACGATGGGAACCGCCTTAAAGCGAGAAATTTTGCGCAGATTGCTGCAAATTTCATAGCCGTTGGTGTCGGGCATCACCAGGTCTAAAAACACCAGGTCTGGCTTCTGAGCCAGCAGGGTCGGAATTGCCTTGGCACCTTCGGTAATGGCCAAAAAGTCGTAGCCCGCCGCCCGAATCACCTGGCCCATGGCCTTGCAAACCAGGGGGCTATCGTCGACGCAGGCAATTTTGAGGGCTGACCTGGGGGGGCGATCGCGCCCCCCCACTGGCGGGTCTAGACCCTGGATCGGCGGAAAGTCGGCAATCTCAACCAGGCTGATCCAGCCCTTTTCAATGTAGGGCTGTAGCGCCTGGGTCAAATTCAGCACGTCTTGCCCCAGCTTGACCGCCAGATCTCGTAGGCTGCGTTGGCCATCGAGCAGCTGCATCAGCGATTCGTAGACCTGAGGCGACACGGCCGCCTGAATCGGCTCTGGGTGCTGAACGACGGGAGCTAAATTGGGCGAGTAAGCCCCTAAGCCCATCTCCAGCCAGGCCTCATATAGCTCTGTAACGGCGGGCAGCACCGCGGTGTCATCGATGTAGATAGGCCGATGGTCGGGGTCAAGGGGCGGGTGCCGCGCCAGCTGATACTGGGCGTCGCGGGCTTGCACGACGTCAAATAAGATATCGGCAACAATATTGGTGCTGATGCCTTGCAGGGCTTTGCTCGACAACTGCCCCTGGCTCAGCCAGTGCTGAAGCAGACGGTAATCCCAGTCTTGGAGCCAGGTCGAAGGGAGCATAGCCCCAGGGGCGGCCTGCAACGCCTGATAACTCAGCTCAGACTCAGGCAATCTGGCCAAGGCCTGGCGATACCACTGCCGAATGGGGTGTACCCCGCCCTTGCCGTAGATCACCTGACCTTGGTTAAAAAACAGAGTCCACTGGGGCCCTGCTGGGGTAGACCAGGTGAGCTGACCACTAAAGCTTAGGCGCTTGAGAACGGGAAAAATTTGTAGCTTTTTAACTCTTAAATAGTTGGCTAGAGGCTTAGAATACTGCACTGATCTGCCATTCATGTTTAGTGATCGAACCTAGTAATGGCTTGCATTTTTGCTGCTAAATCTTTGGCTTTTCTGGGTGTCATAGCATAGGTTTGCTTTGAGTAGCTTGCATTGTTTATAGGTGCATCCCACTGTGTTGATTTAATCAAAAAGTTTCGGTTTGTAGAGTTAGAGCGGCAGGGCATCTACGTCTAGTAGAAATAGAGGGGGTTCTGCTTCACTTAACGTGACCAGGGTGTTGATGCCCTGAAGGCGATTCATCGCCAAATAGGTGGCGGGTACCAAGCTAAAGGCTGATTGGCGAGCCCGTTTTAGGTTGGGGATGCCGTCTATTGGCAGCCCCAGCAGCCCAAATCGCGGTGAGTCAATCACCAAAATAGATTTGAGCGGTTGATTTGGCCCTGCTGGCGCTGGGTCGTTGGGGCTTGGGAGCAGCGGTGCCGATTGATAGACTCGGTCGGCCACATCCATAATTGGGATGTTTTCTTGGTGGAGCTGGGTTAGCCCCAGCCCTGGAGCCGTTGGGTCGGCCGCTGGAATGACGCGGCGGGCCATGGCCAGGGGCAGGCAAAACCAGTTGTGGCGGAGCCGAAAGGCAATCAGCCGCAGGGTGGGCTCTTGGGCGGGGAGACGGCGATAGCGGGTGAGGGCGGTGGCCATAGGGGGTGGGGGTGTCGGGTGTCGGGTGTTGGGTGTTGGGGGGGAGGGGGTGTGAGGTGCAAGGTTTGAGGTGGCAGGTGTAGCTCAGCTGCGGGGTGGTGGGGTCTGGGCTTTAGGAAACTAGGGCCGGCTGAATCATGTCTTCGAGGGTTTTGAGCAGGGTTTGCTCGTTGTAGGGCTTGGTGAAGTAGGCGGCGGCTCCTAGATTCATGGCTAGCTGGCGGTGCTTTTTGCTGCTGCGGGAGGTGAGCATGGCGACGGGCAGGTTTTCGTGGTCGGTTTCGGCCTTAATCCGGGCTAAAAAGCCGTAGCCGTCGAGGCGGGGCATTTCGACATCGCAGATCACGGCTTCGACGGCGAGGCCGGCGGTGAGTTTGTCGAGGGCGTCTTGGCCGTCTTTGGCCTGGGCGACCTGGTAGCCTGCTTTTTCGAGGGTGAGGGCCAGCAGGCGGCGCACGTTGATCGAGTCATCGACCAGCAGCACCGTGGGCCGCCGAGAGATGGTGCTGGTTTCGTAGCCGGGGCCGCTGGTGAGAAAGGCGGGGATGGGGGTAGCGTCTAAGGAGTCAGCGCTGGCGGCTTCGCAGCTGGCGATCCAGTAGAGCAGTTCGGGGGTGTTGACCAGGGGCACCACCTGGCCGTCGCCCATGATCGTGCAGCTGTTGAAGCCCTTGGGCATGGGCAGGTTGCCGGCCACCCGGCGCAGGGCGACTTCTTGCTCACCCCACGATCGCTCTACCTGAATGCCCACAAGTTTCTGGTTGGCCTGCACCAGCATCACCGTGGGGGTAGAGATGGCGGGAGAGGTCTCGGGGCTCTCTAAAGCTACCGGGCAGTTGAAGTGCAGCCAGTCGGCCAGGCGCACCAGCTGCACCAGTTCGCCATTCCACTCGAAGCTGTCACGACCGGCGGTGGTGATCACCTCCTCTGGGGCCAGGGCGAAGATCTCTTCGATCGCATCCACCGGAAAGGCCATGCGCATGTTCCGGCTCTCGGCAATCAGCACCCGCGTCACCGACAGGGTATAAGGAATCGAGATCACGAAGGTAGTGCCGACGCCGGGTTCGGTATCGACCTGAATGTCGCCGCGAATCTCCTTGAGCTTGGTGCGCACCACATCCATACCGATGCCTCGGCCCGAGAGGTCGGTGACTTCGCTGGCGGTGCTAAAGCCGGGTTCGAAGATCAGCGACAGCAGCTCTTGGCTACTGGCGACGGCCAGCAGCCCGTCGTCGAGGCCCATGCGGCGGGCGCGATCGCGAATCTTCTCGACCGCGATGCCGCCGCCGTCATCGCCAATGGTGATGGTGGTGCGGCTGTTCTGCTGGTGGGCAGTGATGGCAATCGTGCCGACGGCGGGCTTGCCTCGCTGCTGGCGCGTCTCGGCGGCTTCGATGCCGTGGTCAAAACAGTTGCGAATGATATGCATCAGCGGCTCTTGCAGGGCTTCGAGCACATTGCGGTCGACCAGGGTGCGATCGCCCTTGAGCTTGAGCTCCACCGGCTTGTGGTACTGCAACGACATCTGCCGCAGGGAGCGGGGGTAGCGCTCAAAAATATCAGCCAGGGGCCGCATGCGCAGCTGGGTGATGTTTTTTTGCAGCTGGCGAGAGGTCTTGCGCAGGGTGTGGGTACTTTGCTCGGTGCCATCCAGCGATAGCTCAATGTCAGCCCCCACCTCTTGCAGCTGAATAATGGTCTCGATGATTTCGCGGAAGGGCAGGTGCAGGTCCCGGTAGTGGTCGAGTTCGAGCACGTCAAACTGCGGCTGCGCGGCGGCGGCGGGCTGTGGCCCCAGCCCCGAGCCATTCTGGCCGTTCTGGCCATTTTGGCCGTTGTGGGCGGTACCGCTGGTGGGCAGCAGCGATCGATCTTGGGTGGCGACGCGATCGTAGGCCGCGCGCAGGTCGTTGTTGACCTGGTCGAGGGTGCGCATGCGGGTTTGCAGGGTGCCCACCAAGCCCCGCAGGCGGCTGACCTCTAACTCTAGGCGGTGGCGCTCAATGGTGAGCTCACCAAACAGGTCGCTGAGCTGGTTAATCTGCTTCACCGGCACCCGCACGGTGCTGTCGCTGTCGTCGTCGTTGGGCGCTGCGGGGCTGGCCTCGTCGGGCGCCCAGGCGGCTCCCTGGGTTTCACCCCAGCCAGCGGCGGCAAACTCGTCGGCCCCAGCCCCAGAACCCGGCCCAGAGCCAGCCCTGGCCCCAAGGTCAGCGCTCAACTCAGCCCCAGCTTCGGCCTCAGGCCAGGTGACGGCAGCGTCATCGGCCTCACTGATCTCTAGATAGTCCGGCCTCAGCTCCAGGTCTTCTGAGCTGAGGGGCCAGAGGGGGGCAGTAATGTCGCCATCCTGCAGGTCAGGTATGATATCGCCCTCAATCTCGGGAATGGGAATGGTGGCAAACTCGGTGACCATCTGGGTTGGCATCGACCCGAGGTTGCCCGTCAACACTAGAGCCTGGGTCTGCCGCCAGATCCCGAGGGCTTCCTCTACCACCGCTACTAGGGCATCGTCGGCCGCAGCGGTGACCTGGGCCGCTACCGACTGGCAGAGGCTGACAAAGGCCTCTAGCTGAAGCATTTCGCCCAGGCCACCCAGCTCCTGAGCCAAAATTTGGGCTTCTTCGCGCAGGCAGGGAGACTGCTCGGCCAGCACCCCCTCCAGCCGAGTCAGGCAGCCCTCAACTTCGCTCTGAAACAACAGCGGAATCACGTCCTGGCCGTCTTCGGGCGACAGCATTGAGTAGGCGTCTTCTTCGACCGGGTCGCCTAGGCGATCGTGCAGCTGCTCAAAAATCGGGGCGGCGTGCTGGTCAATCCAGGCCCCATCGACGGGGGGTTGGTGCGGGTTGCCCTGGCCGAGGCAGTGGCGCTGGCCCACCATCACCTGGGCCAGGCAGTCGACCGCCGCCAACAGCAGCTCCTCTAGGCGGTTGTCAATGTCGACCTTGCCCCGCTGCACCTTGAGCACCTTGAGGCTGTCTTCGAGGCGGTGGGCCAGGTCGCTGAGCAGCTGAAACCCCATCAGGGCCGCCCCGCCTTTGATCGAGTGGGCTGCTCGCAGGGCTTCGTTAATGGTGCTGGCCTCAAAGTTTTGAGGCAGCCCCATCAGGTTAGTGCCCAGGGTTTCTAGGTATTCTTGGGCCTCATCGAGAAACTGAAGCCGAATTTCGAGTTCCTTTGCGTCGGACATAGGGGTAGGGGGTGGGTGGGGTATCGGGTGTCGGGTGTTGGGTGTTGGGGCGGCGGTTTGCGGTTTGCGGTTTGCGGGATGGCTTGTGCCGTGCACCGTGCACCGTAAACCTTGTACCGTCTACTCTTCGCCAGTCTTAAAGGTGCCGACGGTGGCCTGGAGCGATCGCGCCACATCCACCGTCTCGCGCAGGGAGGTGGAGATATCCTGCGACGACTGGGAGGTGCGGGTCGACTCTTGGGCGATGCCCTGCATCAGCTGGGTGACGGTCTCGGAGATGGCCACCTGGGAGACGGTGGCCTCAGAGATCGAGCGCACCAGCAGGTCGATCTGCTGAGAGACGTCGAGAATGCGGCTGAGGCTTTGCTTGGCGTCTTCCACCAGGCGGGTGCCCGCCACCACCTCGGTGGTGCTTTGATCCATGGCGTCCACCACCTCGGCGGTTTCGCGCTGAATGGTTTCGACGATGCGCTCGATTTCTTTGGTGGCTTCGGCGGAGCGAGAGGCCAGTTCGCCCACCTCTTCGGCGACCACCGCAAAACCCTGGCCCTCTTCTCCGGCGCGGGCGGCCTCGATGCCGGCGTTGATGGCCAGCAGGTTGGTCTGCATGGCGATCTGGTTAATCAGCGAGACCGCCTTAGAAATTTGCTGCGACGATTCGCCCAGGCGCTTCACTTTTTTAGAGGTTTCACCGATGATTTCGCGCAGGCTGAGAATGTTTTGCACCGTCAAGTCCATGGCCTGGCCGCCGGTTTCGGCGGTGGCAGAGGCGCTGTTGGCCACCAGGGCGGCCTGCTGGGCGCTGCGGGCCACCTGCTGAATTGAGGCGGTCATGGTTTCGACCGAGGCCAGGGTTTGGGTGACCTCGTCGGCCTGGCGCAGGGCCTCATTGGCCAGGTCTTGAATCGCGCCTTCGTTTTGCCCCAGGGAGGCGTTGACCTGCTCGGCAGAGGTTTTGACCTTGGTAACGATCTGCCGCAGGCTTTCAACAATGGAGTTGAAAAAGTCGGCAACGGTGCCGATCTCTCCGGCAGTGACGTCGGCGCGCACGGTGAGGTCGCCGCGAGACGCGCCTTCGACCTCGCTGAGCAGCTCAATTAGCTGCATTTGCAGGGCCTCTTGCTTTTGGCGGCGCTCCTCTGAAAGGGCTTCGGCCTCGGTAAACAGACGTGATTGCTCAATGGCAAAGCCAAGCTGGATGGCTATCTGACGCAGAACGTTGATATCCAATGCCTCCCATTGCCGAGGGCCAGAGCACTGGTGGGCAATGAGTAACCCAATGAGCTGGTTGTCAACGACAATTGGGCCGACGAGATTAGCTCTCACCTTGAAGGGTTCTAACTGTTTTAAGTAACAGTCCGTCAGCCCGGCTTGATAAATATCTGTTGTGGCCTGAATACGGCCTTGACGGTATTTCTCGATGTAGCTTTCAGCAAAACAGGGGTCGTCAATCTCGGCACCTAGGGCGGCAGGCCAGCCCGGCTCGACCGATTCTACAGTAATTCTGCCCTGCCAGTTTTCATCAAACAGATAGACGATTGCTCGATCCGCCTTGAGCGTTGCGCGAGTACCCATCACAGCCGCCCGATAGATCCGATCCTCTTCCAGGCTCTCTCTCATTTTGGAGATGATGGCGTTGATCTGTTGCTCTTTAGCGGTGCTAATTTCTAGCTGCTCAACCAGGTTTGCCTGACTGAGGGTATAACCCATTTGGATAGCAATCTGCTGCATCAGCTCAATCTCGGATGACTGCCACTGGCGTGGGCCAGAACATTGGTGTACGCAGAGCAGCCCCATTAGACGGTCTCCCGCAATAATGGGCGCGACCATATTGGCATGCACTTGCAATCGCTCAAGAATTTCGCAGTGGCAGTGGGTTAACCCCTCTTGGTCACGGTTTTCGATATAGGCAACTTTACCCGAATAAAAGTGATCAACTGCTTCTGGCGTTAGGGGATCTTCAACGGTTTGTCCTATGGTGCTTTTCCAACCCTGTTGAACTGATTCGGCGGTAATAATGCCACTCTTTAAATCAGAGTTAAAACGGTAAACCACAGCACGTTCGGTGTTAAAGATCCGACGCAAATTTTCAACGGAGGTATTAAAAATGTCATCTACTTTGAGGGTTCGCCGCATCTGACGAGTGAGTTCTGCCAGCTGCTGGGCCTGCTCAGTTCCCAGCCGTTCCTGCTGGGAGCGTTTCTGCCAGTCGGCCTCTGACCGGCCTATGGCTTCGGCCAGCTGGTTAAAGGACTGGGCTACCTGGCCCACCTCGTCGGTGGCAAAGACTTCAGCGCGGGCCTGGCGATCGCCCATGCCAAAGCGCCAGGTGGCCTGCTGGAGGTTTTTCATCGGCCGCAAAATCGAGCGCCCCAGCAGGGCCGCCAGCCCCACATCGGCGACCAGGGCGATCAGGGCAATCAGCATTTGCAGCCGCAGACTATTGCCGATCATAGTGTTGAGGGCGGTTTCAGAGGTGCCGCGCACCATTACCGCGACGGGCTGACCGTTGAAGTCTTTAATGGCTCGGGCGGCCAGGGTGTAGGTGGTACCGTCGATGCGATCGCGCCGGGTGATCGCCTGGTCGGGCCGAGCCATCGCCTGCTCAAGCAGCGTCACGGTGTCGATAGGCAGGTTGTCTACAGCCTGCTCTAGATCGGGGTTGTCGCCCGCGTAAAGGGCGGTGGCCACATCAAAGTCGCCGGCTGCGTCGCGCTGATAGAGGGCGCTGTAACCATTGCCAAAAGGTGCGATCGCTCCGCTGGGAATAGCGTTTTTGCCGTTGACAATGTCGCCCGACACCAGCGCCCCGACTACGTCACCCGTGGCGGGGTCGCTAACTGGGGTGACGGTGTAGCGAATCAGCGCATCCTGGTTGGCAAAGCCTGCGGGCAGGGGCGGAGCTTCGTTGAGCAGCTCTTCCCAGCTGACCATGGCGCTGGTTCTGATCTGGCGGGGGTTTTGCAGCACCGTGCCCACCAGGCCGTTGGGGTCAAACTGCTGGCCCCGGCGATCGCGGTTGGCGTTGGCGATAATTCTCAAATCGTTGCCCACCAGGGTGGCGTATTCAATGTTACGGGCGGTGATTTCATTCTCTAAAATTTGCTGCACCGAGGCGATCGCCCCGGTGGACACCGCCTCGCCCCGCGCGTAGGCCGCCGCCGCATCGACAATGGCACGGTTGTCAGACTGACCCCGAAAGCCAAAGCCCATCTGGTTGATTTTGATGTTGTACTCAATATCGGTCACCGCCAGCTCGGCGCGGGCCTGGTTGAGCAGCTGACTGCGACCGCCGGAGATGATTAGAAACGATCCCACCCCTACCAACCCCAGCACCGAAATCACCTCAGAGGTAACTAGGCCCGTGAGCTGCTTTTGTCGCACGCTCAGATTGCTAAACCACTGCACCGGGCCAAACTTTGACCGGCGAGTGATTTTAACTTCTTCTTCAGCACCGGCACCGTAGCTTGTCCCGCGATACTTCATCGCCCCAGATGCGTCGTCAGTGGGGGGGAGCGCCGCGCCGTTTTGGGCGATTTGGCCGTCGTCGCCACCGACCTGGGAAGCGGTGTAGGGTCGAAAATCTGTGGTCATGGGTCAACTACCTTAGTGAATTGGGCTGAATTGAGCTGGGTTGGGAGGCATAGCCAGGGCGGGGCAGCCCCAGAGGCCACGCCAGTGACGTTAGAAATGCTGAAAAGAGATGCGGTCAAATCGCTGATGGTAGGGAGAAAGGCAGCCCTGGCCCAGGGTCAGGCCGGGCCAGGCTAAAACGCTTGCAGTGCCGGTGCCCGCAGCAGGGCATCGCCATCGAGGCCCAGCAGCACCTTGCCCTCTTGCAGCACGCAACCCCGCAAAAAGGGCACCAGCGCCGGGGGGACGTGGGTAGGGGCAGGCTGCATGTGCTGGGGCGGGAGGCTGAGAATGCCCTCAATGTGGCTGACCCGCAGCCCCAGGGTCACCGCCCCAGACTGCATCAGTACCAGGTTGTATTGCTGAGAGTTGGGGTAGGCGGTGGGCAAGCCCAGCAGCAGGGCCAGGTCAACCACCCACAGCACCCGGCTGCGGCGGTTGATCAGCCCCAGCAGCGCCGAGGGCATATTGGGCATGGGGGTAATGCGGGCGGCAGGAGTGGCGATCGCCTCTTGTACCTGGCGAGTGGGCAAGAGCGCCGCCTGGGTGCCCAGGGTAAAGCGCAGATAGCTGTGGGTCAGGGGGGTGAGGGACTGGGTTGCCAAGGCGCTGCCGCCAGCGCCTTGGCCCGCAAACTGGGCCAGAGATAGATTGCTCATCGATTTACCCTCATCACGGTGAGCACCGCCTGCACCAGCTGGTCACGGGTGTAAGGCTTAGTCAGGTAAGCATCGGCCCCCTGGCGCATGCCCCACAGCCGATCAATATCCTGGCTTTTAGACGTACAGAGTACGATCGGCACATGGGCGGTGGCAGGCTGCTTTTTGAGGCTGCGGCACAGCTCAAAGCCGCTCATGCCGGGCATCACCACATCGCTCACAATCACGTCAGGCGGCTGGTGGGCCGCTTTTTCGAGGGCCTCTTGGGCCGTCACGGCGCAGATGACTGTGCAGCCGCTGTCGCGTAGATAGTGCACCATCAGCTCCATTTCAGACGGGGTATCTTCAACCACCAAAATGGTGCCGGCTAGGGTCGCTTGCATAATCATTTACCTAAATAGTGGATGGGCTGCTGCCGCTGAAATCTCTACCAGAGGCAGGTTTAAAGAGCAGCATCAGCAAAGAAAACTTGGCCAAAAACTAATGCTCAGGTCATATTCTGCACCCCTGCCTAAATCTGGCGATAGTTGGCCATTGGAGGCTAATTTAGACAAGATATATCGGCCATAATATGGCCTAAAGTTACTGCACAAATAGATTCAATAGGCCAATCTAGTTCAAATATTTAAAAATGAACTTAAGCAGATCTGATTGATTAAAGGGTTTGGTCAAATAGCCCGAGGCTCTAACGAGTTTTGCCTTGGCTCGATCAATAAATCCGGTGTTGCTGGTTACCATAATAATCGGGGTATTTTTAAAGTCGGGATGGCGGCGCAGCAGCGAGCACAGCTCATAGCCATCGAGGCTGGGCATACTGACATCGAGCAAAATTAAATCAGGCTTAGTTCTGATTACCTGCATCAGAGCCTTAACCGGGTCGTCGATCATAATCACCGAGAAAATTTTGTCATCTAAAAAACTGTTGATCGCATGCAACACCGTCGGGCTATCGTCAATGCAGGCGATGGTGTAGTGGGCCTTGGCGCCAGCCGGGGGCGACCCATGGGGGAACCCCGCACCGATGGGTTGCCGGGTTGCAGGCTTGACCTCAATGGGGGAGGCCGTCACCGCCGCCCCACTGAGCCGTTGATAGCCGCCGTTGTTCTGGTTCAAGCCGTTGCGGCGCTGTTTTAGGCTGGCGTAGCATTCTTCTACGGTGGTGCGTAGGTTGAGCTGGCAATATCGAGGGGCCTTGCCCATGCTGTTGCCCTCAATCAGCTCATAGCTGCCCTGGCGCACATCTAAGAAAGCCTCTAACACCTCCTTAGTCAGGGTCTCGACTAGGGTCGAGGCCTGGTTGGGGTGCAGGTGCTGCTGCTCCACCAGCCAGCAGATAGCCTGGTAGTCAGCCAAGGCAGTAGCCTGCTGCTCAAACAGCAGCCGTACCTGCACCCGCACGGCGCTAACGAGAGAAGGCACTTGTGAACTCAGCCGTCGCAGATGACCATCCAGTCGCTCAAAGGCCCGTTCGGCGGTGGATACATAGTTGAGCTGCCCCTGCTCAAGGTGCAGTAGCCAGGTGGTGGTAGGCGACATAACTTGAAGGCAGCCAGTCACCTGCCGACTACTCACCTGGGCCAGCAGGCTCAGGGGGTGCAACGGGGTAGGGGAAGACGGGGAGGCCATGGGAACGGTATTCGAGAGCGATGGTTGCATAGCGATTTACAACAGAAAAAAGGAAATGCACAGAGGAAATGCACAGAGGAAATGCACAGAGGAAATGCACAGAGGAAATGCACAGAGGAAATGCACAGAGGAAATGCACAGAGGAAATGCACAGAGGA
>JBBSKN010000053.1:0-26557 GCA_038256265.1 Phormidesmidales cyanobacterium
ATTGAACCAGCGACCGCGATTCATCTGGCCAAACAGATCGCAGCGGCCAATGGCTATGGCGATCGCATCGAGTTTATCCAAGGCATTTCAACAAAACTCACCCTGCCGGAACAGGCAGATGTGATTATCTCAGACCTGCATGGGGTCATGCCCTGGTTTGCCCAGCATATTCCGTCGTTGGTGGATGCCCGCCAGCGGTTGCTCAAACCAGGGGGCATTTTGCTTCCCCAAAAAGACGCCCTGTGGGGCGGGGTAGTCACAGCCCCCGATTTATACCGGTCCTATGCCAGTCCTTGGAACGATGCCCCCTATGGGTTTGACCTAAGCGCTGGGCTCAAGGTCGAGCTCAATACCTGGGGTCGGGGTCGGGCTCATTTAGAACAGTTTTTGGCTAACCCAGTGCAGTGGGCTGAGGTGGACTACCGCACTGTTGAGGAGCCTAACCTCAAGGCCCAAGTGAACTGGACCGTTGATCGCCCAGGCCTAGCCCATGGCTACATGCTCTGGTTCGATACCCTGGTTACCGACGGCGTGACTCTGACCAGTGCCCCCTATGCTCCAGAAATTGCCTATGGCAGCGCCTTTTTCCCGTTCTTAGAACCCGTTGATTTACAGGTTGGCGATCGCATTGAGCTAGATATTCGCGCTGATTTAATTAGCCAGGATTATATGTGGACCTGGCAGACCCAGGTGACTCGTTCGGGGCTAGCTCAGCCACTGGCTGAGTTTAAGCAGTCTAACTTCTTTAGTCAAACTCTCGATCCGCAAAAGCTACGGAAGCGGCTACCCAGTTATATGCCATCCCTCAGTGAAGATGGTCAGATTGATTGCTCAATTCTTCAGGCGATGACCCAGCAGCTAACGGTCGAGCAAATTGCCCAAAAAGTAGCCGCTCAGTTTCCGGCCCAGTTTCTCCATTGGCAAGCAGCCCTCGACCGGGTGCGAGAACTGGCGCAAATCTATAGCTGACAAGCCAAGGCATGCAGGCTGCTGGGCCTTGCCTATGCTGTAGTCGCTGGGTATGACCGGCCCAAGACTCTGTGGTTAGTAGCTTCCAGCCCCCTATGGTTCAGTGGTTAACTTCAAACCTATGGCGTTTCTTTTACAAAAGCTGAAAACTTTTAGGCAACAGCTAGTTCATATCCCTAAGATCTTACGGTTAATTTGGCAAGCTGCCCACGGGTGGATGCTGCTGTGGGGAATTTTATTGGTGGTGCAAGGGGTGTTGCCAGCCATCACCATTTTTTTGTCACGGTCGTTGGTGGATGGCTTAGTCAATGCCACGGGGCAAGGGCTGACCAAAGAGGTACTGTATCCAGTGATCATCCCTGGTACCGCTATGGTCGGTGTGTTGCTAGCCGGGGAACTGCTGAACAGCCTGACCACCTGGGTGCGTACCTCCCAGGCTGAACTAGTGCAGGACTTTATCAGTGGGCGAGTGCATCAGCAATCTATCGCCATTGATTTTGCCTGTTATGAGTCGCCCGAATACAGCGATCGCCTGGAACGAGCCAGGGAAGGGGCGAGTCAGCAATCGTTGTCCCTGCTAGAAAATCTCGGTAGTCTGCTGCAAAATGCCATTACCGTAGTGGCGATCGCCACCATGCTGCTGACCTATGGACCGTGGCTGTCCATAATTCTAGTCATCAGCGCTGTCCCTGCCCTAGTGATTGGTTTACGACTTAATTTAGAACAATATCAGTGGTCGCAACGCACCACCTCAGAACGGAGACGACTAAACTACTACGAATATTTACTCACCAGCAACTGGAGTGCCGCCGAGTTGCGTCTATTCGGTTGGGGATATTACTTTGCCAAAGCCTATCAGCGCTTGCGACGACGACTTAGGCAAGAGCATATGGGTCTAATTCGCAAACAAGCCATTAACCGGCTATTGGCTAGTGCGATCGCCTTACTACTCTCTAGCTTATCCCTGATCTGGATGGTCCAGCAATTGCTATTGGGACTCCTAACCATGGGAGATTTAGCCCTATTCTATCAAGCATTTAACCGAGGTCAAAGCATCATCAAAACATTCTTAGGTAGTTTGGAAGGAATTTATAGAAATACCCTATTTATTAGTAACCTATTTGAGTTCTTAGACCTAAAACCTGAAATTATTGATCCACCCGAGCCTAGGGAGATGCTCGTGCCCCTAACTCAGGGAATAGATTTCTCGGGCATTAGCTTTAGCTATCTGGGCAGTGATCGCGCCATCCTCAGTGATTTTGATTTAACCATTCCGGCGGGAAAAATCACCGCGATTGTGGGAGACAACGGGGCGGGTAAAAGCACGATAATTAAGCTGCTCTGTCGTTTTTATGACCCCACCCAGGGCAGGATTACCCTAGATGGCATTGATCTGCGGCAGTTCTCTGTGGCTGACTTACGGCGGGCCATTACCGTCTTGTTTCAAAATCCTATACCGTACTATGTGACGGCAGAGCAAAACATTGCCCTAGGTGACTGCAACACTGAATTTAGTCGGCAGCAGGTGATTGATGCAGCCAAGGGAGCCGGTATTCACGCCAAAATTATGGATCTCCCCCAATCTTATGACTCACAGCTAGGCAAGTGGTTTTCTGGGGGGACAGATCTCAGTGGTGGCGAGTGGCAAAAACTCTCCTTAGCCCGAGCCTGTATCCGTCAATCCCAGTTGATCATCCTCGATGAACCCACCAGTGCCATGGATCCCTGGGCAGAGCATGAATGGCTGTCTCGATTTCGCAAGATGGCCCATAATCGCACAACTCTAGTCATTACTCACCGCTTTACCTTAGCCCGTCAAGCTGATCTGATCTATGTCATGAAGGCTGGCAAAATTGTCGAGTCCGGCAGCCATGAGACCCTCCTTCGTCAGCAAGGCTTCTATGCTCAATCGTGGTTTACTCAAACCGGTCGCTTAGACACCACCGCCGTTGCCCACTAGGAGAGGTCTTGTCTAAGCGGTGAGGCTCGCTACCCTTGCCAAAATACTATACTATGGCTAGCTTTAAATTATATTTTCAGGTCATGAAGCGTCTTGAGAATAAAATTCTCTATAGCTGGAAATGCTTGATAGACCACACTTTTTTCCCCTCTGTATAAAACATTCAAACCGACTGCTTTTGGTTGGAATTTTCGTGAGTTACCTCAGTCGTTTTATACCCTTGACTATTTCATTCGGCCTTTTCGATTAAGAAGAAACTCGGATGGGTCAAATGTAAAGCTATCTTAAAATCCATTGAAATTCTACGGAGGCTAGCGGCGTCCTGCGAAGACTTTAGAAGTCTTGTTATCCATCATTTAGAGACAAACTACTTCTTACCCTGCTCCATTATCAAGGTATTGCTATGGCTAGTTTACCCAACTCTTCACCCTCCGATCTGGGCGGCAAAGCGATCGCCCGCATTGTCGGCTTTACCTGCCTCTTTGGCTTCTTGGCCGACATGGTGGCCCTGGCGTTGCCCATTGGTGCCGGGGCCGCCTGGCGGGCCAGTTTGTTGCAGCAGATGGGCGATCGCAGCATCGTGCTCATGATCGGTCTAGCCCTGTTGATCTACGGCTTTTGGGAAGCTGCCCGGCTGCGTAAACCTTTCTCTTACGTCGCGCTGGTGGTAGGTGTGGCCTTCTTGCTGTCGAGCATTCTGGTGATTCGCGACGGGCTGGTGATGCAATCGCAGGCGATAGAGACCATCGGTCAGCAGGCCGGAGAACTGCAAACCCAGGTCGAACAGGGGCGGGCTAACCCCGAGATTACCGCCAACGCCACCCCAGAAGACTTTGCCCAGGCGCTGCAAGCCATTGATACCCAGGCCGAAACCCTCAAGCAAAACGCTAAAACCAGTCTGACCAAGGCCAGCATTGCCAGCGTTGGCAACCTGGTGGTGATGGGCATTGGCCTGCTCGGTCTAGGGCGAGTGGGCATTGGTGGGGCCAGCGGCTCGGCCCTGGGGGGCAGCAAATCTCGCAAACAGCGCCGCGTTAACGTCTAGAGATGCCGTAGCATAGATTCCCTCGCAGGGGGAATCTATGTTACGGCATGGGTAGCCTGCGCGGGTAGGGTTGAGGGTATATGGCTCCTTTAAGAGGCGTCAATTTCGGCCTCTAGACCGGCGATGTAGGCATCGAGGGAGTGATCGTTAAAGCGGCGGCTGAGCACCTGCCAGGTCCAGCGCGAGCCCAGCTGCGTGGCCTCATCCACATGGTCGAACCCCTGCCAGGTGCGGGGAATGCGGGTGACAATATCCCAGCCGTAGACAAAGCGATCGCTGCTGGGAATCCGACCGTTGTAAGACTCCACCATGGCCCGGTTGCCCACTCGGGGCGCGCCAAAGGTGTAGACCTCGAATCTGAGGTCGTGCTTGCGGCCCAGGTTGTACTGAAGATCGAGGGCGGCGATAGTGGCCAGGGCTCCGCCGAGACTGTGGCCGGTGACGATCACCTGCTGGCCCTCAAACTGATCCATGGCGTCGAGCAGCGCCTGGCGCACGGCAAAGTAGGCCGTCATGAATCCCTGGTGAAATTTCACCTCAGAATTGCCGTCGGCGTAGGGGTAGATCTGCTGACGAAACTGAAAGTTGTTGATCCAGTCGATGGATTTGTCGGAGCCGCGAAAGACAATGTAGAGGAGATCGCTGTCGAGCTGGTTGAGAATCGCCACCTGAGTATCGGTAAAGCCGTTGTCTTGGCTTTCTACAAATACCGGCTCTATGTCGGGGTAGGCCGAAAACCGCAGGCCGCTAAAGTCGCGGTAGACTTCTTGACACAGGCGGGCGCATTTGAGGGCAAGGGCAAAATCTACCACTGGGGTTCCTCCAAAAGGGTAGGGGGCGCTAGTAGAGCATGAGCTTTCCAGCAACAGTCAGAACTCGCTAGCAGACAGCCCTCGCCGGGCTAAAACCCCTAGGGAGCAGACACCGACCACCAGGCCAGGGCGTAGGGCTGGGTGGGTTCGCTGTGAGCCTGCTGCTCATAGATAACTCTCAGTTTGTAGCGCCCAGTTTCCGGAACTTGATAAAAAATGTGTTCTACGCTGTCGACCTCGCTCTCTGATGACCACAGGCTGTTGGCAAGGTCGTCTTCATCGGCGGCCATCAGGTAGAGGTTGAGGTTGTTTAGCCCCTGATCGCGAAAGCCTTCACCCCGGTCGTAGGTGCCGCTGCCGTTGGCATCGAGCAGCGCCACCACCCGCTCCCAGACCAGGGTAGCTGAGAGATAGCTGCCCCCCTGGAGCGGCGCGGCAAATTCGTAGTCGTGGCTGACGGCGGTGCCGGCGGGCGGGGTCAATGCAGCAACGTTCCAGCCGATGGCGGGGATGGTCTGGTCGGGGCCAAAGGCACCGGGCGAGAGCTGCTGGTAGGCGCGGTAGGCATTCAGGTGGCCAGTACCCAGGTGTTTGTGTAGGGGAATGGCGCGATCGCGGTAGGCATCGCCCTCCAGCCAGGAGCGGTTGGCGGCGTCTAGCAGGGTGCGGGTCATGCCCAGGCGCAGACCATCGCCGGTGTCTTTAATTTTGTCGGCGGAGTTGAGTAGCACCGCCTTCATCACCATCGGGTGGCGACCGGCTAGGGGCCAGTTGGGTGCCCCGGCGCGAAACTGGCGATCAACTAGCTGCTGCATCAGCGCAATGGTGCCGGCCACGTGGGGCGAGGCAAAGCTGCTGCCGCTGGAGATGCGCACCCGGCCATCAGGGTCGATCAGCTCAATATTGCTGCCGGGGGCCACCAGGCTGATCGAGCGGCGGGGGCCTAGGTTGGTCTCGATGGGTGCTCCCGGCTGGGTAGGGGCGTCAGGCTCGCTGCCCAGGTTAGAGAAGTCAATTTTGTTAAACTCGCCGTTGACTTGGCGCGAATAGGCGACGTTGATGCCGTTAAAGTTGTCGGTGGGAATGGGAATGCCGCCTCGGCCCTGGTTGCCCGCAATCACATAGAGGGTACCGTGCATCCGCGCCGACCAGTCAATGCACTGGGTCAGCAGAGCGTTGCCGTCGAGCACTGGGTAGGGTCGTGGGTCGCGGCTGAGGGGTTCGCCAAAGCTAAAGTTGATGGCCCGCACGTCACCGCCGTTTTGCAGGGCCACCGCCTGGGCCGCCAGGCATTCTTCGGCCTGGGCGCTATCGCCGCTGAGGGAGCCAACGGCTCCGGAGTACAGCAGCGCCTCGGGAGCGACTCCCGTACGCAGTTTGTCTTGGCTGATCATGACGCTGGCGACGTTGGTGGCATGACCATCGACATACTCATTGGCGGGGGCTATTTGGTCGAGTAAAAACACCCGCCGTACCGTCACGGGCAAAGTCTGGGGAGCCACTTTATCCGTGCCAAACTGGCTGGGGCGGCCAATCTCGACCTGGCCAATGGCAATTTTTTCGCCCGTCAGATTGTAGGGGGCAACGTGCAGTCGCCGGGCATCAATGCCTGGGGCGTCAACCGACTCTGACAGAGCTAGCACCGGCAGGGCCAGGGGCACCAGGCTGCTCAGCCCACCTAGCCAGAGCAGAGCAGCGAGTGGGCGTCGATGCTGCGTCATTCCCCGGCTTTGCTTAACCCTCTGCTTGACCATGGTGACATCCAGCGATAATTATCCCTGGGCAAACTCTATCGCAAAGCCCCTGGCCTCGGCATGAAATTTTGCGATAGAAAAATTTGCGATCTGACCCTCTGGCGATCGCTCACGTTCTAGGGTGCTGGGCGCTGTGAGCCTGCTGACGGCGATCGCCGCAGGGGCACCACCTGGGCCTTCACTTGGGCACGGGTCAGCAGCCGAGCCAGACGTAGAGCCTGGTGCCGATACAGCGGGCGGGGCAGGGTGCTGGGCAGCCGAGCCATCAAGGCGCGGGCATCGCCGAGGTTGTAGCCAGAGACGCGGGCAACTTCGGTGGCTCCGTCAAAGACAGCCTCGGCGGTGAGGGCAGTTTCAAGGTGCAGTTTCCAGCTGCGGGGGGCCATCTGCCCCTGCTCAATGCGGCGCAACCCGCCGATGGTGGCTAGCACCACCAGGCGATCGCCTGGTTTCAAACAGGTATCTTCTGGGGGCATCAGCTTGATCCCCTGGGGCTGGCGCTGGAGCGACAGCGGCACCACCCCATAGCCAAAGGCAATTTCTGACAGCAGTTGCCCCGCTAGGGTGTCGCCCGTCTCGATCTGGTATTGGGTCACCAACACCGTTTGGCCGTAGAGCCTAAATAGACCCGTTACATGTTCGCCAAAGGCAGCTCCGGCAAAGGCGTCGGCCGACAGGGCCGAGGCACAGAGCACCTGGGCAAAGGGAAAAATCTGGGCGACGCGATCAGTAAACTGCTGGTCATAGGTGCGAATGATAGCGCGGCAGTGGGGGTTAACCCGGTGGGCCAGCAGCCCCACCTCCAGGTTTTGAATCTCGTCGTCGCTGACCGCCACTACGCTTTTAGCGGTGGCCAAGTGGGCTTTATCTAGGGCGGCGCTTATATCCCCCGTCAGCAGCGGAATGTTGGGCAGCACCTCGGCGTCGAGGGCATGGGGCGAAATGCCCACCACGGGCTGGTTGAGCTCTTGCATAGTGGTCAACACCTGGCGACCCACCCGCCCCAGCCAGATCACCACCACGTGATCTTTTTCAGGTACCGGGGGGCGGCGCTCCATAAACTCAAACCGCAGGCTGAGCAGCTTCTCGGTGAGCAGGGCGTAGAGCACCCCCACAAAGGCGGCTCCGGCCACCGTCAGCACCACCCCAAACAGCTGCAGCAGGCGCGGGTAGTTAAACTCCTCCAGGGCCTCAAACACGTCGCCATAGCCCCCAAACAGGGTGACGAAGGTGTACAAAAACGCGGTGAACAGGGGTGTGTCGTCGGGAGAGTTGGCATCAAACAGCAGGGTGCCGAGCAGGCATAGGGTCACCACCGTAGCGCCGCAGATCAGCGCTACCCAACGCAGCTGCTGCCCCGAACTGGCCCGCAGCAGATGCATTAAGTCTTGCCTGAGGGCAGGCCAATTTCCCAGGCGGGCTAGGGCCTGGCCTACCCACTTCAGGGGCGATCGCCGGGCCTGCTTGGGCGGCTCACTGTGGTGGGTCCGCAGCTGGGCATCGCATTCGATTACCACCACCTCGTCTCCAGCCCGCACCAAAGTGTCAGGAAGCCAGGTATAAAACAGACTAGAGGGGCTAGGGGTAGCCCTGGGGGGAATTTCTGGGGAGTTAATTAGATCGGCAGGGGTATGGCACAGCACCCGCCGGGGGCCGCTGTCTAGCTCGTGGAGCTGACGGCGATCGCACCATAAATTCTCCGGTGTTAGCCGCTGCTTCACCACCTGAAAGCGATGGCCATCGAGGTTAAAGTAGCCGATCAGCGCTTCGCCAAAAGCCCCCAGGGCAAAGGCCGGAGCCGCCAGCTGGGTCGGCTCAAAGGCAATAAAATTTTGCAGCTGCTGGCCCATCAGCTGGTTGAGGTTTTGCTTGCCCGATCGCATCACCAGCCGCACCTGGGGGTTGAGCACCCGCGCCGTCAGGGCCGCCTCCAGGTTGACCCGCTCATCCTGGGTAACCAGCAGCACCGCCCGGCACTGGCGAATGCCCGCCCGCTCTAGCACCTCCACCTGGCGGCAGTCGCCAATTTCAAGGTGGTCGATCTGCGATCGCAGATTGACCACCTCCCACTCGCTGGGCACCGCGTTGTTAATGGCGTTGACCGGCACGCCAAAGCTCTTCAGGTTGGCCACACAGTTTTGGCCGAGGCTGCCCAACCCGCACACCAAAAACCCGTCGCTGGCCGAAGGGGTCGGGGCTTTGAGCGGTTGAAAATCAGCGTTTACCATAGCGGCCTAGAAGCAGAACGGTTGAGGCCAGTCTACGTCCCCAGGCGCTGGAGGCGATACAGGCTGGAGTACAGCCCCGCCTGGGCCAGCAGCTCGTCGTGGGTGCCCTGCTCCACCAGCTCGCCGCGCTTGAGCACCAAAATGCGATCGACATTGCGAATGGTCGACAGCCGGTGGGCGATAATAATTGCCGTGCGCCCCTCCAGCAGTCGCTCCAGCGCCTCCTGAATCATCGCCTCGGTGCCCACATCCAGGTTAGCGGTGGCCTCATCCAGCACCAAAATGCCGGGGTCGCGAATGGCCGCCCGCGCAAAGGCCAACAGCTGCTTTTGCCCCCCCGAAAGGTTGGTGCCCCGCTCCCGCAGCTCCGTATCGTAGCCCTGGGGCAGCTGCTCGATCAAGTTGTGAATATTGGTCTGCTTGGCCGCATCGATCACCGCCTCTAGGGGATAGTCTTCGCCCAGGGTGATGTTGCTCTTGACATCTCCAGCAAACAAAAACCCATCCTGCAAAATCACCGCCATCCGCCGCCGTAGCTCCGCCTGGGGTAGGTCACGAATATCGACTCCATCTAGCATGATCGCCCCTTGGCCAATGTCGTACAAGCGACACAGCAGCCGAATGATCGAGCTTTTGCCCGCCCCCGTTGGCCCCACCAGCGCTACTTTCTCGCCAGGACGAATGGTGAAGGTGAGGTCTTTGAGTACGTGCTCATCGGCCTTGTAGCCGAAGGTGACGTGGTTGAAGCGGATTTCGGAGGCTTTGGAGAGAGATGGGGTGAAGGTGTGAAGGGGTAAAGGGTGAAAGGTGGATGGGTGGATGGGTGGTGGGGAAAGTGCCTAGGCTAACTGCCCCATTCCCTACGTCTTCACCCTTCACCTCTTCACTCCCTACGCCCTCACTCCCCACCCCCTCCGGGTCACGAATCTCTACCGGCACGTTAAACAAATCGGTAATTCGTTCTACCGCCGTCAGCCCGGCCTGAATAGCGGTGAACTTGTCAGCAAACTGACGCAGGGGGTCAAATAGGCGCTGGGCAAAGAGAATAAAGGTGGCCAGGGTGCCAAAGGTGAGGGCCTCCTGCATCACCAGGACACCGCCGAGCCACAGCACGCCGCCGATCGCCACCAAGGAAATCCACTCCAGCGTCGACGACACCGCCGAGTCGTAGAAGATGGTCTTGTCGACGGCGGTGATGTATTTCTGGTTGGTGGCCCGAAACATTTCGGCGTTGTAGCGCTCGCGGCGAAACAGCTGCACCACGTTGATGCCAGCCACGTTTTCTTGCAGGGTGGCGTTGAGCTCAGAGAGGTGCTCGCGGGCTTTATAGTTGGCCTTGCGAAACTGCTGCTGAAAGTAAATGATCAGCCAGGTGACGGGCAATAGCAGGCACAGCAGCATCAGGGCTAGCTGCCACTGCATCGTAAACATCACCACGAGCAGCACCAGCATCGAGATCACGTCGGTGATGATGCCCACTGCCCCGGTGGAGAACACATCGCCCAGGGCATCCACATCGCTAGTGATGCGGGTGATCAGCTTGCCCACGGGGGTGCGGTCAAAGAACCGTACCGCCAGCGCCGTAACGTGGGTAAACAGGTCGGTACGAATGTCGGCGGTGATGTTTTGGCCCACCGCCTGCACTAGGTAGCTCTGAAAGCCATCCAGCAGCAGCCGAATCAGCACGGTGACGACCAGCAGCCCCACCAGCAAATTTAGCCCGCCCTGGAGGGTGCGGCCTTCTAAAAAGCCCATCACCGGCTCTTGGCGAATCAAAGAAATCGCCTGGCCAATCAGCACCGGCTGTAGGGCGTTAGACAGCGACAGGGGCACCAGCAAAATCAGCGGCAGCACCAGAGCGGCGCGGTGCTTGTAAATGTAGGGCCACATGCGCAAGAATAGCCGCCAGTCGCTGTCGGGGCGACTGGCGGTTTCGTTGCTGGGGAGGGTGGAGGTGGCGGTCATGGGGGCAATGCAAAGGTTGACGCAGCTTTCAGTTTAGGTCTGAATCGATGCCAATGGCGGGGGCCTACCATTCTCGCCCACCCATCTACCCATTGACTCTAGTTGCCGCAGCTCAGCACCGTAGCATCAGGATTTTCTTGAGCGGCCTGCTGCATTTGAGTGGGGTTGGGTCTGCCGTAGGTACTGAGGGTCTGCACGTCTTCTGGGGAAGGCACGGCCTCGGCAACCTCCTGGCCTAGGTCGCTGACGTAGATCACCTGGTCGATGGTGATCTGCCGTTGCTGCTGCTGTTCGTAGAGGTCGGCATAGCGATCGCTCACCCGCTGCCACTGGGCCGGCGCACAGTAGCTGCGATCAATCACCACCGTCACCCCGGGGCTGGCGAGAATTTGGCGCAGCCCCAGCCCCAGGGCGGCAAAGGTCAGCCAGCCCAGGCTCAGGGTATAGATCAGTCGCTGGGTGGGGTTGCGCATGGGAGGGAGGGTTTCGGGTCTCGGGTGTCAGGTTTTAGGTGGCAGGTTTTAGGTGTCAGGTGTCAGGTATCGGGTGTCAGGTTTTAGGTGGCAGGTACCTGCTGCCCAGTGATTCGGTATTCAAAACTCGATATCCGATACCCAGCACCCGGTACCCAGCACCTGAAACCCGATACCCGATACCCAGTACCCGATACCCGATACCCCTAAAGATTAACCTGAAACAAGTCTTTGAACAGACTTTGCACATTGTCGGGAGTGCCCTGCTGCACGGTCGATTCGCGCAGATTGGCGATCGCCTCTAGCTCGCCCTGGTTGACCTCACCGTAGGCGATCGGATAAAACCGCACATCGCTGTAGGTGAGAATGTCTTGAATGGCGTCGAAGGTGTAGCCCCGGTTGACCTCGCCATCGGTGAGCAGCAGCAGGTAAAAGCGCCCGGTGGGGTCGGCGGCTTTTTTCTCTAGCAGGTCGGCCAGGCCCACCATCGCGCCGTCATACATCGCCGTGGCCCCGTCGGCCTGCAGCTGGTCGATGGTGGCCAAAAACTTTTGCTGCTGCAGCTGGTCAAAGGGGGCCAGGGGCAAACGACGCACCGGCCCATCGGCAAAGGTGACAATGCTGACGTAGTTGCCCGAGTTGATCTGCCCGGCGGCGACCCGCAGCCCGTCCTTGAGGGCCTGCATGCGCTGTCCTTCCATCGAGCCGCTGGTGTCGATCACCAGGCTCATGTAGACGGTGCGGCCCCCATCCTTGCGCAGCTTCCAGTTAGACTGGGCGGCCAGCAGGGTTTCGCCATCGGGGAAGGGGGGCAGGTCGCCCGCCGTCAGGTAGTCGGTTTCGACAAAGCCCTGCTGCTGGGCCAGGGTCTGCATCTCGGCAGACTGGGCAAACTGGGCAAAGGCCTGTAGAGCCGCCTGCTGCTGGGGCGTGTTCCAGCCAAAGCCCACCAGGGGGTTGTTGTGGGGCACCCCAAAGGGCACAAACTCGGTGTCGCTAAAGCCCGGCACCTCGCGCAGGGCCAGGTAGTTTTGATACTCCAGCGGGAAGGCTTGCAGATTGCTCTGGTCGCGCAAAAACAGCTCTTGCAGGTCGAGGGTGGTGGGGGTGGTGATCAGCACCTGTTCTTGAAACTGGTCAAACACGGAGTTGACCTGGGGGGTTTGCAGCTCGGCCACGGTGAGCGCGCCGCCGTCGGCCTGGTGCCCCGCCGCCCGCCAGTAGAGGGTGTAGAGCAAATTGAGCGCAGTGGAGCTGCTGTAGGGGTTGGGGTAGGCAACGGTGACCTGGCCCGAGGCGATCGCATTCAGCAGGCGGTCAAAGCTGACGGTTCCGTTTTCCGCTAAGCGATCGTATACGGGCTTGGGCAACACCCACCCGGCGGTGTTGGGCACCAGGCGATCGGCCACGGGCACGGTGTCGATCCCCTGGCTCTGCACCATCGCCACCCACAGATCATTGGCGGGGCTAAAGCCTGCGGGCTGAGCCACCCCGGCCCCCAGCAGACGGGCAGCGGTGCCCGAGGCGATCTTGCGCACCCCTACCTGAATCACTTCCCCCGAGGGCAGCGTCTCTTGGCGTTGGTTAAAGGTTTCGGCCACTTCCACCAGCCAGCGCTCGTTTTGGCGGTCAACGTTGGCCTTTTCTGAGGAACTATAGATCTCTAGATAGACCCCGTTGCCGCCGCTGGGCTGGGCCGCGTAGAGCGGAAACTCGCTAATATCGGGCAGGGGATCGTCAACCTGGTCGGTGGTGTAGCGGGCCGCCAGTGCGTCAGGGATCAGCTCTTCGCCGACGTTGATGTTGGGGATCACCGACTGCTCTAAGGCCTGACGGGCGCTCTCGACCGAGTTGACCTGGGGTACCTGGCTGCCGGGGGCGCAGTTCCACAGCAGCACGGCGCAGAGACCGAGGAGGAAGGGCAGGAGGGGGAGGCGGCGCATGGGGGGATGGGGGGAGTGAAGGGGGGATGGATAGGTGGGTAGGGGCAGACCTACGTGTCTGCCCTAGCTAGGGGGAGGGATCTTGGAGGATGGTTTTGTTGGCGTCGATCAGGGTTTGTAGGCGCTGGGGCAGGGTGTCGTTGCCAGAGGTGTCGAGGGTAGAGAGGGCCACTTGGTCTTGGAGCTGTTGCAGCTGGGAGTGAGTGGCCTGGAGGCGATCGCGGCTGGCGGTCAGCCGCTGCTCGGCCATCTGTTTGTAGGCAGGGGTTTCGATCTGCTCAAGCACCGCTAGACCATCGGCCACCTGACTTGAGAGATCGAGCACGGTGTGTAGGGCTTCGAGCAGCTCCACTTGCAGTAGGGGATCGCGCTCATAGATGCGAGCGGCAAACTGCTGCGACTCGGTTGACCAAGCCTGCACGTCGCGCCAGGCTTTCTGAGCCTTGGACGGCACCTGTTGCCCCAGGATGTCCAACTGACCCGCAAAGGTTTGGGTATCGAGCAGGTCGCCGCTATTGGCGATCGCTTCACGGGGGCGAAAGCCTGCCGCCCAGCTGCTCACCATGGCCGCGGCCACTCCAGACCCAGCAAGCACGGCCACGGGCTTTGGCCCCGCCAAAACCATCAGCAGGGCATAGCCCAGGGCGGTGCCCCCCAACAGTAGATAGGTCTGGGGCAGCCCCCACAAGGTCGATTGGCGCATACCCATAGCCCGCTTAACCCTTTAACTAAGGCTACTGTAGCCTACGGCACCGTCAGCGTCCCAGTCAGGGCGGTGATGGCGTCAGCGAGCTGAGGTTCGGCGGCGCTGGTGGCCGCCACCAACAGCAAAAACACCTCATTCCCGCGCTGCCGGGCAAAGATCTTGCCGGTAATTGGCTGGGGCGGTGCCGCCCCTTGGCTGAGGCGACCCGACCAGTTAATCCGCATGCCGCTGCCGGGAATAGACTGCACGTCGTCGCCGGCTACAAAGCCCTCCCCAGCCCCAAAGGTGCTTTTTGCCGCTGCAATCAGGGCCGCGTCAGGCGTCGTAGCTGTAGGCAGAGGCGCTACGGCTACGGTGTAGGCCAAACTGCCATCCGTCGCCTGAAACAGCGGACTCCCCCCCGCCGAGCTGACGCTATAGCCGTCTAAAATGCCGATTTGAAACCGGCCCTGGGGATCTGCAAAACTACCGCTGACCATGGGCAAAGCCGGGGCCAGGGCAGGCGGTGGAGCATTGTTTTGGGCGAGCGCCTCTGGCGTGTTCTCCCCAACGCCCACAGGCATTCCCTGGGTCAATACAATGCTGATTGCTAGGGCGATCGCCCCCAGCACCAGCCCCCTAAACGGCCGCATCCCCTGCCCCATTGCAAAATCCTCTCTATCTCACCGCCAAGGATAGCAACTCTGCCGCCCGCGCCACCCCGCCGCCGCAAAGAACTTAACCTCACAGCGTCCAGTCGCTCACCTCCTCACCTCCTCACGTCCCAAAAAACGCCTCCACACAGCGCACAAACATCTCCACCCCCAGCCCCAGGGCGGTCTCATCAAAATCAAACCGGGGATGGTGGTGTGGGTAGGCCAGGGCCTTGTCGGCGTTGGCCGAGCCCAAGAAAAAGTAGCACCCCGGCACTTCCTGTAAGAAAAAGGCCATATCTTCGCCGCCCATGGTGTGACAGTCGGGCACCACCCCGGCGGGGGTCTCCACCACCGACAGCGCCACTGATCGCACCAGATCTGCCACCTCGGCGTTGTTGATCACGGGTGGGTACAGCGCCTTGTAGTCAAAGCTGTAGCTGGCCCCCTGGCTTTGGCAAACCCCCGCAATGATCTGCTCCATGCGGGGGGCAAAGTAGTCGGCGTAGGCGGGGTCAAAGTAGCGCACGGTGCCGCTGAGGGTCGCCCGGTCGGCAATCACGTTTTGGGCCGTCCCGGCGTGAAATTTGCCCACCGTCACCACCGCCGCCTTGGTGGGGTCAATGTTGCGGGCCACAATGGTTTGCAGCGCGTTGACGATCTGCGCCCCCACCACGACCGAATCTACCGTTTGGTGGGGCAGCGCGCCGTGGCCCCCCTTGCCCTGCACCGTGCAGGTAAAAAATTCTGACGCCGCCATCAGCGCCCCGGCGCGCACGCCCACGGTGCCCAGGGGCAGGTTGTTCCACAGGTGCAGGCCAATCATGGCATCCACGTCAGGGTTGGTGAGCACCCCAGCTTCAATCATGGGTTTGGCCCCCCCCGGCCCCTCTTCAGCGGGCTGGAAGATGATTTTGACGGTGCCTGCGAAGCTGTCGCGGTGGTGGGCCAGGTAATGGGCGGTGCCCAGGGCGATCGCCACGTGGCCGTCGTGACCGCAGGCGTGCATCACCCCGTCGTGTTGCGAACAGTAGGGCACGGCGTTTTCTTCTTGAATGGGCAGGGCATCCATGTCGGCGCGAATGCCCAGCACCGGCCCCGGTCGCGTACCCTCGATCACAGCCGCCACGCCGGTTTTAGCGATGTTGCGCTGGTAGCCAATGCCCCACTCGCTGAGCTGAGCGCAGATCAAGTCGGCGGTGAGCCATTCTTTAAACCCCAGCTCAGGCCGCTGGTGAATGCCTCGCCGCCAAGCCACCAGCTGGTCTTGGAGCGCTTGAATGGCAGGGCGAATGCGATCGCGGTTGACCGGCAGCGGTGGGGCAGTGGTGGCAAACATGGCGTAACAACTAGTGAAATAGGGCTGAACAGACCTCTCCAGCGGACGAGAGGTACATCTACATAAAGTGTAGGCCCACCCTATGCCGCTGTGCAGACACTTCAAAAGGGGCGGAGCGTTAGACTGTCAATAACACAGTCACAAAAGTTAACAGATGCTGCCTGACTTAATCGGTGCCACACGAGACTACTGGCGCAAGCTAGATCAGCTAGAAGCCGCCTACCGCCGTAACGAGCTGACCAATAAAGAAGTCAACGCCCAGGTCAAGGCGCTGATGGTCGAGCTGGGCCAAACTCGGCGACAGCTATTGCGCGACTCCTGGGCGATCTTTCAGGCATTTCTTGCTCGCCAGGGCGATGCCCTGGCGGGGATGACAGCCCTGGGTGCCCTAGCCTATGTTTGGCTGGTGGTCAGCAGCTGAGCTGCTTAGGCGACTTCTGGAACATAGTTTCCCAATGGTGGACAGTGCCCACCCTACAGCTGGAAATCTCCTTAATCAAGGCTAGCTGCGCAGCGCCACCCCAAACTGTTTTTCTAGGGTGGCCCGCACTTTTTGGTGTACGGGGTCTACGGTGTCATCGGTGAGGGTCTGGTCGAGCGAACGGTACACCAGCCGAAAGGCCAGGCTGCGCTGCCCCGCTGGTACGCTCTCGCCCCGGTATTCGTCAAACAGAGCCACAGACTCTAGCAGCTTGCCCCCGGCCTTGCCCATGGCCGCTTGCAAGTCGGCCACGGAAACCTCCACCGGAGCGTAGAAGGCCAGGTCGCGATCGCTGGCTGGAAAGGTTGAGTAAACCTTAAACTTCGCTGACTTTTGCAACCCCGGCACCAGGCAGGTTTCCAGCGCGGCCCAGTTGAGCTGAAACACATACACTGCCTCTGGCAGCTGGCGCTGCTGCCGCAGCTGTGGGTGCAGCTGGCCAAACCGACCCAGCTCTAGCCGCCCCCGCACCCACAGCGATGCCGTGCGCCCTGGGTGAAAGCGCGGGTCACTGCTGTCGGCGCGATAGTCAACCGTTAGACCTAGACGGTTAAATACATTATCGAGCAGGCCCTTGGCCTCATACCAGGTGAGGGGCTGGTCTTGACCGCTGGTGACCCACTGACTCGACCTACCGTCGCCGCCGACAATGCCCCCGAGGGCCTGGGCCTCATGGATGCCCTCGTCGTCTTGCCAAAAGATATGGCCGATTTCGAAGCCATTCAGAGGGCCGTTGCCCTGGTTGAGATTAAAGGCGTAGGCGTCAATTAGCCCATCCACCAGGTCTTGCCGCAGGGCAGAATACTCTGGGAACAGGGGGTTGGCCAGGGTCACCTGGCGGTCTGAGATCGGTTTAGTCAGTGAATAGTGCAGCAGCTCCGTCAGCCCCGCCGCCCGCAGGGTAGCCCGCACCTGGCGGCTAAGGGCCGCCTCTAGGGATAGGTAGCCGCCCACAGCCCGCTGGGGCAAGGTGTCGGCGAAGTGGTTGTAGCCGTAGAGGCGAGCAATTTCTTCAATTAAATCGACCTCGCGCTCTAGGTCACGGTAGCGGTAGGGGGGCACCGTCACCGCCCACAGGTTGGGGTCAGCGCTGGGGGCTACCGTGCAGCCAAGGGTTTCTAGCAGCGTTTGCACGGTGGTTTGGGGCAGGTCTTGGGGGCTGTCGCCCAGGTTGGTCACCTGCCCCAGCAGTTGGGTCACCCGGCTCAGCCGCAGGGTAATCACTCGCTCGGGAAGGGTGGCCCCGAGGGCGGTGGTGCCAGTGGTTTGGGCCACAACGGTGGCCCCGGCTAGCTCTTGGAGAAGTTGCAGGGCGCGATCGCAGGCCAGCTTCAGCTCGGCCGGGTTTACCCCGCGCTCGTAGCGGGCCGAGGCCTCAGTGCGCAATCCCTGGCTGCGGCCCGACCTACGAATCGCCGCCGCGTCAAAGAAAGCCGCCTCTAGCACCACCGCCTGGGTGCCATCGTGCACCTCGGTGGCCTCGCCGCCCATCACTCCCGCCAGGGCAACGGGTTGGTCGTTGGCGGTAATCAGCAGTGTCTCGGGGGCGAGATGGCGGGCTTGGCTGTCTAGGGTGACTAGAGTTTCGTCGGGCCGGGCATAGCGAACTCCAAGGGCTAGACTCTCGCCGATAGAGAGCAGGCGATCGCGGTCAAAGGCGTGGAGCGGCTGGCCCCACTCCAGCAACACATAGTTTGTAATATCTACCACGTTGTTGATTGGGCGGGTTCCCGCCGCCTGGAGCCGCTGCTGCAACCACAGAGGCGAAGGGCCGAGAGCAATATTCTCCAACACGGTGCCGATGTAGATTGGGCAGGCTTTCTCATCGCTGAGGGCAATCGCCGGAGCTGCTGAGCTTCCGGGTATGACCGGAGCTTTGATCACAGGCAGGTGCAGCGTCTCTCCGGTAATCGCCGCTACCTCGCGGGCAATGCCCACTAGGCTCAGGGCGTCGGCTCGGTTGGCGGTCGAGGTCACATCCAAAATTACATCGTCTAGACCCAACAGCGGGCGCACATCCTGCCCCACCGCCAAGGAGTCAGCCCCAAAAATATGGATGCCTTCAGCATCCTTGGCCAACCCTAGCTCAGCCAGGGAGCAAATCATGCCCGCCGAGGGCACCCCCCGCAGCTGGCGCGGCTTAATCGTCAAATCGACCACCGGTAGATAGGTGTCTACGGTGGCCACCGCCACGTAGATGTCGGCCCGCACATTGGCAGCTCCGCACACTATAGTTGACCTATCGGGCTGACCAATATCCACCTGACAGACGCTGAGCTTGTCGGCATCGGGGTGGGGGATGCGTTCTACCACTCGGCCCACCACTACGCCATCGGCCCAGGTACGCCGATCCTCAATGTCTTCGACCTCAAACCCAGCCATGGTTAAGGCAGCGGCCAAGGCTTCGGGCGAAAGCTGGACATTGACGTATTCATTGAGCCAATTGAGGGATATGCGCATGGTGGAGCTGCTTTAAATCGCTAGAAAGAATCGCTAGAAAGTTTAGAACGCTGTGGTTTATCGCCCAAACATTCTACCCTGTGGGCCTTGCATCTACCCAAGCGCCCCCGCCCGCCCTTAGCCCTATATGGGAATTGCGGACAGAGATTTACGGACTTTTTACATTTCCCTCAATTTTTAGACAATGTATATATCCCTTGGGTGAATGCTATAGCCCCTCTCTGAAACAGGGAACAATTGGGGTAATGTGGCATTACCGAATCGGTGTAGTCTTCACAACCCGCATGATTGCGACACTATGGCTGCCCTGGTCAACTGCCCTGCTACTGGCTAACCCAATCCTAGAAGCGGTCTGCGGGCTGTTTCTAGATACCCACAACCCTGGGCCGCATGAGCTACTGCATCAACCCTGACTGTTCAAAGCCCAAAAATTCCCCCACGGTGAGCCATTGTCAGTGCTGTGGGGCCGAGCTACTGCTGCGGGGCCGCTACCGAATGATTCGCGCCCTGGGGCGGGGTGGCTTTGGGGCCACCTTTTTGGCCCGCGACGAGCTCCTGCCCGGCAAGCCTCCCTGCGTGATCAAGCAGCTGCGTCCCTCTACCGAAGCGCCCCACATTCTCGAAATGGCGCGGGATTTATTTAAACGAGAAGCCAAGATTCTCGGCATGATTGGTAACCATCCTCAGCTACCTCGCCTGCTCGACTACTTTGAGAGCGAGCAGGAGTTTTTTCTGGTGCAGGAATATATCAACGGCCTTACCCTACAGCAGGAGGTCAAGCGCGGCGGCCCCTTTACTGAAGCCGGGGTGAAGCAGTTTCTGTGCGAGATTTTGTCGATGGTGCAGTATGTCCACGACAACCACGTGATTCACCGCGACATTAAACCTGCCAACATCATTCGCCGCGACCAGGATAAAAAACTGGTGCTGATTGACTTTGGTGCCGTAAAGGATAAAGTCAACCCTGCCTTGGCGGCGAGCTCTGACCAAACCGCCCTCACCGCCTATGCCATTGGCACCCCCGGCTACGCGCCGCCCGAGCAAATGGCCATGCGGCCGGTATACGCCAGCGATATTTACGCCCTGGGGGTGACCTGCATTTACCTGCTGTCGGCTAAAGCCCCCAAAGACATGAGCTACGACCCCAACACTGGAGAGCTCCTCTGGCGGGGGCAAGTACACATCAGCGATCACTTCGCCAAAGTGCTGCAAAAAATGCTGGAAATCTCGGTGAAGCACCGCTACCAAACGGTGGAATCGATCCATCGAGATCTAGACCTCGAGCCCTACATGGAAGGTCTGGCCCAGAATATGGCCTTTCCCACCGCAAGCGGCCCACCCACCGGCGGATACACCAACGGCAGCGGGCCAGCCAGCGGTTCCCCACCTATCCCAGGCATGAGCTATTCTGGCGGGTCGCCGTCGTCTCGCATGGCGGCGGCGATTCGCGCCCGGCGCGAGCGATCGCAGTCGGGCCCAAAGAGCACCCCCCTGGTGCCGGCCCGCAACGGATCGCCTACGCCGTTAGCCAAAGCCGCTGCCGCCACTACCCTATCTTCTGACGACGTCAAACAAAAATACACCAAGGGTCGCCGCGACTTTTCGCTACAGGCGTTCAAAGATCTCGACTTGCAGCGCACCCTGCTGGTGGAGATCAACTTTAACCAGTCAAAGCTGCCCAGCGCCAACTTCCAGGGCTCTGACCTGAGCAACGCCAACTTTGGCCGCGCCAATCTCAACCGGGCTACCCTACGCAATGCCAAGCTGGTTAAGGCCTACTTCCACTACGCCAACCTAGAGGGGGCCGACCTGCGGGGCGCTAACCTGGCCCGAGCCTGTCTCTCAAACGCCAACCTGCGCGGGGCCAACCTCTGCGGGGCCGACCTGACCGGGGCGCTGATCTCTGACGATCAGCTGGCCTCGGCCCGCACCAACTGGTCTACGGTCATGCCCAATGGCCGCCGGGGCACAATCTAGGGCAGGGCAGCGGCCTGAGCTGGAGCGGGAGCAGCGACCGGGGCCTGTTGCTGAGCCTGGCGCAGGGCCACCAGCGCTTCTTTTATAATGACGGCGGCGGGCACGGCCACAATCACCCCCAGCAGGCCGCCCACCCTAGCCCCCGACAAAATCGCAATAAACACCCAGAAGGGGTTGAGCCCCGTGACGCTGCCCAGCACTCGGGGGGCAATGCCGTTTTCGACCAGCTGCTGCACAATGACCGCCGCCACCAGCATGGGAATGGCGATTTTAATGTCTCGCAGCGCCACCAGCAGGGTGACGATAATCACCCCGACGGTGCCGCCAAATGGCACCAGGGCCAGCAGGCCAACGGTGAGGCCAAACAGCGAGCCAAAGGGCACATTGAGCAGCCCGAAAATGATCGTTAGGGCAGTGCCAAAGCAACTGGCCACAATAAACTGGCCCAGAAAGTAGTTGCGAAAACTCTGGCGCAGGGTGTCAGAAAAGGGCCGTTGAAGCTGCCCCGGCAGCAGGCTGACCACGCCGCCCCAGACCTCTTCGCCGTGCTGCAGCAGGTAGAAGGTGAGCACAATGGTGAGCACCACGTCGAGCAGCTTGTTGGCGGTGAACACCGCCACGTTGATAGTGAGGTTGAGCGCCTCCCCGGCAATGGATTGAATCTCGCGCTTGAGGCGATCGCTGGTCTGGGTAATCAGCCCGTCGAGGTTGATGGGCCAGCCCCACTCGGCCATCTGACCGTCGAGCATCATTAGCTGGGTTTTGCCCGAGTCAAACCAGTCGGGCAGGCGCACCACCAGCTGCTGGCCCTGGTCAATCACAAAGGGCAGCACGGTAATGGCCAGGGCCGAAACGCTAACCAGCGCCAGCACCAGCACCAGGGTGGCCGCCAGACCACGCCTAAGGCCAAATTTTTCGAGCCGGGCCATGGGGTAGCTGAGCAAAAAAGCCAGCAGGGCAGCAATTAGCACCGTCACCAAGATCGAGCGGAAATAGCCAAAGATAATGGATACCGCCCAGACGTTGAGCAACAGCAGTGGCGTCGCCAGCAGCACCAGGACAGACTTAGCGATCGAGCTCAAGCTTTCCCACCAGCGGGTCAGCCAGCTTTTGGGGGTGGGTTCGAGCCCAGATTCGCACCCTAAGTCGCTACCGTTTGCTAGACCGTACTCCATGGTTCTGCTCAATGTTTGGCTAAGTTTGGCTAATGGCTGTTGCCTGAAATGGCCAGGGTCGGTATAGCCAGTGGGACTCCCTACAGCCTACGGCAAAGCCAAGGGTTTGAGCCTGACGTGATCTCCCTTTTTTGTCACCCTTTTTTATCGCCGGGATTTTATCGCCGGGGTAAAGACCATCTCCGGCACTGGGCACCCTAGGGGGTAATATGTAAACAATTTAAAACATACCGGGAAAAACATACCGGGAAAAACACTGGCCCACTAGCGACTAACTTCTACATTGCCCTATGCTTGCTTCCCACCTTGGCCCGGCTCCAGGGATTACCTTCAAACAAACCCATCCCCAAAAAGTATTGGTGATCGGCGATAGCCTGGTCTATGGTTTTGGCGACCCCGAAGGTGGCGGCTGGGTCGAGCGCCTGCGCCGTCTAACGATGGCGCCAGGTCGCCCCGGCGCTGTGTTCTACAACCTGGGGGTGCGCGGCGACGGGGTGAGCCAGGTAAAACAGCGCCTCGATCAGGAATTTCGCTATCGGGGTGAGCTGCGCAACCGCCTGCCTGAGCTGCTGATTTTGTCAGTGGGCATGAACGATTCGGCGCGGGTGGGCAACCCCCTAGGCCGCCACCGCACCAGTTTTGACGAATTTCAGGCCGACCTCGACGACCTGCTCAACCAGGCGCGGCAGCTGTGCCCGGTGTTGTTTGTGGGCATGACCCCGGTAAACGAGCAGGCGATGCCGTTCTCAGAGGTGTTGTACTACGCCCACAGCGACCAGCAGCACTACCGCGAGGCCACCCGCCTGGCCTGCACCAGCCACAACATTCCCTATCTGGATGTACTCAACCTGTGGCTGGGTCGGGGTGAGCTCTGGTGGCTACCGTTGATTTCTACCGACGGGCTGCACCCCAACGTGGCGGGCTACCGGGCGCTGTTGCAAGACATTCTGGCCTGGGATGCGTTTCAGGCCGCTGTTGATCTGCCGGCTGGTCAGGCCGAGGAAAGTCTCTCTATGAGATCTCTGTGAGCTGTACCCCGCCTTAGAAGGGCGAGGCTTCTACCCCGGTTAGGGGCTTTGTTCCGGACTCCCCGGTAGAAGACGAACCGCTTCTTGCAGGATATTCCATGCAGCAGTTACGTCTCGAACATGATGCCTGCCGCACGATGGACACACCCACTCTCGGTCACTGAGCGTCAAATTGTCGTTCAATGACCCACAATCCCAGCAACGCTTAGTGGACGGGAACCAGCGCTCAATGAATTGAACGACAGCCCCGTACCATGCCCCTTTGTAGGTGGTGTAGACGTGCAGCGCTCGGATAGCCGCATCCGAAACGGACTTAGCGAGGCAGTGATTTCTCAGCATGCCTTGAATGTTCAGCGTTTCCAATCCCACCAGTTGGTTTTCCTGGGTGAGTTGGTAACTGATTTTATGGGCCAGGTCAGCCCGCTTAAAGGCCACTCGCTCATAGGCGATGGCCAGCTTTCTCTTTACCTTCCTCCCGTTGTTACTGCCTTTTTCCTTGGTCGCCAAAACCTGCTGGAGCCGCGAAATCCGCGCCTCGGCCTGGCGAAAATAGCGGGGTGCCGTGACCTGGTACTTGACGAAACCTTTCTGGTTGACGCCAACGACCAAGTCCTTCAGCCCGCTATCAACCCCCACCATGTCTTGGACGGGGTTGATCACCGGGTCAGGCACCTCTACCACGCAGGAGAACGACGCCCAGCACTTGCCGGACGGGCTGCGCGAAATGACGATGTTGTTGACCTTGTAGGGGTAGCGCTGTTTGTTGTGCTCCCCCAGAGGCCTGTGCCATACCACCTTAATGCCGCTAGCCAGTTTAGGAATATGGAGTTTCCCTACTTCGTCCACAAACCAGTTTTGATTCACCTCAAAGCTATTTTTGAGATGCTTCCTCTTAAACACCGGGAACCCACCCAGCCCTTTACGCCATCGACTAATGGCCGAAGCCAAGTTGTCTACCGCGCTTTGGAGCGACTGCGAGTTCGGGTATTTCAACCACTCGAATTGCCGCTTTAGCGGTGGCAGCATCACCTTGTATTCGTTTTTGTTGAACTGGCGCGTCTCCGCGAACAGAGCCAGCATTTTGTTGTAGACGAAACGCACACAGCCGAAGTGGTGAGCAAAGAATTGCTCCTGCCCCTGGTTCGGGTAGATCCTGAATTTGTAGGCTTTGTTGATCAGCACAACTATAGTTCGCCTGTACCATATTTTACCACGATCCATGTGCTATTTGTTACTCTGCCGCCTTGCGGCGGCGCGGGAACCATTCTGTATCCCCAACCTGAAGGAAGGGGTTTTACCTGGTTCCCGTGCCCTCCGTTTTTCTATAAAACAGAGGTGTAGCCAGCCCGCAGTGGTACCCTACAGGCTGACCTCCTTGATTTTGCTTGCCCATGGCCGCAGCTACCCCCCCAATCACTCCTCCTGCTGCTGAGATCTCGGTTCCAAACCATCAGTTGGTGGGCGATCGCAAGGCAGCGGGCAAAGCCCTGCGGCAGCGGATCAAGCGGTCTGAGCTGGGGGTCTACGAGCCACCCCCAAATCGGCTCGACCCGGTTGAAATTCTTAAGGCCCAGGCCAGCACTTGTGTGCCAGAGCTAGTACCCATTCGCCACGGGCGGATGCTGGCCTCTCCCTTTACCTATTTGCGCGGCGCGGCGGCGGCGATGGTGGCCGATATCGCGGCTGCCCCCGCCACGGGCCTCCATGTGCAGGCCTGCGGCGACATGCACGTGTCTAACTTTGGCGTGTTTGCTTCCGCCGAGCGCACCCTGGTGTTTGCCATCAACGATTTTGACGAAACTTACCCCGCCCCCTGGGAGTGGGATTTAAAACGCCTCGTCACCAGTGCTGTGGTGGCGGGGCGTCATTTGAATGGTGACCAGCAACTCAGCCAAGCGGCCGTGCTCGCCACCGTAGAGTCTTACGCAGAGCACATGCAGGTCTACGCCGACATGGGCTATCTCGATCTGTGGTACGACACCATTACCGATGAAGCCCTGCTGCAAAAGCTGCCCAACAGCGCCGAGAAATATACCCAGCGCATGCTAGACAAAGCCCGAGAGCGCAACCACTTACAGGTGCTCGACCGGATGACCGATCTGGTGGACGATCGCCACCACATCATCGAAGCGCCGCCGCTGGTGGTGCGGGCCGAAACCCTGGGTGAAGGGTCCACCGTGGCCGCTGCCATCGAAACGCTGCTAGAGAGCTATGTTGCCTCCCTCAGCGGCGATCGCCGCTTTTTGCTGTCTCGCTATCGGCTGCTCGACGTGGCCCGGCGGGTGGTTGGGGTAGGCAGTGTCGGCACCCGCTGCTGGGTGGCTTACCTGGAGGGCAAAGACGCCAGCGACCCTCTGTTTCTTCAGATCAAAGAGGCCCAGCCGTCGGTGCTGGCCCCCTACGTCGCAGCGCCTGGCGACTATCGCCTGCCCGACGACCACCAGGGCCGGCGGGTAGTGATTGGCCAGCGGCTGATTCAGGGATCCCCCGATATTTTTCTAGGCTGGGGCGAAGTCGGCGGCACCCACTACTACCTGCGCCAGCTGCGCGATATGAAGGGCGGCTTTAAGCTCGACCCGGGCAAGTTTCAGCCAGCGAACCTGCCCGACTACTGTGCCCTCTGCGGCTGGGCCTTAGCCCTGGCCCACGCCAAGTCGGGCGACGCCGCCATGCTAGCGGGCTACGTGGGCAAAGGCAACGCCCTAGCCAGAGCCATGGTCACCTTTGCCGAAGCCTACGCCGACCAAAACGAGCGCGATTACCACCATCTGGTAGAAGCCGCCGCCCAGGGGCAGATTCCGGTGGCCTACGACGAGTAGACCTTGGGGACCCCAACGCCGGTTAATCTAAGCAGCCCTCATCTAAATCTGTGCCCGTCATGGGCGGAAAAGAAGCGGATTGAACGGGGCGACCTAGAATCATCCTCTGGGGTGGGGAAGCTGGGGCTGGGGCAACCTCACACAGCACTTCGACCTCAATCTCGACCAGCATGTCGGGGTTGATCAGCGCCGGGATTTCCACGGTGGTGTTGCAGGGGGGGTGGTCGGCAAAGCGCTCTTGGTGAGCCCGGGCAATCTCTTCCCAGCGGCTCATATCGGTGACGTAGATGCGGGTTTTGACCACGTCGCTGAGGTCGGCCCCCAGTTCTGCCAGGGCCTGCTGAATGATCTCAAAGCAGCGCTGGGTCTGGGCGTAGGCGTCTCCGGGGGCAAAGGTGCCCCCCTGCCCGTCACTGGGGGAGGTGCCCGAGACAAAGATCTGCTGGCCTACCCGCATCGCCCGGCAGTAGCCGACCTTCTCCTCCCAAGGGGTGCCCGAAAATACCCGCTGCCGTGCCATCATCCTGCCCATGATTAAAAGCAGCCTTAGCATATCGCTTTTCTAGCTTGGTGATCGAACCAGGGATGGGGGCAAAATTCTGGATGTTGAGTGCTATCAAATCTTGTTGTCATGGAGAAACTTGCCCAGACTGGGGTATCAACTTAAGCCGGGACAGGTTGTCCGTACCAGGGATGGGGCTGTTGTGACGAAGTAGCCCGTCTAGGCATAGGTAACTCTGTAAAAGTACTCAAGACAGACTCAAAGAGGTCAGGAAACGGATGGTCAAAGA